>DASTZI010000421.1:0-2835 GCA_035764385.1 Vicinamibacterales bacterium
GTTGCAGTGATATGCATCCTGCTGCCGCGATCTGCAGTGCCGAGCGGCAGACACCTTCAGAAATGGCCCATATCTCGATCACTTGATGCGACTCTTAATCTGCGGGTTGTAGGTTCGATTCCTACGCGGCTCACCACTTTACGCCCTAACCAGTTCAATCACTTACGAGCGGTGGAAGGATCTACCGCAAACAGGAATCGAACCAGATCAGTTTGCGTTCTGCTGGCATGAAACGACTGGCGCGGCGGGCAGTCGAAGACAATAATCGAACGATCAGTTCGGTGTCTTCGCGGCTCGCTGCGGTCAATCCGGTTTGAAACGATGGAACTGACATGACGAGGCGGCAAACCGTTGCGATCTCAACGATCCGCCATTGCGCTACCGTTTTCCTCTCGCTGAGTCTGGTCGCGATCGCGTACGCGATAGCTGGCGAGCAGCTCAAGCAGCCGCCACTCGATTCCGCAACGCGACAGCGCTTCCTGGAGATGTTCGCCCGGGCATATTTTCCCGGACGAACGGGCCAACTCCTGATCGTGCCGCGTGAAGGCGACTTCATCACGCGATTTGATCCGAACGTCTCGTATATGCACGGCTCGCCCTGGTCCTACGACGTCTCGATTCCGCTGATGTTTGCGGGCCCGGCAGTGAAAGCCGGTGTGTTGTCGGTTTCGGCCGTGCAGCAGGACATCGCGCCGACGATCGCGGCATCGCTTGGCGTACAGATGCCCCCGACGGCGACAGGCCGTGTGTTACCAGTCCTGCGGAGGGGCTTCGATCGACCCCGAGCCGTGATGCTGATCGTTCTGGACGGCATGCGCCGGGACTACTTCGATCGCTACGCCGCGTCCATGCCAACGCTGACTGCTCTTCGTCAGCAGGGTGCCTGGTTCACCCAGGGGCAGGTGAACTATTCGCCGACCAACACCGCAGTGGGGCACTCGACGATCTCGACAGGCACCGATCCTCGCGTGCACGGGGTCACCGGCGTAAGCGTGTACGATCGCAGTCATCGACGGCGCTACGACCTGTTCGCTGGAGAGATGCCGCACGATCTGATGGCGTTGACGCTCGCGGATGTTTGGCAGTTCGCGACGGCTGGTCGCGCGATCGTCCTGGCACAGGGCAGCATCGAAAGAGCGGCGACGCCGCTCGCGGGGCACGGGGCGTGCCAGTTGAATGGTGCGCCGCCCGTGCTGGCAAGCTACGATCAACAGACCGGCAACTGGACCACGAATCCGAACTGCTTCCGGTTGCCTGCGTACCTGCGGGATCGGAATGCGAGAGAGCTGTGGCAGACCGGCGGTGAGTGGATGGGTCACAGAATCGACTCGCCTGCCGATGTCCGCTATTCGGCGCTCTTCCCGGCCTTCGAGGCCGATGCGATGACGGCAATGATAGAGCGCGAGCCAGTGGGTGCAGACGAGGTCCCGGATCTCATTCTGCTGAACTACAAGGGCGCGGATTTCGTGGGTCACAAATACGGTCCGGATTCGAGCGAGCTGCGAGTCACTCTCGGCGAGATGGACCGTCATTTGGCGCGAATACTGCGAGCCCTGGAGGCCAAAGTCGGCACCAACTATCTTCTCGCGCTGACAGCGGACCATGGCATGCCGTCGGAACCGTGGTCGCCGGACCGCCGACACTTTGCGCAGTCGATCGTCGATCTGTTGCACGAGAAGTTCGATCCGGAGAGGAAGCTGATTACAGCGTTCGAACCGGAGAACAGCCAACTATTCGTTGATGAGGACCGGCTCTCGGCTCTTCATCTGACGTTGCGCGACCTGGCGCAGTATCTCGAATCACAGCCGTTCCTTCTTGCGGTTTTCACACACGACGAGGTTCGCCTAGCGGCTTACGAGGCGAAGTGATCAGGCCACCCGGCGTAGGGCATCGAGTCCTTGCAGCCAGCCGCTGATCTGGTTCCAACTCGCGAAATTCAGGCTCACCATCACCCTCACATTCGTCCGGTCGATCCTGGACCTGACGATTCCCGACAGTCGCGCGGCTTCGCCAGGCGAGCGAGCGCAGCTCTTCACATGCGATCGCAGGATTGGTAACGGTGTCTCGTCCACGCCGGCGTTCTCGTCAACTGCGCTTCCCATCAAACCGCGCGTACAAGGACTACCGATTGACATCGCACAGGAGATCGCGATACTCATTTGTTATGGCCAAAGGAGACATGGGGCGTGCGGAGGTCCTGCAGGGGACGCTGGACCTGATGGTCCTCCGGACGCTCGACACGATGGGCCCAATGCACGGCTATGGCGTCGCGCGGCGGCTGGAACAGGTGAGTGAAGATGCCTTGAAGCTGAACGAAGGCACAGTGTATGTGTCGCTCATGCGTCTCCTGCATCGTCGTCTCATTTCGACGAGCTGGGGCACCTCCGAGAACAACCGCAAAGCGCGGTTCTACACGATTACCCGGAGCGGCCGTCGCGCACTGACCATTGAAATGAACAACTGGAACCGCATCGCCGGAGTCATGGCGCGGGTGCTCGGTCGCGCTTAGCGGATCGCATGCTGAAGACGCTGCTGACGCGGTTCGCTGCGCTCCGGCACGTATTCCGCCGAGCCCAGATCGACGAGGAAATACGGCAGGAGCTCGACTCGCACGTAGAGCGCCTGGTCGAGCGGTACATGGCCTCAGGAATGCCGGCGGACGAGGCCCGTCACGCGGCACGCCTGCGGGTGGGTAACACGCTGCGCGTGCGCGAGGACGTCTACAGCTTGAACACGCTGGCGTGGTTCGATTGGACGGAGGCCCAGATTCGACACGCGGTCCGGATGTTCAGGCGGCAACCGCTGTACGCGGCTGCGATCGTGCTGACGGTTGCG
>DASTZI010000422.1:0-25953 GCA_035764385.1 Vicinamibacterales bacterium
ATACCTGCAGGCGGTCGCGTAAATGAAAGATCGCATACTCGCCGAAGTCGAAGTACACGAACACCCGGCGCACGTCGGTGCCACGGAGAAACGCCACGGCGTCAGGTTCAGGTGCCACGGCCTCAGATATGGGCGGGAAGCATCGGAGCGTCGGCTGAATGAACGACCATCCGGCCGCGCCGGCGGCGACGATGACGAGCACGGCGATCAGTTGGCGATTCCGGTTCCAGGCGTTCGGCACTTGTAGCGCGGGCAGGGACCATCGAGGCAACAGCAAAACCGCCGCCGTGACGGTGGCCAGCGCCACGAGTCTGCGTGAGCGTATGGCGGCGGCGAACGTCAGTACCGTCCAACCCCACGACCACCGATCAGCATCGACGCGACGCGAGAGAAACACGAGGCCGCCGGCGAGCAGGACTGCCCAACCGAGCCACGGCATGAGGCTACCGGCCGCAGCGGACCAGATCGGCGACCATTCTGAGACATCGGCCCAGCCGCGCCGCATGGCATCGGCCAGCGCGAACCACAGATGGATGCCGTACGGGGTGATCAGCGTAGCAACGATACAGGCGGCAGCGACGAGGAGTGATCGTCGCGAGCGATCGACGACCGCGTGTGTGACGACCGCGCCGAGGCCGATGAGCCATCCGCCGTGCGTATTCGCCCAGACCATGAAGAGCGCCGGAAGCCAAGCGGCTCCGAGATTGGTGAGGACTACGGCATACAGCGTAATCGTTGCGATCTGTGGTCGCGTGCTCTGCCATTGGCCGATGCAGCCGACTGCAACGACGACGAGGGTGACGGCTCGCATCCACGACGGCGCGCGCCGCGTCGCACGATCGATTGTCCACAAGACGGTACCAATCAACGAGATGCGCAGCGCGATGAGACCGGCAAGTCCGAGGTCTCGATAGAGCGCGCCGACCACGACGTCCCACAACCATTCGTGATTCACCCAGCGCTGGTCGTGTGTAAAACTGTACGGATCGACCCACAAGAACCGGTGTTCCGTGAGCATGTCGAGGCCGATCGCCAGGTGGCCCCAGATGTCGGTGTCGGTCGCTCCCGCGGCCGCCCATCCACACAGAACAATCGCGAGTGCGAGCCGTTGGAGTGAATCGACGTACGCCTTATCCTCTGGACGAAGCGCCGGGACACTGACGGTTACATGCTCAGTTTGCACTTGTCCCGAGACCGAGCGGGAGCTGATCGGTCGGCTGTGACATTGGCGTGATCACCGTGTTACCAGCTCTCGCGCGTACGCTCGCGTATACCGCGAGCAGCAATCCGGCGACGACGATGGTCGATATCTGACCAACGGTCGCCGTGCCGAGCTTACCGTACTGTCGATTGACGAGAAGTGGGTAGGGCCACAGTGCGAGCGCACCAATTGGCCAGAGCCACCGCGACGGCCGGCGTGCGAGTACAGAAAGCACCGGTCCAACTAAGACCGGCAGGTTGTACACCCAGCCCAATGGTGAGAGAAGCAGGCTTGCCAGCGCGACAAGCGCATACTGTTCGTCGATGTTCGCGCTCCTGAGCCCACGCCAGAGCACGAATAGTGTCGCGACAATTCCGAGGGCCACGAAGAGGTGCGCTGCAAGCGGACTGACGAGGAGCGGCGTCCAACGTGTGCCGATCGCCGTCTGCTGTACTTCGAACATACGTGACGCGGCGCCCCAAATCGATCCGTTGAAGATGTGCCACGTCCAGGTGACATGACGAAGGTTCTCGAGCCACGCCGCGTACCCATCGTTTCCAGCGAGAAGCCAGCCGAGGAGGTAACCGCCAACGACCGTGAGCACGCATGTGGTGAGATTCCTATAGGCGCGCCGCCAGATCAGCATCAGAGGAAAGAGACCGAAAAACGGCTTGAGCACGCACAACAGTCCAATGCACGCTCCCGCGGCCGCGTTGCGGCCTGTCCGTTCGCACCACCATGCTCCGGTCAGCAGCACCATCAGGAGAAATGCGATCTGCCCGAGTCCAAGCTCGAAGGCCGTCCCGGTGGCCGCGAGCGTGAGAATCGTGGTTTCCCACGCAGAGATGCCAACGACCGGCGCCATCCAGATAGCCGTCGCGGCAAGGAGAGCGATCGACAGCAACGTCCACGCGATAAAGGCGTTGATCGGCGAGAACTGAAGGAAGGGCCAGACGACCAACCAGAGAACAGGATGATTTAGATTGGTTGTTGGTGTCCCTGTCACCGCATATGGAGCATGGCCAGCCGCCCAGGCTGCGGTCGAGTTGTAGATCATCTGAAAGTCGCCGCCACGATCTGGAATCAACGCAAGCGCCCCTGCTACATCCAGCAATGCAAGAGGAATCGCTACGCATAGGGCGAGCGGCGGGAGCCGATATCGCATATTTTGCGCGCAGATTCTAACGCCGAACCGCAGTCGCACGATTACGTGGTGACGACGATCAATCGGGATCGCCGATCAAGTCCTCATATAATCCCGCCGGCATGTCGCCGACTTCGTCCGCCGCTCAGTGCGGCGACGCACGTTTTCGTTTTCGATCATGAGCGTGGCCGTTAACGTCGCGCGGTCTCCGATGTCGGCGACGGGCCGCCGTTGGTACGCACAGCTATGGGTCCACGTGGTCGCCGGAATGATCGGCGGCGTGCTGCTCGGACACTTTGCACCACAAACGGGCGAGCGTCTGCAGCCGCTCGGCGACGCGTTCGTCAAGGCCATGCGGATGCTCATCGCACCGATCGTGTTCTCCACCGTCGTGGTCGGCATTGCCAACATGGGGGATATGGCACGCGTCGGCCGCGTGGCGCTCAAGGCATTGATTTACTTCGAAGTCATGACCACCATCGCGCTGGTGCTCGGGCTGCTGATGGTCAACGTGTGGCAGCCGGGTGTCGGCATGCACATCGACGCGCGTGGCCTCGACTCGTCGTCCGTCGCTCCCTATGTCGCGCTCGCTCCCGAGCAGGGCGTCGTTCCATTTGTGATGAACATCATTCCGGCAAGCCTGTTCGGCGCATTCGCCGAAGGCAACGTACTGCAAGTGTTGTTCATCGCGGTCCTGTTGGGCGCGGCGCTGAGCCGACTGGGCGAGCGGAGCCGGCCGCTCATCGCGATCCTGGACGCCGCGTGCGCCGCGCTGTTCCGCGTGGTCGGAATCGTGATGTGGGCCGCGCCGCTCGGTGCGCTCGGTGCGATGGCGTTCACCGTCGGCCGGTATGGGGCGGGAACACTGTTTTCGCTCGGAGAGCTGCTCATCTCCTTCTACGTGACGTGTCTGATCTTTGTGTTCGGCGCGCTGTCCGTGGTGGCGTGGCTCTGTGGCTTTAGCCTCCTCGCGCTCATTCGATGGATGCGCGAGGAGCTCCTGATCGTCTTCGCCACCACATCGTCGGAAACCGTGCTTCCGCGGATGATGACGAAACTCGAGCAGCTCGGCTGCCGGCGCGACGTCGTGGGTCTCGTCATTCCGACGGGCTATTCATTCAACCTCGATGGCACCTGCCTGTATCTCGCGACGACCACGGTCTTCCTCGCGCAGGCGACTGACACTCCACTCACCGTTGTGCAGCAGCTCGGGTTGTTGACGGTGCTGCTACTCACGTCCAAAGGCTCTGCGGCCGTGGCGGGCGCGGCGTTTGTCGTACTGGTCGCGACGCTGTCGACGGTCAGCCAGATTCCCGTGGCGAGCGTTGCCATTGTGCTTGGGATTCATCGGCTGATGTCGGAAGGCATGACGCCGACGAACCTGATTGGCAACGCGGTTGCAACCATTGCGATCGCGCGGTGGGAGCACGCGCTGGACGAAGGCGCACTCCGGCATCAGCTCGGCGCGACGGCGTTGTCAGTCGAGAGAATGCCGTCGTGTTAGGCCCGTTCCTTACCGAAGTGGCTTGCTGAGTCCGAGTTTGAACTGTGCCGTGCTTCCGAACGCGTTCAGGTTGCGTCCGGCATCAGTCCCTCTGGTTCTCGAGTCGATGCGGCAGGATGGCCTTCAAAAACCAGTATACGGGGTGCAAACCTGAAGTCTCGATTCGCATCAGGTCGTCGGGGGCCCGGCCTCAGCGCATCGGAGTGACGAGCGGCGCGGACATGCGCTGGAAGGGCAAACCGGCATCATCGTTCCCGGTGACGACCACACGAAAGGCTTCCGTGCCTGGCGTGAACTGCGACACGTAAGTGCCGTCTGTTTCACCCGCGGCTAAGGGCGACTCAGCGAGAACCGTGAATTGGCCGCTCACGATCGACGCACGCAGGTCAGAGGCGCGGCCGCTCACGTGAATCCGCACGGTATTTTGGACGGCCGCTGTCGGAATGCGCGTGAACGTGGTCTGTGAAGCTGGCGCAAATTCGGGCTGTGAGATTCCGATTCCGCTGCGAGCCTGCACAACCACGCCGGAAATTCCGCTGCCCGCCACCCGCAGTGTCCACATGCCAGGTTCCGGTCGTTTGACGATGACCATGTGCTGTGCGCGGAAATTCGGAAGGTCGGTCACGTCGTCGCCGATCGCCATCGCTCCGGACGGCCGTACCACATCAGCCGTCTGCAGGCACTGCACGGAGATGGAGAAGAGCACGCTCTCCACTGTCGAATCGATCGGCACGTTGAACTCGTGCAGGCCCGGGTTCAGAGAGCCGGCGAGCCTGAAGATCGTTTGTGGATGATTTCCGAACTCCGTGAGCAGCGAAGCGGAATCGCCGATTTCTTCAGGCGCGAGGAGCAGCAGGTGGCCCCCCGATCCTTCGGCGACGCGAAAGTACGACGGATCGAGGCGTGCGCCACACGGAAAGCCGGCGCGCGAATTCGAAGGTTGTTGTTGCGCGACGACCAGCACCGGGACCGCGAAGATGGCCGCGGCCGCGAGCCGCGCCAGTGCCGTTGTGTGCTTGGTGGCGCTCACTTTCATGTAGATGTTATCGGCGCAACAGCCGTTCACGCCCAAGTTGCAGCGCCTCCGGAATAGATTTGCGTCCCAGACAGTCTATTCAAGCGAGAGGACACTCCCAGCCAACGACAGCTCGACACAGTGTCGGCCCGGTATTGCCGCTGGAGTGAAGAAGGAATGAACCCATGCAACGCTTGATGACGGTCGCTCTTATCGCGACCACCTTTGCCGTATATGGCTGCGGAGGCTACTCCAGTCCGTCGCCCACCAGTCCGTCGGCCACCAATCCGTCGCCCACTAGTCCGACGCCCACTAGTCCGACACCCACCGGTCCGACCGACACGGCGTCCCCGTCCGCTGGCGCCATCACCATTAACGTCGTCCGCGAAAACGGCGCGCAGTCGTTTTCGCCGAATCCCGCAACAGTACCGCCCGGCCAGATGGTCGTATGGCACAACGTGGACACGGTCACGCATCGCGTCGTGTTGAACGACGGCACCCTTGACACGGGCAATCTCGCACCTGGCGCGTTCAGCGCGCCGATGATCCTCCGCGCTGTCGGCGCGTACCATTGCTCGATCCATCCGTCGATGGTCGGCACGATTGTCAGTGGCCAGTGAAAGTTTCAGGGCGGCAGAGTTGTTCACCGCGTGGTAGCGCCGCCCCGTTCGTTGGGTATGTGGCCGTGTTTCACCTCGGCTGGATCGTGTGGCCATACGTCATTTATCCGAGGCTCACGGCCGCATTTGGACAGGAGACATTGGCGTATGCCGTGGTCCATCTCGGCATCCGGACGACCTTCTGGATCGCTCCCGTCTGGTTCTATCTCCGCTACGTCGATCGAGCGGATCCGCTCGAATACCTGAAGTTGAAACACCACGTCGGTCGTGGCCTTCTGGTTGGGATCGCGGCGACGGCGCTGAACGTCGCCGGCACGGTGGCTCGCTTCGGCCTGCCGCACCCGACGATGGAGCGCGTGACGTGGAACAGTATCTTGGGCACCTCGCTCCTCGTGGGCGTCATCGAAGAAATCCCATACCGCGGGTTCATGCTGCGGAAGATTGGCGAGCGGCTCAACTTCTGGCTGGCCAATACGATCACCGCGCTGCTGTTCCTGACCATTCATCTGCCCGGGTGGTTCGCCCTGCATACGTTCAGCGCACGCGCCGCGATGACGATTACGGTGTTCGGTTTCGTCATGGGCCTGATCGTGAGATGGTCGAATTCACTGTGGGCGGCCATCATCGCGCATAGCGCGAACGACTTCATGTCGTTCGTCGTGTTTGGTCTATGACTCGTGGCGCGTGCTGGTCGACGTGCGCAGGTTGTCGATGTCGTGCAGCAACGACTCGATCGTGCTCTTCCGGCCGGCGGCATGTGCACGAGCCCAGCGGTCGTCGCCGAGACGTGCGCGGACGGCGCGCTCCGTCTCCTGTCGAAGCTCGTTCACGGACCGATCGACAATCGTCGCGCCGGTTGCTTCGGTGACGGCGTGACGGGCACCCAGAATCTGCGCTGCCCACACGTCATTGCCCTTGAGTGCGACGGCGGCCGCCAGCGGCACGAGCGTATGCACGAACGCGAACTTGTCGTGCAGATCGCGGATCGGAGCGAGGCTTTCCCGGACGAGCGACACCGCTTCGTCCGCGTTGCCGCGCCGGACTGCCAACGTGGCTCGAAGAAACAGCGGCAGCAACAGGAACCACGGTCCGCTGCCTTGAAGCGTCGCGGCGGCTTCGCGGAGCAGCCGGTCCGCTTCCTCGAACTTGCCCGTCGCCATCGCGACACGCGCCATGCCGGTCAGTGCATTGCCGATGCGCCAGGGATTGGTGAACTGCCGCGACTCCTCGAGGCTGCGCGCATATCGTTCGAGGGCCGCTTCCTCGTTCCCGGCGACATGTTCGAGGTGTCCGAGCAGCAGCTCGGCTACCGCGATCCAGTCCCTGTCGGCGGCACTCGACGCAAGAGCGAGCGCGCGGGTGGCGGCCGTCCGCGACTTTTCGAATTCGGCCTGCGTGTAGCGCATGACGGCCGCTCCGATGAGTGCGGTCGCCTCAACCGACGGCGGCGGTGACGGCACCGCGAGGATTCGCTCGTACCATTCGAGGCCTTCGCTGGCGTGGCCACGAATCACCCAGAAGAAGAACAGCCGATAGACGATGGTGGCTGCTTCGACGGACCGACCGCGCTCGATGAGCCAAATCAGCACGGACCGATAGTTTTCGAGGTCGTCACGCACGCGGTCGAGCCACTCGCCTTGCGCATGGCCGACGAGGCCCTCCGCCGCGAGTCGGGACTCGGTGGCGCAGTAGCGCACCAGCCCCTCCATTGCATCGTCGCGCTCACCCGCGGCGTTCAGTTCGACCGTGGCATATGCACGCACCGTCTCGAGCGTGGAATAGAGTGGTCGCGTGGACACGGAGCTTTCACGCCGGAGGAGAAGGCTCTTGTCGATCAGACCCGCGGCGGCTGCAAGCACACTGTCGCTTCTGCTCAGCGGACCTTCACGGCCGGCCACCACCGCCGCTGCCGCTTCAATCGGAAAGTCGCCCGACAGCACTCCAAGGCGGCGGAATACGCGCTGCTCGTTCGGATCGAGAAGCCCGTAACTCCACGCCACCGTCGCATTCATCGTCTGCTGGCGTTCCGGTAAGTCACGCGGCCCCGTGGTCGACAACAGCACATCCTGCGCGAGACGCCGCAGCAAGTCTTCCGGTGTCAGCACTTTCAGCCACGGCGCCGCGAGCTCGAGCGCGAGGGGGAGCGCATCGAGTCGACGACAGATCGCGGTCACCGTGGGGCCGTTGCCGGACGTCAGGCGAAACTCGGGCCGCACATCACGAACGCGTTCGACGAATAGTCGCACTGCCGGTGAGCGCGCGACGTCGTCGGCCGAGGCATCGTCGGCGACATTCAACGCGAGGGGACCGACAACGTATTCCCGCTCGCCGCGCACCCGCAGCGGGGCGCGGCTCGTGACCAGAATGCGCAACGCTGCTACCGACGTCAGCAGCTCCGCCACGAGCGGCGCTGCATCCAGCACGTGTTCAAAATTGTCCAGAAACACCAGCGTCCGGCGGCCGTCGCACGAGGCTCTGACGCGCTTTGCCAGGTCGAGCGCGCTGATGTCGAGCAAGCCGAGGGCTTCCGCGATGGCCGCAGCCACGAACGAAGCGTCACGGACGGCGGCGAGCGGAACGAAGACAACACGAGCGCCGCCGTCGAGCATGATTGCGCGGGCAAGCTCCTGCGCGAGACGTGTTTTTCCCGCTCCGCCGGGCCCTGTCAACGTGAGCAGGCGAACGGCGGAATCGGCGAGCCACCTGCGCAAGACCTCGAGGTCGTCGTCGCGACCGAGCAGGGCGGTGAGGGCCAGCGGCAGCGATCCGCCGCTCCGGTCGTCGAACACGGCGGCATGCGCGGCGACGCGGCCGCTCGCGAGGAGGGCCTCGCGCGTCGCATCGCTGAGATCCAGCGCAGCCGACAGCGCTCGCACCGTGTCTGCGTGCGGTCGGCGGCGTTCTCCTCGCTCCAACGCGCTGACGGCGTGGACCGACAGCCCCGCCACCGTCGCCAGCTCCTCTTGCGTGAAACCTGCGGCTTCGCGAAGCGCCTTCAACTGCGCCCCAAATGGACCCGGAGCGCTGGATTTCATACCTCCGATCTTATTACCGCCGTACCTGTGCGGGTTCCGTGCGGGTTGTGTGCGGGTTCCGGCGGGTGTTGTGTGTGGTCACTGAATCGCTCGACCTTCACACTTGGCAACGTCACGAGCGCCATAGACGAACGCTCGATATGCAGGAATTCGGAGAAGAGAAAGAAGGTCGAAATGATGAAGAAAGCAGCGGTAATCGTCGCAGGGGCGCTTTTGGTTGTCGCGTGTAGTCGAAGCTACAACCCATCGAGTCCATCTCAAGTTCCGAGCGACGGTTCATGGTCACAAGGCAGTGACGTCGCCACGACGCCAGCGTCGATTGCCACACTGCTCGGCGCACAGGCAGAGCGCCGTGTCGGATTTGGTTTCAACGGTACCGTCAGTGGCTTCCCGACTGGGAAGGTGTTTCTAAGCGGAGGCGGCGCGTACGAACCCAGCTCGCATTTCGTCCACGCGGGCGGAGGCTTCACGTGCATCAAAGCGGTACTGCAGGGACCCCTGAGCGTCAGCATCAATCAAGACCATCCGGGCGCATGCCTCGACGGCGAGGGCATTCGCTGGGATACCGCGGATCTACTGGACAGAACGACTTTCAAGTGCACGGGGTCGGCGAGCGACGAAACCGCCGTGACGAGCGACACGACGGTGGTACTTCAGGCCGACTTCTATCGGACGGGCGATGGCAACGACGAGTCGTTCACCGCCAAGATGATCGTGTCGAGCCACGACATTTCTTCCAACTTCCCAGGCATGAATCTCTGGGTGCAGGGAGTGGGCTGCGGCGTCGCGCAAGCCGTCAATTTCAGCAACTGATGTCGCGAAGACAGATGGAATTCGAAAGTCGAAACTCATGTCACCGATCACTGACGCCATCAATCACGTCGTTCCGTCGTTCACCGGACAACTGCTCCAGCGCGAGGACGCGGGCTACGACCAGAGCCGCCGGGTGCACAACGGCTTGATCAACAAATACCCGACGATCATCGCGCGGTGTTCCGGCATCGCCGACATCGTCGATGCGCTGCAACTGGCACGGACGCTCGGTCTCGAGGTCGCGGTCCGCGGCGGCGGCCATAACGTCGCAGGACGCGCAACCATCGACGGCGGACTCCTCGTCGACCTTTCTCCGATGAAAGGGATACACGTCGACGTAGATGCGCGAACCGCGCGCGCGCAGGGAGGGGTCCTGTGGAAGGAGTTCAACCGCGAGACACAGGTGCACGGCTTGGCCACGACAGGCGGCGTGGTGGGGAGCACCGGGATCGCCGGCCTCACGCTCGGGGGTGGTGTCGGATGGCTCATGCCGAAGTACGGCCTCGCGCTGGACAATCTGCGCTCAGCCGACCTCGTCATGGCTGACGGCCGCGTGCTTCACGCAGCCGCCGACGACAACGCTGATCTGTTCTGGGCCATTCGCGGCGGCGGCGGGAATTTTGGAATCGCCGCGTCGCTCGAATACGACCTCCATGCTGTCGGTCCGACGATCACCGGCGGCGTTGTCGTCCATCCGTTGCCTCGCGCGGTCGAGACGCTGCGGTTCTTCCGTGACACGTGCGCGGATCTGCCGGACGAGATGATGCTCGTCGCCGGCCTTCAGACCGCGCCCCATGATGCCAACGCGAAGGTCGTCGGCGTCGCAGCGGCACACTGCGGACCGCTCGAAGAGGGCGGGGCGGCGGTTCGTTCATTGAAGGCCTTTGGTTCGCCCGTGATGGATGCGCTTGGGGCCGTTCCGTACAGCGCGCTCAACACCATGCTGGATCCCGCCTTTCCGAAAGGCGCGTTCAACTACTGGAAGGCGCAGTTCCTGAGCGATCTCTGCGACGACGCGATTCGGACGCTCGTGATGGCGTTCGAGGCGGCGCCGTCGCCAATGAGCCAGATCATCATCGAGCACTTCCATGGAGCGGCCACCCGCGTACCCGTGGCGAGCACGGCGTGTGCCCTTCGCACGCCGGGCTTCAACGTCGTGGTCATTTCGCAGTGGACGAGCGCGACGGACACCGATCGAGGGATCGCGTGGGCGCGAAATACGTTCGCGGCCCTCACCCCGTTTCTGGCGCCGACGCGCTACGTGAACTACCTCGAAGACGATGCGGCCGATCCGGCCGAGGTGGCATACGGACCAAACCTCCCTCGTTTGCGGCAGATGAAGACGAAGTACGACCCGGAAAACATCTTCCGGCAGAACGTAAACGTTTTGCCGTTGTGAGGACTCCATGCAACGCACAGTCACGGTCAACAGGCACGGCATCGTCGGCGCGAGCCGCGCGATCGCCGATGTGATCCATCAGATCGAACTGGTGTCGGCGGCTCGCAGCACGGTCTTGATCACCGGCGAAACAGGCACGGGCAAGGAACTCGTCGCCCGCGCCGTGCACAGCCGCGGCGGGCGGCCGCACGCCCCGTTTGTCAAGGTCAATTGCGCCGCCATTCCCGACACCTTGATCGAATCGGAACTCTTCGGCTACGTGCGCGGCGCCTTCACGGGCGCCGCCGGCTCGAGACGGGGCAAATTTTCGCTTGCCCACGGCGGTTCGATCTTCCTCGACGAAATCGGAACGATGAACGTCACGGTGCAGGCGAAGTTGCTCCGCGTGCTGCAGGAGCGGGAAATCGAACCGCTCGGTGCCGAGCGAGCCGAACGGGTGGACGTGCGCGTCATTGCCGCGACCAATCGCGACCTGCGTCAACTCGTCCGAGAGGGCCGCTTTCTCGATGACTTGTTCTATCGCCTCTACGTCGTGCCCATTCCCGTACCACCGCTTCGCGAACGCATCGACGACATTCCGATGCTCATGGACTATTTCATCGACAAGCACGCGACACGAAACGGAAGGGTCATCGAGGTGGTTGAGGACGGTGTCGTCGAGTGGCTCCAGACGTACCGATGGCCGGGAAATGTGCGTGAGCTCGAAAATACGATCGAGCGAGCGGTCGTCTTGTCCCCCTCTTCGACGATCAGGCGTGAGGTCGTGACGATGGAGGTCGGGATTGAGACCGTGGCTGCGGCCGTTCCTTCATTGAAGCTGCGTCAGAACGTTGAGTGGGTCGAACGTGAAACGATACGCCGGGCGCTCGAGGTGTCGCCGTTGAAGCAACACGCGGCGAGACTGATGGGGATCAGTCCGCGAGCGCTGTCGCACTATCTCGCCAAATACCCGCTCATCGCGCAAGCGGCTCCAAGCTCGAGGCAATCATAAGACGTTCTCGATGTCGCTGAGCAGTGAGTCGATGGAAGCGGAGCGCCCCGTTTCGTACGCACTCGCCCAGTCGATGGGACCGAGACGCGCTTTCGCCTGCTGCTCGACCCGCTCGCGAAGTTGCCGAACCGAGTGGCTCGTCACCGTCGAGCCCGCCCGTTCTGTCATCGCATCCCGAGCACCGAGTACGTTCGCAGCCCAGGCGTCCTTCCCCTTCATTCCCGCGGCCGCAGCAAGGGGGACCAGCGCGTACACGAACGCGAATCTGTCGCGCACCTGCCGGCTGCACAGAAGACTTTCATGAACGAGCGCGATGGCCCCGTCGGCGTCGCCCCGCTGAACAGCGGCGATGGCGTGGAGATAGAGAGGCAAGTTCAGAAACCACGGGCCGGCGTGTCGAAGCACTGCGGTGGCCTCATCGAGGAGACGTTCGGCTTTTGCGACATCGCGGGCCGCCAGCGCGCCGCTCGCCATGCCGATCAGCGCATTGCCGACGCCCCACGGCATCGTCGCGGCCTTGAACCCGTCGAAACTTTGCGCGAGCAGGGCATTGGCCTTGTCGGCGTTGCCACCCGCTTGCTCGATATGTCCAAGCAGCAGCTGCGCGTGGACCACGACGGTTGTTTCGCCCGTCGCGCGCGCGATCGTCAGCGCCCGCGTAGCCGCCGCGCGGGCCTGCTCGAGGTCGCCCCTCGTATGCGCCATGACCGCGGTTCCTGCCAACATGCGCGATTCAGCCGCGGGCGGAAGATCCGGCAGATTCAAGATCTGCTGGTACCAGCGAAGCCCTTCGGCAGCCCGCCCACGAATCAGCCAGAAGAACATCAGGCGCCAGCTGATATCGGCGGCCTCCACTGGACGGCGCTGCTCGATCAGCCACGCGAGCGCAGCGCGGTAATTGTGCAGATCGTCGTGCACGCGATCGAGCCATTCGATTTGCTCCGGCCCGACCAGCCCCGCTTCGGCGCGAGTAGCGTGGCGGCTGCAGTACCGCGCCAGCCCCTCCAGCGCGTCATCGCCTTCGTTCGTCGCATCGAGCTCGAGTGCGGCGAACGCACGCACCGTTTCGAGCATCTGATACAGCGGCCGTGCCGTCACCCACCCTTCAACCTGGTAGAGCAGGCTCTTCTCTGTGAGCGCGGCTGCGGCGCGCAACGATTCATCGCTGCCCGCGGATTCGCCGGCGGCACCGGCGAGAACGGCGGCGGCGGCGTCGAGCGGGAAACGACCCGGCAGAACGGCGAGGCGGCGAAACGCGCGCTGCTCATCGCTCCCGAGCAACTGATAACTCCACGACACCGCGGCACTCATCGTTTGCTGGCGTTCGGGCAGATCGCCGCGTGCAACCGTTGGCAGCAGGACATCCTGTTCGAGTCTGCGGAGCAGACCCTCGGGCGTCAGCACCTTGATCCACGGCGCTGCGAGCTCCAACGCCAGCGGAAGGGCATCGAGTCGCTGGCAGATCGCGACGATCGCGGGGGCATCGGCCGTCGTCAGCTTGAACTCGGGCCGCACGCCGCGGACGCGCTCGATGAATAGATGCACGGCCGGAACGTGCGCGAGGTCGGCGGGCGACAGCGTCGCGTCGTGCGCGTGGAGGTCGAGCGGGCCGAGGGTATATAACCGCTCGCCGCGGACGCGAAGCGGTGCGCGGCTCGTCGTGAGCAAACGGAGCGATGGTGCAGACGTCAGGAGATCGACGACCAGCGGTGCCGCATCAAGAACGTGTTCGCAGTTGTCGAGCACCAGCAGCATCGGCTGTTGGTCCTCGCATGCAGCACGGACTCGCTGCGGCAAGTCGGCGGCTGTCGCGTCTGACAGCCCCAACGCTTCCACGATTGCAGACGCGACGAACGCCGGGTCGCGAATCGCTGCGAGTTGAACGAAGCCCACGCGTGTGGCGCGTTCGTCTGCCACCGCGTGCGCGATCTCCAGGGCAAGCCGGGTCTTGCCGACGCCGCCGGGGCCGACGATGGTAATCAGCCGCGCGAGCGGATCGGCCAGCCATTGCCGCAGCAGCTGTACGTCGGCGTTGCGGCCGAGCAACGCCGTCAATGCGACGGGCAGGGGAGAGCCGCCGAGTTCGTCAAACGCTGGTTCGTCCTCGTGCGCGCGCGCCGTCTTCACGAGCGCGTCACGGGCGGCCTCCTTCAGGCCGAGCGCGGCCGCGAGCGCACGGACAGTCTCCATGTGGGGTCGCCGTCGTTCGCCGCGCTCGAGCGCGCTGACGGCGTGAACCGAAAGGCCGGAGTTGGTCGCGAGCTCCTCCTGCGTGAGGCCCGCCGTCACCCGCAACACCTTTAAGTACGCCCCAAACGATCCCGGAGCGCTGGTCTTCATAAACCGCTGATCTTACAGCGCCGTTGTGCGTGGCACGTACGGGTTCCGTGCGGGCGTCGTGGGTGGGCCGTGGTTCGGTAGCCGACGACACTCGACGTATGGATAGCGTATTGAGTTTCGAGGAAGTCGTCCTGCCGCACATGAACGCTGCGTATCGTCTCGCGCGTTCGTTGACCGAGACCGAGGACGACGCCCAGGACATCGTCCAGGAGGCGTCGCTGCGAGCCTTCCGCTACTTTCGAACGTTTTCTGGTGGCAACGGACGCGCCTGGTTTCTCAGGATTGTTCGACACACCTCTTACGACCGTTACGGCCACGCCGTGAAGCGAGCCGGCGACGCATTCGACGAAGAGCAGCACGCCGCACCGCAGCTCACACCCGAGATCCTGTTGCTGCACGAGGAAAATGTGTCGCTCGTCGAGGACGCGATGAATGAATTGCCGACGCGATTTCGCGAGTTGCTCGTGCTTCGCGAGCTGGAAGGGCTGTCGTATCAGGAGGTGGCGGACGCACTTCGCATCCCGATCGGAACCGTGATGTCGGGGCTTTCGCGCGCGCGGCGGGCGTTGCGTCGTGCCCTCACCGCCGAGTTGGACCGACAGTCTTCTTTCGCTTGCGGTCCGCGCTTGTCTATCACATAGTTTGTCCGCCCACCGCGGGCACAGCGTGACCCCCTGGTGATCTCGTTCTGCACGGAGGAACGCATGGAAAGCAACGTGTCCGGACGTCGGGAGTTTCTCGGGAAGATGACGGCGCTCGCGGCAGGGTTGCCGGCGCTTGCAGCGTCCTTGCCGCGCCTGGCCGAAGCCGCAACCGAGGGGTCGAAGTTCAGCTACAACCCCGCCGCGAAGCTCGAGGTGACGGTGACCGAGGTCGAGCTCCGGCGCAACGCGGCGGGACGCATGCTGATGGCGCGCATCTACCGACCTGCGGGTACGGGACCATTCCCAGCCGTACTCGACCTGCATGGCGGTGCATGGAATGCCAAAGACCGCTTCGCCGAAGAGCCGATGGACCGTTCCATCGCGAGCAGCGGTGTGCTGGTCGTGGCGGTGGACATGACGCGCGCACCGGAAGCCCCGTACCCGGCCGGCATTCAGGACGCCAACTACGCGCTGCGCTGGCTGAAATGGAAGGCGCCCACGTGGAACGGTGACGCATCGAGGGCCGGCATCTATGGCAGTTCCAGTGGCGGTCAGGTTGCGGAGCTGCTGGCGATGCGGCCGCGCGATCCGCGCTATAACGCGATTCCGCTGCCGCAGGGCGCGCCAAAGGTCGACGCGAGCGTGGCCTACGTCGCGATGCGCTCGCCAATCAGCGACACCTTTGCGCGCTACGAGAACGCCGAGCATCTCAAACGCGAAGACATGGTGAAGAACAACACCACGTTCTTCAAACCGTGGGACACGATCCACGAGAGCAATCCGGTGGAGATCCTCCAGCGTCACGAACAGGTCACGCTCGTGCCGATGCTCGTCATGCAGGGCGCTCTCGACGACAACATGATCCCGTCGGCGCAGAAAAAGTTCGCCGAGACGTACAAGGCGGCCGGCGGCGACATCCGCTACGAGCTGTTCGAGGGCTGCGAGCACGAGTGGGTCGCGAAAGAAGGGCCGCAGACCGACCGCGCGCGCGAGATGGTGAAGGCCTTTATCGCACGACAGCTGAAATCCGACCGGACCTGATTGGCAACGTTCGCTCCGCGCGACTGACTCGGCCGGTCTCTGATTGAATCGCAGGGACCGGCGCGAGTCGTGCGACGACGGCGGCCGAAATCAGCGAAGCGATGTCGATCACGGCGGGAGCTGACTGCGAATCCGAGCCTTCGTAGATGTCACTCCATGCCTGCACCTGCTGTCGCGCATCAATCAGCCACGCTCCCGTACGGATGCGCGTGCCGTAGTGACGCACGCTGCCTTGAAGGAAGTAGTCCGCTTGGGGAGGGCCATCCGTCGACTGTCGCAACGTGAGCTCGAGACCGGCACTCCGACCGAGTTCGATGAACAATTCGTCCCTCAAGCCACCAGCGAACTCCTGGTCACTTTCGTTCGCGGAAAAGGGGAGGACCGCGAGTCGAACCTTGCGCAGGACGGACGAGTGAATCCATCGGTATCCGCGTCGTGGAACCGTCTCGAGGAACCGCGGGTTCTCCGGGTCGTCACCGAGCGCCGCACGCAGGCGTTTGATCGCGGCATTCAGGCTGTGCTCGAAATCGACAAAGGTCCCGTTGGGCCAGAGCTGGCGAACGAGTTCTTCGCGCCCCACGATTTCCCCCGGACGTTCGAGCAGCACTCGCAGAATCTCCAGCGGCTGCCCATTGAGCGACACGCGCGAGTTTCCCCTTCGCAGTTCCCGCGTGCGGAAGTCGAGGAGAATCGACTCGCGCTGAATCGGCGTCCTTTGTGCAATTGAGGCGGTTGCTTCCGTGCCCATCGCTATGACACAAGGTACCGAATCCCATCGCCCACGTCCCGGGAACGCGCCGGGATTTCGCCGGGATCGCCCCGGGACCGAAGAAGGCTGGATCACGTACATGGAGCAGGGTGTTCATTTCGGCGGCTATCGGTTCGATATCGATACGGGCCGTTTGTGGCTCGGCAAAGGCGAGATCCGGCTGACGCCCAAAGCAGCGGCGGTCTTGAGGATGCTGGTGACGCACGCGGGCGAGCCGGTTTCCAAGGAACGGTTGTTTGACTCGGTCTGGAATGGTGTCGCGGTCAGCGACGACGCGCTTACGTCGTGCGTGCAGGAGTTACGCAGAGCGTTGGATGACGACCCGAAGCAGCCGCGCTTCATCGAAACCCGGCACCGCCGTGGCTATCGTTTCGTGGCGTCACTGGGAACTGGTCCGGCGCCCGAGACCCTCGAGCAGACCCATCCCTCGAACGCAGACGTCACCGCCATCGCCGTTCTCCCGTTTGCCGATATGAGTCCGGATCGCGATCAGGACTATTTGTGCGAAGGGCTTGCCGAGGAGCTGATTAGCGCGCTCACGCACATCGACGGACTTCGCGTCGCGTCGCGGACGGCTTCATTTCAGTTTCGAGGGCCGGGCGCGGACGTACGCGCCGTGGGGCAGCAGCTTGGGGTTGGAACGCTGCTCGAAGGCAGCGTGCGCAAGGCCGACGATCGTCTGAGGGTGAACGTCCAGCTCGTGGAGGTTGCGACCGGGTATCGCCGGTGGTCACAACGCTTCGATCGCAGGCTCGACGACGTGTTCGCGATCCAGGATGAGATCGCGGAAAGTGTCGCCACCTCGTTGCGCGGCAGCCTTCTTTCCCGACGTGAAAAAGAGGGGTTGGTTCGCCCACTCACGGGTGCGGCCGCGTTCGAGTATTACCTCCGTGGACGGCAACATCTCCCGCGCTTGACAAAGGCGGACCTGCAGAAGAGCGCCGAGATGTTCGCGCGCGCAATCGAGCTGGACGCTGGCTATGCCCCGGCGTTTGCCGGCCTCGCAACCGTCCACGCCACGTTGTACGAATGGTTTGGCGCAGACGCGGCCGATCTGATGGCAGCAGAGCGCGCCAGTGAACGCGCCCTCGAATTGGCGCCCGGGATGGCGGAGGCTCACGTCGCGCGCGGGTGCGCGCTGGCGCTGTCGCGGCGCTATGACGAAGCCGAGCGCGCGTTCGAGCAGGCGATTGCCATCAACCCCAACCTGTTCGACGCGTACTACTACTCGGGTCGAACAAACTTTGCGCGCGGCGATATCGCGGGCTCGGCGGCGCGTTTTCGCAAGGCGGCGGAAATGCGACAGGAGGACTTTCAAAGCCCACTGCTGCTGTCGCAGTCGCTGCGGATGCTCGACCGCCGTGACGACGCGGCGCAGGCGAACAAGGAAGGGATCCGCCGTGCCGAGCACGTCCTGGCCCTGAATCCGCTCGACAGCCGCGCGCTGTCGCTCGGCGCCTCAGCACTCTTCCACGATGGCGAGACGACGCGCGCGCTCCAATGGTCACGGCGATCGCTCGAGTTGTATCCGGATGATATGAGCACGCTCGTCAACGCCGCCTGCCTGCATGCCAAGCTGGGGCAGAAAGAAGAGGCGTTGGAGGTGCTCGAACGTGTCTTCGCCCACGGCTGGGGGAAGCGCGATTGGGTGGAGCACGATCCTGACTACGATATTCTTCGCGACGACCCGCGATTCCTGAAGCTGCTGGCGCGTCTCAAATAGACCTGACGAACCCTACGGCGTCTGCACCACCAGGTACCGGAACGGCTCCTCGATGTTCTTGTACATATGCGGCGCGTTCGGAGGAATGATCACCACATCTCCTTTGCCGACGCGATGCGCTTCACCGGCGCCAATCAACTGGCCGCCTTCGGCGGTTTGTCTTGCGGCGCGGCCGGGTGAAGCGGTCCCCGGCGTAATAAACGTCGCCGCACCGCTCATGATCACCACCACGCCCGTCCAATCCTCATGTGAATGCAGCTTGCCTTCGTCGGACTTACCGCGGCTGTTGGAGTGAATGGTCCACGCGTGGCCCTGACGATCCTTACGCGCGAACAGGTCGGTGCTGCCCGTCGAGGCGAGGGCTTGCGCGAAGGATGCGTCGACTTTCTCGTGTCCGAAATACGTGATCAGTGGGGCAGGCGCGTTCTGCTGCGCGCTCGTTTTGGCGAGCCATCCGGCACTGAACGCCACCACCACCGCTGCGGTCATCATCACTCTTCGCATGGACAGCATTTGGTTTCGTCCTTTCGCTTTGCAGAAGCGCTGCTCGCTCTGCCCGTCCGGAGAATCAGTGACCTTATCACGTCTAGGCAGCGTCTTCAGGGCATCTCGAAACCGGGTGGGCCTGGAATCGTTCGCGTGTGATGGAACGTGTACTCGCCGAGAAGCCGCTCGTCTCCTTTGTCATCCACGGAAAGGAGCCGTGCGACCATCGTCGACGAGGGTGACGCCTTTGCCCACGTGATCGATTGTTGACAGATCACGCTCCCCGCGTCGGCTCGAACAGGGATATCTGCCATGCGCTGATGTTCCACACCGTGCGGATCACACCAACTCAGATCGACTCGCGACGCAGTGGTCAGGTTTAGAGCGAGACGCGCCACGAGCAAATCATCGTCAGCCGCCACGGTGCACTGAATCGCTCCCCCTGGTGGAGGCGCGTATTCACGCACCTGGAGGCCTGTCTCTACCGCGCGCTCGACGAAGTAATCGCTGATCACCACCTGCAGCGCTCCCGACCGCGCGAGGATGCGGAGGCCCTCCGCGAGCGCGATCACCTCGCGGAGCCGATCACCGCAGCCGTCGCACGTCATCAGATGCTGCTCGACGCGTTCTTCAGCTATCGAAGGCAGCGCCGCGAGCCAGTAGTCCATCAGGACCGTCGCTTCGATGGGCTCGGAACAATCGACACGGCCAGGGTCGTACGACGAAGTCACGGCCTTGCTCCCATGCACACTCGCAGTTGACGGAGGGCGCGGTGCCGGATGACGCGAACATTGGCTTCGGAAATTCCAAGACACCGGGCCGTTTCCGCCCCCATCCGATCGTCATAGAACGTCATCACGACGACGGAGCGTTCGCGCTCGGTGAGGGCTTGAACGCAGCTGGCCAGTTGACGGTCGTCGATCCGTGGCGGCGGAGGCGACTCCGGCACCAGATCGTGGCCGAACGCTGCCAGCAGCTGTTCCTGACGCCGTGCGCTGCGTCTCAGATCGAGCACCGTCATGCGGCACGTGCCCAGCACGAACTGAACGAGTTTGTCTGATTCCCGTAAGCGAGCGGTCCGAAGCGCTTCAAGCACCTTCACGAGCACCTGCTGCACGAGGTCGTCGGCAGCCGAAGGCGATCGCAAGTGCCGCAAGCCATAGAGCCGAATGCGCGGGCCCATGCGGCGGCACATCTCGGCTTCCGCTTCGCGATCGCCGTCAGCGATACGCGGCGCGAGGTCGGCGTCGCTCAGCCCGACATCCATCGCGCTTCATTTTATGTGCTCCGTTTAGACAGTGGTGCTCGTCCGCGCCGGCAACGGTCCATGAACATCGACCTGGTACCTTGCCGCCACCTGGGGAAGCGGTTCGTGTCCCGGCTTGCTCATTTCCAGGACGAACTGCTCGAAGCCTCCCGGCGCGCAGAGCAGCAGCATGCGCACTGGCGTGTCGCCCTCGACGCGGAAACCATGAGGGATGTTGCGCGGCCCGAAGACAAAGGTGCCGGGTCCAGCCACCGTCCATTTGCCGTCGCACACGAACGCCACCTGGCCTTCCAGGATGTACCACGCTTCATCCTCCCGACGATGAGTGTGGTATGGCGAAGCGAACCCCGGCCGCATCGTCAGATGCTCGATCAACCCGAACGCGCCGTTGGTCGTCTGCGCGGTCGCTCTGACGACGGTTGGCAACCCGAGAAAGGTGATCGGCGGCTCGGCCGGCGTGCTGAAGTATGGCTGCAAGTCTTGTGGAATCATCGGTGTCTCCTTGTCGACGGGGACCGTCGGCGAGCCCGCTTATCGAGCTACAACCACCTTGTGTGATGAGAGCGGCCCTTCGTTACAGCGTTCTTGGTGCAAAGTACGGAGCATGACCATCACGAGAAACGGCTCACAAGGATCAGCCAAGGGTTCCAGCGACTGGTTTACAGGTGTGGTGCGGATCGATTCTTCCTTTCAACGAAGCGCGCCTGCGCGCGTTGGAGGCGCGATCGTTACCTTCGAACCCGGTGCACGAACCGCCTGGCACACCCATCCGCTCGGACAAACGCTCATCGTCACGTCGGGTTCGGGACGCCTGCAGCGTGAAGGCGGTCCCATCGAGGAGATCCGGCCTGGCGACATCGTCTGGTTCGAGCGTGGCGAGAAGCACTGGCACGGCGCATCGCCGACTACGGCGATGACGCACATCGCGATCGCCGAAGCGTTGGATGGGAGGGTGGTTGACTGGTTGGAGAAGGTCAGCGACGAACAGTACGAGAAAAGGTGAAGCGATGAAGATTGGCATCCTCGGGTCGGGCCTGATGGGCGGCAAGCTGGGGATCCTGTTCAGCAGGGCCGGCCACGACGTCGTCTTCAGCTATGCGCGCAGCGATCAGAAACTGAAACGGCTTGCCCGTGATGCGGAGGGCAGCGCGCGCGCTGGCAGCCCGGCGGAAGCGGTCCGCGACGCCGATGCCGTGCTCCTCGCGGTGCATTGGCTTCGCGTCGCCGACGTGTTGAAGCAGGCGGGCGACCTGTCAGGCAAAGTCGTTGTGACCTGTTCGCTGCCGATGAACGCGGACGACACCGCGCTGGTCATCGGGCGGACGACGTCAGGTGCCGAGGAGCTCGCGAAGAAGATTCGCCGCGCAAAGGTCGTCTCCGCATTCGGTACGGTTCCCAGCGAAGTGTTCTTCTCCGTATTCGAAGCGAGGCGGAAGGCGAGACGACCGAGCCTGGCGTACTGCGGCGATGACAAGCGTGCCAACGCAATCGCAGCGGCGTTGATTACCGATATCGGCTTCGAGCCAGTGGATGCCGGACCGCTACGAATCGCACGCTACATGGAGCCGTTCGCGCTGTTGATGGGACAACTGGCCTACGAAGGCGACCAAGGTCCTGAGGTCGCATATCGATTCGAACGGTACGTCTAGGGGAAGGGCCGCTACTGCACCCCTCGGAACAGCACGATGTTGTTGCTCGTCGAGACGCGTGAGACGGCGAGCCGCCTGCCGTCGTACGACCAGGCCCAGTCGGCGATCGCTCGACCATCCGTAAATTGTGTCAATGGTTTCGGCATCGACCCGTCGACGGGTTGGAGCCAGACATTCTGCGCATTGATATAGGTCCACCCACGCCCGTCGGGTGCCCATCGTCGCCTGCCTCCTCGGGCGATTGTTTTGAGTGCGGTACATGAAGGCAGGTCGCACGTGACAACTCCCGGCATCGGTGAAGTGAACACGATCGATTTGCCGTCAGGCGAAATGTCGAGACTTCCTTCGGTGGCAAAGGTCGTCGTCACCTGCATTGGTTGGCCGCCGTCAATCGGAACAATCCACGGAGACAATGGCCCCAGTCGATTCGAGAGAAACGCCACGAACCGGCCGTCTCGCGACACGACGGGACTGAAGACATTGCCTGAAATCAACCGCCTGCGGTTTTGACCATCGAGATTGACGCTCCACAGTCCGTCACGATCGGCCTCGGTCGATCGATACACAATGGTCCGCCCGTCCGGCGTTCCTTTTCCCTCGAGGCCTCCCGGCGCGATGTCCTCTGGCATGCCAGAGACTCCTCGTCGCAATGTCACTGTCGCACGGCCGGCGATTGTGCTTTCGTAAATGAGATGGTCGCCCGACCACGCCACCGTCGCGAACGCAGCGCGACCGGTGAATGGCGTTGGCACGACGATCTCCTCTCCCTTCGCGGTCGCTCCATCGCCCACCCAGAGGCTCGCCATCGTCTCGGATCGCGTCGTGACAAGCGCCGTGCGATCGGCGCTCAGACTCACGCCGGTGTATGCGTTGAGATCGTTCGTGATGCGCGAGACGCGTCCATCGCGGGATGAGACCCGCCACAGTTGTTCTGGCGAGCCATCCTGAAAGGCCTGGTTCACGACGAGCGACTCGTTGTCGAGCCACGCCAGTCCCTGAGGCTCGCCAGCTATCGCGCTCAGGCCGACGGCGCGTTGGGTTCCGTCGGCAACGTTCACAAACACAACCTGCTGTTGGCCCGGTCCATTGCCGCTGGAGGCGTAGGCGGCGATGGTCTGTCCGTCCGGTGACCAGGCAGGATGCACGTTCGGGAGGGCGGCGCGCCCCTGTGAATAGAACTGAGCGGGGCGGTTCCGAACCGCGAGAACGCGCTCGCCACTCCCGTCGGCCCCGGCAACGAGAAGTGAGTCCCTTCCTTTCTCAACCTCGGTGCGCAAGAACGCCACCTGCCGATGATCCGGAGACCAATCGACCGGGCCTGTCACGTGATCGATGATTCGCCTCGGAACACCGCCGAGAAAGGGCACTCGAAGTAACGATGTTGCGCTCGGACCCTGTGCCAGGACGTAGCGAACGAAATCAACGAAGCTGCCGTCTGGAGTGACGGTGGCCCCGAGGAGCCTCACCCCCGTCTCCGGCATGACGATTTGCACGTTGCTTGGTGTCGCCGTCTGACGAATCCACAGACTGTCTTCCCCCTGTCCGGTTCCGCGTTGCACATATGCGACATAGCGACCGTCGGGAGAAATGGCTGGCCGCTCCGCGTTGCCGCTGGTCGTGAGCTGTACGACTTGGAGAGCGTCCAGGCCATTCCCGCCGTCCTCTTGCCGCGCGCGGTCTCGTTGGAGCGCAATGTACAGGACGGACGCGAAGCCAACGACGATACCGATCGCCACGATGGCGACGAGCCGACGATGACGCTTGATGAGAGCGGTCAGGAGCTGCGAATCCGATGAAGGCGCGACATGCTGCACCGTGGGCGCGCGCGAATGCGTCGAGGGAGTCCTCGTCGCGTCTACTGGGAGCTTCGACGCGGCAACCTGAACGTGGTCATCGGCTTGTCCTGACTGGTCGAGATCACGATTGATGCGTTTCAGATCCGCGCGCAATTCGGACGCGGTCTGACAGCGCAGATCGCGATCTTTTTCAAGCGTCTTCAGGATGGCCTGCGCGAGCGGCGGCGTCAGGTCCGGTCGCAATTGCAATGGCGATGTCGGGGTTTCGTAAAGAATTGCCGCCGAGACAAGCGGATTTGTCTGTCCCACAAACGCGGGACGACCCGTTGCCATTTCGTACAACACCAATCCCAGCGAAAACAGGTCGCTCCTTCCATCGAGGACTTCACCCCGAAGCTGCTCAGGCGACATATAGGCGACTGTGCCAACGGTGCTCCCACGATCCGTCAACACCGACGCGGCGGAAACCGTCGGTTGTAACGACGCAGGCGCGGCGACGGCGACCGTCTTCGCGAGGCCGAAATCCAGCAACTTCGGTCCGTGGGACGTCAGGAAGATGTTGCCGGGCTTGATGTCACGATGAACGAGTCCATTCGCATGTGCGGCATCGAGCGCGTCGGCCAGAGCAACGCCAGTCTGCACAAGTTGCGGGACCGGGAAGGGACCGCGAAGGAGCCTCTGCTGGAGCGATTCACCGTCGAGGAGCTCCATGACGATGAAGTCTTGCTGGTCGGACGTCTCGCCGACATCGAACACGGTGCAGATGTTCGGATGCTGAAGGGCTGCGACTGCGCGCGCCTCGCGATGGAACCGCTCTCGTGCCGCCGCCGAGTTCGTGAGGTGCGATGGCAGGACTTTGATCGCGACAGTGCGTTCGAGCCGCGTATCCCGAGCGCGATAGACCTCGCCCATCCCACCAGCGCCGAGAGCGGCCTGGATCTCGTACGGCCCGAGTCGAACGCCGGGACCGAGAGGCATTGGTTGTTCGGCGGCGCGGATTGTACCGGATTCTCATCGCGCGATCCGTGCCAAGAGTTTCGGTTCAGTGCGAGATGTCTACGTGGCGCGCGGAAGCGTGAAGAAGAACGTCGAGCCCTTCCCAACCTCACTCTCGACCCAGATTCGCCCTCCGTGGCGCTCGACGATAGCTCTTGCGATATACAGGCCGAGGCCGGTACCGCTCTGTTCGGTGCGAGAGCTGGTCTGGTACGGCTCGAATATGCTCTGAACATCCTCCGCTGGAATGCCAGGCCCCGTATCGCTCACCGAGACGGTCATGTCCGTCTCGCCGGCATCCGTGGTCAGGACGATCGTTCCCTTACCCGCGGAAAACTTGATCGCGTTCCCCACCAAGTTGGCCAGAACCTGCAGAATGCGCGTCCGATCGGCGAGCACGGACACCGCCTCGGAACGGCCTTCCAGCCTCAGGTGCAGTCCTTTGGCACGAGCGGATGCGTCGTGTGTCTGATAGGTCTCTTCGAGTACGGCTCCTATATCGAGCACGGTCGGCTGGAATGAAAACCTTCCGGCTTCAATAGATGCCATGTCGAGCAGGTCGCCAAGCAGGTGCTGCATCGTACTCGTCGTGCGTCGGATGGTTTCGATGGGCTTTGTCAGATCGCCGCTCGTCACGCCCGCTTCCGTCTTCCGAGCGAGCACGTCCGCCCCCATGGCGATCACGCCGAGCTGATTGCGCAAGTCGTGCGAGACGATCGCCAAGATCTGGTCACGCGCGTCGACGGCGCTCTTGGCCTCGGCGTACAAACGGGCATTCTCGATCGCGGTTCCTGCGCGGCGGCCCAACTCTTCCGCCAGATTCAGATCCGCGTCCGAGTACGAACGACTCGACTCGGTCCTGACCAGCGAGATCGCGCCGAAGACCTGATCACGTGAGACGATTGGCGCGATGATGTAGGACTTCGTCCCCAATTGACGCAGGAGGCCCTCGTGCCCGGTTCCACGCGCGGCGCCTGCCAGGTCTTGTTCAGACACGTCCGGATTCCAGTGGGGCCGCCCCGTCCGAATGACGTGGGGCACGCTCGACATCAGCATCGGATCGAACGGATAGCGCGTATCGAGTTCTCGAACCTCATGCTCTTGGTTCGGATGACGGTGCGCGAGCGCCACCCGTCGAATCGTGCCGTCATCCATCAAATCAACAACGCACCAGTCGGCAATCGCCGGCACCGCCAAGCGGGCAATCTTGGCCAGCGTCGTCTCGTAGTCCAGTGATTCGGCGAACTGCTTGCTGGCGTCGGCCAAAAAGCGCTGCGCAGCTTCGGCCTCGTGCAGGTCTGACAGGATCTGCGCTTTGATGACACCGGACGTCGCGCGACTGACCATCGTCCGAAAGAGCAGTTTGTCCTCGTCCGAAAACTCGAATGCAGTGATCGACCCGATGTGCGCGACGCCTATGACGTGTCCGTCACGCTCCATGGGTACGCCGTACAACGCGTGAATGCCCCGCGCTCGCACCATCGGGCTGATCACGAGCGGATCGATTGATGCGTCGCGCA
>DASTZI010000423.1:0-3010 GCA_035764385.1 Vicinamibacterales bacterium
GATCAACGCCAGCGGACCTGCCGATCGCCTCGACGTGCAGCTGAATGCTCGTGACCAGCAGGTCGGCCAGATTGCGGGAAATCTGACGGTCGATACGCTTGGTCCGGAACGGCGTGTCGCGGGCGATGTGCAGACACAGCATTTCGATGTCGGCCCGCTCGTGGCCGGCGCAGCGGTCAAGACCGATGTCACTGGGGGTGGCAAGGTGGATCTCGAACTGCCCTCGAACGACCACCCGTTCAGAGGAACGTACGCGATCAACGCGCCGCGTGCGGCGGTTGTCGGCTACGAAGCGCGCAACGTGGTGGCAAAAGGTCGCATCAACTGGCCGACCATCACGGTCGATGGCAGCGCATCGGCCTATCGCGGTCGGGCCACGGCGAAGGGCACCATCGTGGCCGCGAGTCCACTACGGCTTGATCTGACGGGGCGCGCCGCTCATGTGGACCTACGCAACCTGCCACAGCAGCTGAGTGCGCCCGGTGTTCCGAGCAACCTTCAATTCGGCTACACGCTGGTGGGCCGTGGTTCGGTGTTCTCCGGCGATCTCACGCTGGACGAATCGATGCTCGCCGATGCCACGCTGGCGGCGGGAACCATCGGGTCCTTCCGTGTGGGCGGGGGTGCTCCCGAGTATGCGGCGAAGGGACATGTCACTAACCTGGATCTCCAGAAGGTCGGCCACGGCTTCAACATTCCCGCACTCGACACGGAGAAGTACCAAAGCCGCCTGAATGGCGATTTCGACGTGAAGGGAAGCGGCGGCGGTCGGTATCCACTTCTACTGGACGCGACCGGGACGCTCGTCGATTCGGAGATATTCCGCGCGGAGACGCCGCGATTCCAGGTCACCACGAATCTCGCCGAGGGCAACGCCCACATTGTCGCCAATGGCGAAGTGACTGGGCTCGATCCGTCGGAAATCTCCGGCGACACACGCATCGCGGGACGCGTGAATGGCACCGTCGACGTGGATGTCACGCTGCGGGAATACGCGGCTGGCATCACACCTGAGTCGATCGACGCCTCGGGCCGTGTCGACATGAGCCAGTCGACCATCGGCGGGATCGACGTCGACACCGCGGTCGTGAACGGGATGTATCAGAACCGCTCCGGCCACCTGACGGAGCTGGTTGTGGATGGTCCCGATATTCACGTCAAAGGGCAGGGGCCGATCGCGTTGAACGACACAGGATCGTCGAACCTGGTTCTGCATGTCGAGACGCCGTCACTCGATCGACTGGGGCGCGTGTTCGGTCAGAACGACCTCCAAGGCGCCGCGACCGTCGATGCGACGGTGACAGGCAACGGTCAGGAGCTGAAAGCGTCGGGCATGCTCGATGGCGCCAATCTCGGAACTGGTGAGAACACCGCGCTCGATCTGGACAGCACGTTCGACGTGACGCTGCCTCAGTTGAGACTTGAAGATGCGACGGTTCACGCGAAAACGAATGCGACATTCCTGAAAGTCGGCGGCCAGGAAGTGAGCGAGGTGACGGCCGATACCACCTACACGCAGCAGAAGCTGGATTTCGACGCCACGGCCAAGCAGGGCGTGCGTCAGCTCACCGCAGCCGGTTCCGCATTGCTCCACACGGATCACCACGAGGTGCACATCGGCAACCTTGCGCTGCAGAGTGAAAGCGTCATCTGGAAGACCGATCCGGCGTCTCACCCGACCGTCCAGTACGGAAACAACCGCGTTGTCATCGACGGCATCAAGCTGGTGAATGGCGATCAACGAATCGAGGCACAGGGAGCGATCGGCTCCGCGAACGAGACGCTGCACGTCAAGGCTGAAAACGTGGACGTGGCGCAGCTCGACGCATTGGCGCTCGGCGACCAGCGGCTTGCCGGACGCCTCAACGCGAATGGGACGGTGTCGGGAACGACTGCCGCCCCTCGCGTCGTCGCGGATTTCGCGCTGACGGAGGGAGCGTTCCGCGATTTCAAGTTCATGTCGTTCACGGGCAAGGTTGACTACGCCGACCGCGGCATGAACGTGGACGTTCGGCTTGACCAGGACCCGCAAGCGTGGCTCACGGCAAAGGGATTTGCACCCACGTCGCTCTTCCGGCCGACGCCGCGCGAGATGGAAGGCGAGCACATGACGCCTGCGTCTGGCGAGGCGATCGATATCGACGTGGCGACCAGCCAGATCAACCTGGGCGTCGTTCAGGGGGTTGTCCCCTACCTCACCAATGTGACCGGCACGCTGCAGGCGAACGTCAAGGTGACTGGATCGGGTTACGACCCGCACGTCGATGGGGCCGTCGATATCAAGGGTGGCGCATTCAGCATTCCGGATCTCGGTACGTCCTACTCGGGTCTGGACACGAAGATCGATCTGAAGCCAGACCTCGTCACGATCAACGAATTCCGGATCCTCGACAAGAACAAGCAGCCGATGACCATCGGCGGCAGTCTCGCGGTGCACGAGCGCTCCGTGGGCGCCGTTGACATCACGGTGCAGTCCGACGACTTCAAGATCGCCGCAAACAAGACCGCGGATCTCAAGTTCGACACGGACGTACACATCACCGGCACCATCCGCGCGCCGAAGGTCGAAGGCTCCGTCGAAGTGGAGCCCGGGACCATCGACGTGGCCGATGTTCTCCGGCTCGCGGGCAACCGCAGTGCGTACTCGACGACGGCGACGGAGATCGCGCCGGAGAATTCGGCGGGCCCTGAGCCCACGACGCCGGCAGTGCCGGGCATGTTCGACGCGTTGGAGCTTCGGCTCGGCCTCGCGATTCCGGGCGATCTGCTGCTGAAAGGGAACAACATCAAGCCCGCGAACGCGCCAATCGATGTCGGCGACATGAACGCCTACGTGGGCGGCGCGGTGTCGCTCGAGAAGGCGCCGGGCGGCATGCTCCGACTGGTTGGCGAGGTGAACACCGTCCGCGGCAACTACACCTTCCAGGGGCGTCGATTCGAAATCATGCGGGATGGTCGCATCCGGTTTCAGGGAAGCGAGGTCATCGATCCATTGCTCGATCTCACCGCC
>DASTZI010000424.1:0-3092 GCA_035764385.1 Vicinamibacterales bacterium
CGATTTGCGGCCAGCTCGCAACCAGGGGTCGGTCGGCGGGTACCGCGAGATTTTGCGTGATGAGCTGTTTTCCGACATGTTCGGTGCCAGGCTCGACGAGCTCGCCCGGAGCGCGAATCCGCCGTTCGTGAGCGCTGCCGCAGACCGCGAGCTGCTCCCAGCTCCGCGAACACGGGACGTAGCAGTGCTGCAGGCGATCGTATCGAACGATGGGGTGACGCGCGGTCTGGCCGCACTCGTCACCGAACTGCAGCGTCTCTCGCGGTTCGGCTTCACGGCGACCGAGCTCGCCCGAGCGAAGCAGGCGATGATGCTCACCTATGAGCGCGCCGTCATGGAGAGTCCCGACCGCGAGTCGCCGAGCCGCGCCGACGAATACACGCGCAACTTCCTCCAAGGCGAGGCGCTGCCGACAATCTGGCAGGAGCTCGCGTTCCATCGCCGCTTCCTGCCCGGCATCACGCTGGCCGAAGTCAACAAGCTGACGGACGATTGGTTTCCCGCCGATAATCGGCTGATCGTCGTCGCGGCGCCTGACGCCGGGGGCGTCGTACTGCCGGACGAGCGGCAGCTGGCGGCCGCCGTAAGCGGCGCGTCGGCGAACCGGTTGACTGCCTACGTCGACACGGCCGCCGGGCAGACGCTGATGAAGTCGAAGCCGGCGGCCGGCACGATCGTCAAGACGACGGAGCATCCGGAAGCTGGAATCACCGAGTGGACGCTGTCGAACGGCGCGACCGTGGTGCTGAAACCGACAACGCTGCGGGAGAATCAAATCTTGTTCCACGCCTTCGCGCCGGGCGGGACGTCCCTTGTGAGCGATGCCGAGTTCGTTCCGGCTCGCGTCGCCGGCGAAGTCGTTACGGCTGGCGGGGTGGGACCGTTCAGCGGCGTCACGCTTGACAAGATCCTTTCGAGCAAGGCGATCGCCGTCGTGCCGTTTATCAACGAGCTGGAAGAAGGGATGCGCGGAGGCAGCACGCCGCAGGATCTCGAGACGATGTTCCAGCTGCTGTACCTGCGGTTCACGCAGCCGCGCGCCGATCCGACCGCGTTTGCCGCCGCCGCGGCGCAGGCACGCGCGCTGCTCGCGAACCAGATGGCGAGCCCGGAGGTCGTGTTCAACCAGGCGATCCTCGCCGCGCTTAGCGGTAACAGTCCGCGACTGCGGCCCCAGACGCCAGCAACCGTCGATCAGTGGGATCTCCAGAAATCGCTGGCGTTCTACAAGGCGCGCTTCGCGGACGCCAGCAACTTCACGTTCGTCTTCGTCGGCAGCTTTACGCCCGATGCGATCCGGCCGCTGGTCGAAACCTACCTCGCCAGCCTTCCGTCGACGCACGCGCACGAAACTTGGCGCGACCTCGGCATCACGCCGCCGCCCGGCATCGTCGAGAAGGTGGTCGAAAAGGGTATCGCGCCGAAAAGCGAAGTAGCGCTCGTGTTTTCCGGACCATTCGAATACGACGATCCGCATACGTTGGCGTTACAGACGATGACGCGGGTCCTGGAGTCGCGTCTGTTCGACACGATCCGTCAGGAGCTCGGCGGCACCTACAGCATCACGGCCGATCCGGACATCGCGAAGTTTCCGCGGCCGCAGTATGTCGTGCGAATCGATTGGACGTGCGATCCGGCGCAGACCGACGCGCTGGTACGCCGAGTGTTCGATGTGATTGCGTCCCTCAAGGCCAGACCGCTGTCGGCAGCGCAAATGGCAGCCATCCGCGAGAACCTACTGCGCGATTTTGAGCGGAATAGTCAGGACAACGGCTACTTCCTGAACGAGATCGCCCGCCGCTACAAAAACGGTGATACGGCGAATCTCTCTGCCATCTCGAATGTGCCGGCGCGCATCAAGATGTTGACCGCCGGCGAGCTCTACGAGGCCGCGAAGACCTATCTCGATACCGACCGGTACGTGAAGGTGATCTTGATGCCGGAACGGTAGCGTCGCTCACCGCCGTCGGGGACACCTCAGGCGATAGATGTGAATCTCAGTCCAGTTGACCTTTCTTGTTGGTTGGCGCTGCATTAACGCCCTGTGCTCCGCAATTATTGGATGCGGGATGTTTAAGCCGAGTTTCATCAGCGATTTCATAAAATCGGTTGATGCCGTCATTCGAGTGGGATTTGCAGAGCCTCTGGAAGTTGGTTTGGAACGTATTCCAGATAGCCGCGGACGCGTTGACATTTCTGCGTCTGTGTCTCTGCTCGCCAGCGTCCGTTGCGGCTGAGAACTTGTTCCTCCGGAAACAGCTCGCGCTCTATGTGGAGCGACAAAAGAAACCTCGGCGTGCGACAGATTCGATCCGCTTTACTCTCGGCCAACTCTGCCGATTCTTTGACTGGCGTGATGCTCTGATCATCGTTAAGCCGGATACGCTGGTTCGTTGGCATCGCAAAGGCTTTCGACTGTTTTGGAAATGGAAATCTCGGCCTCGCGGCCGTCCACGCCTACCCGACGACGTTCGGGAACTGATCGCCGAAATCGCCACGAACAATCCGACATGGGGCGGGGAACGTATTGCCGATGAACTCCTTTTGAAGATCGGAATTCAGGTTTCTCCACGGACGGTACGGCGTTATATGCCGAAGAAACCAAGGCGCCCCATCGATCCGTCCCAACGTTGGATGACGTTCGTGCGCAATCATGCCAACGCCGTGATTGCCTGCGACTTCTTCGTTGTCGTGACGGCGAAATTCCAATTGGTTTATGCGTTCGTTGTCATGGAGATTGGAACGCGCCGGATTATTCACTCGAACGTCACCACTCATCCAACAGCGGAATGGACACTCCAGCAATTTCGAGAATGCATTACCGGCGAGGAAGGGTACCGGTTTGTGATCCATGACCGGGACCGCATCTATTCTGGCGAACTGGATCAGTCGCTGAAATCCTTAGGTCTAACTGTATTGAAGACTCCCTATAAATCGCCGCAGGCGAATGCATTTTGCGAGCGGCTGATCGGCAGTGCACGCCGAGAGTGTTTGGACTTCATGATACCGCTCAACGAGGCTCACCTTCGCCAGACGCTCAAATCCTGGATCGTTCATTACAACCGAGGACGTCCTCACTCCAGCCTCGGACC
>DASTZI010000425.1:0-2295 GCA_035764385.1 Vicinamibacterales bacterium
CGAGATCGATTTCAGCAAGCTGCCGAGCGACACGCCGGCGTCGATCCGAACATTGCTCCGGCGATGTCTCCATCGAGACCCGAAGGGCCGCTTGCGCGATATCGGCGAAGCGCGTGTCGCGATCCAGGAACAACTGGCTACGCCGGCGAGCCACACTGCCGCGTCGACCGCCCCTGCACAACAGACCCCACACAACAGGTTGGTGTGGGGCGTGTCGGTTATTTCCATCGCCGCGACGGCGGCGCTGGCGTTCGTGCACCTCCGCGAGCGGCCCCCGACCGTCGAAACAATGCGGTTTCAGATCCTGGCACCCGAACAGACCACACTGATCAACTCGGTGGTTCTATCCCCCGACGGACACGGCTTCGCCTTCCTGGGACCCGGCCCAGATGGTCGCGTGATGCTCTGGGTACGGTCGCTGGAATCGGTTGACGTCCGACCGCTGATTGGAACCGAAGGAGCAACGACAGGTTTTTTCTGGTCCGCCGACAGTCGATTCGTCGCGTTCGCGACCAATGGGTTTCCGGGGCGACTCAAGAAAGTGGACATCTCAGGAGGGCCGGCGCAGCCGCTCTGTGAATTCACCGGAAGCTTCCGCGGCGGGGATTGGAGTGCAGCAGGTGCAATTCTGTTTGGCGTGAGTCCCTCAGGCCTTTGGCAAATCTCCGAGAACGGAGGGACTCCGACACCGGTGACGAAGCTCAATCTCACTCGTCAGGAAACACAGCACTCTGGTCCCGTCTTCCTGCCCGACGGCCGCAAGTTCCTGTACTTTCGCGCTTCGACCGGGGGGAACGAGAGTCAATCCGGCATTTACACTGGATCGCTCGACGCAACGCCAGAGCAGCAAAGCACGTCCCGACTGCTCGTCGCTGAGTCGAACCCCGTATACGCGCCCTCTCTGTCCAACATAGGTGGATCCGTCCTATTTCTTCGCGCAGGTACGCTTCTCGCCCAGCCGTTCGACAGCGCCTTTCAACCAAACGGAAACGCTGTTTCTCTCGCAAAGGATGTCGGCAACTTCGGATCTTCCGGATGGTTCTCGGCTTCAGCGAATGGCCATCTGGCGTTTCGCACGGGCCGAGCAGCGGCACAAATGAACCAGTTGGTGTGGTTCGATCGGCAAGGCAAACGCCTTGGCGAGGTCGGCGCGCCGATGGAAATGGGCGGCGGCGGCGTTCAACTCTCGCGAGACGGCGAACGTGTCGTCATCACCAGAACCGGTCCGGGAATTGATCTGCAGGAAGCCCACGTCTGGATCGCCGACGTATCCCGTGGCATTTTCAGCCGACTGTATTCGAGCGAAGACGCCGACACTGCCCCGGCGGTGTCGCCCAACGGTTACGTCGCGTTCAGTTCCACCCTCAACGGCGCGGTTGGCGACCTGTATTGGGCCCCGGCCAACGGTCTCGGATCGCCAGAGCCACTGCTCGTGAAATCGCCCACGGTCAAGCACCCGAATCACTTCTCTCCGGATGGACGGTTCTTGATCTACGACGATCACATACCTCCACAGGATCTCTACATTCTTCCCGTTGGAGCACCATCCGCTGGTGGCGAACGGAAGCCCATTCCGTTTGCGGTGACGAAGGCAGACGAAACGTTTGGTCAGTTCTCCCCCGATGGGAAGTGGATCGCGTATAGCTCAGACGAGTCAGGGCGACGCGAGGTGTACGTGCAGGGATTCGCCCCCGACAAGGTGCCTGCAAACGCGGTCGGCAAGTGGACGATTTCGACTGCCGGCGGGGACAAACCCCGATGGAGCGCCAACGGAAAGGAGCTCTATTACATCGCGCTCGACCGCAAGATGATGGCCGTGCCTGTGAAGCTCGGCCCGATGTTCGAACCGGGCGTGGCGAAACCGCTGTTCGAGACGAATGTGACAGCCTTCAATCCCTACGACGTCAGTCCCGATGGGCGCTTTCTCATGAATACCATCGCTGCGAGCGCCGCTCCGCCATCGTCACCGGTGACGATCGTGTTGAACTGGCAAGCTGCACTGAAGCCGTAGTCCGGCAATCTATGGCCGCTGGCTCGCGGGCGGCGTGATGCCATTCAGGCGCAGATACACGACCATCTGGATCTTTGATTGTCGATTCGTTGTTGATTGATGATTCTTGATTGTTGATTCATCTGGATTGGGCCATCCAATCAAGAATCAAAGATCTGAAATCAACAACGATTCAATAATCACAAATCAACAATCGTCACGACAGCAACGCATCCCTTGCGGCAACGACGATGTCCTGCGCTTCGGCGACGGTGCGGGCAGTTGCCGTGAGATGGCCCATCTTC
>DASTZI010000426.1:0-18761 GCA_035764385.1 Vicinamibacterales bacterium
GGCCGATCAGCTGACTGAGTCCCAACACCGCCCGCGCCCGGATGGCTTATTGAGCCGGGCGCGGGCTACGAGGGCGTATCGAACTGTCTAAGAACTCTTTACCCTTGACGCGGTCTTTCCATATCAGAAATCGAAGTTGACACTGAACTTCAGGATGCGCGGGTTCAGAACGAGCAGCGGCTGACGGAAACTGGCGAAGCTACCGTTCTCCGTGAGCACGGCGTTGTTGTTGAAGAGGTTGTAGAGGTCCACGTTCAGCGAGGATCTCGTGCCGCCGAACCGCAGCACCTTGCCGACGCGAAGGTCGAGCTGATTGAGCCGATCGCCGTACATATCGCCCGGCGTGACCACGTTGATCTGCGCCACCGTGGCGCCCGCAAGCGGCCGGCCGAGCGACGGTTCGATCTGCGCGGACGTGTAGACGGCATTTCCGAGGACCTGCGGTCCGGGAATGCTCTGGAACGCGCCCGAGAACAGCACGTCGACGCGGGGAATCGTGTACGAGCCGAGCAGCTTGAACTGCGTCAGGTACGGCGTCACGACGCGGCAGTACGGATTCAGCGCGGCGCTCTCCGGAACCGCGGCGCGAATGTCACAGCTGTCCGTCAGCGTTCGTCCGGTGCTGATGCCACCCTGTGCGAGCACGCCACCGCGGATCCGAGCATTGATGTTCGCATCGACGCCCTGCCAGTTCTCGACCTGCGTGCCGTAGTTCTTCGCGAACGTCAGCAGGTTGTTCGGCGGTCGAACCAGACCCGCGGTGGTGACGTTGTAGAGCCCGGTGACACGCTGTCCACCGCCATCCGGCAACCGTGAGTCGCTCGGCGCCGCGACGCTGAACTGCGTGAAATCGGTTGCGGCGAGGTTCAGATTGTCGGTCACGAGAAAGTTGCCGTACCAGCGACGGAAATATCCGACGTCGGCCGACACATTCGGCATCAATTGCTGTTGGACCCCTACCGACGTCTCCCAGTTGTAGCCACGCTTACCCCAGCCCGACAACGTTGCCGGATCGTAGGTCGTGCTCGGAATCGGATTGCCGTAGGCGAGGTTGTTGACGATGTCGCACTCGCCGTTGGCCTGCAGGTTGAGCAGGTCGCAGTCGGGAACGAAGTTGGAGTTCCTATCCGTCCACGCACGGGTGACGCTTTGCACGGTGCGCAACGGCGGCGTCGCCGACTCACCAAAGGTGCCACCGTACGACATCTGCTGCACGTACTTCGACAGCGACGCTTTCAGTGCGGTCTTGCCGTTGCCGAACAGGTCGTAGGCGACGCCCAGCTTGGGCGTCAGGTCATTGAAGCTGGCGACTTTCGCGCCCTGAAACGTCACGTTCCGGTTTGGTGTGAAGGCATTGGGCCCGAGCGTCTGCGTGGGGTAACTCGTGCGATAGAAGTCATAGCGCAGGCCGAGGTTCGCGGTCAGGCGGGCAATCGTCCACCGGTCCTGGGCGTAGATGCCGCCGTCGTGGACGTGCGTTTCCGCTTCGTACGGTGAGCGCTGCGTTATCTGTACGGGCGAGCCGGCATTGAACGTGTAGGAGAGGTCGCCGGCGACCGGCACGTTATAGAAGTTGTGCATGCGTCCCAGGTGATCCTGATACCCGACCTTCACCGCATGAGCGCCTGTGACGTAGGACACGGAACCGCGCCATGAGTTGTCCATCAATCGCGAACGGAACCGCATCGACGTACCGAAGTAGCCGCGGGGTCCGCGATAAAAAATCCCGCTCGCGAGATCGTTGATGCCGACCAGCGCCGCCGAATCGTTGCCGCCTTCCGGCTGGAAATAGCCCCAATCTTCCGGTTTGTGGGCAAGGCCGGCGTCAATCAGAATCCGGCTCGTGATAGGTGCGGTGTAAGTCAGTGTCACCAGACGCTTGGTCGGAAACTGGAAGTTGGCCGACGCTTCTGGAGACGTCAGCGCGCGCATGTCGATGCAGCTGCAGCGGCTCTGGACGTCCATGAAGGCGCTCACCTTGTTCTTCTGATTGGCCTGCCAGGTGACGCGGCCATTCACGCTTTTCCACTCGGAGTCCCGCGACCCGCGGAAGCTCGGATCTGGTGCATAGGCGAAGGAGTTGACGTTGCCGGCGTTCGCGTTGCGCAGCGCACCGGCCATGTAGTTGTTCACCTGCGACAGGCGGCCGGAAGCGAAGAACCACAGGCGATCGCGCTGGATCGGACCGCCGAAGGTCGGATTGATTTCAAAATTACTCCTGACCGTGCTGGCCGAGATGAAGCGACGATCGCGCAGCTTCTGATCGACGTTGTCCGACTGGAAACGATCGCTTGTGCCGCTGGCGTAGAACGAGCCGGTGAAGTTGTTGCCGCCGTCGCGCGGCACGATGTTGATGCGAACGCCGCCTGTCGACTGCTCCGCGGATCCCGCAGCCACGTCGACGACAACTTCCTGCACCATGCCGCTGTTAGGCGAGAAGGCGCTCGAGTCGGGTCCGAACGACTGCATCGACAAACCATCGACCATGCGCCGCAGATCGGCGCCGCGGCCGCCATGGATCGCCACCGACTGCATCACGTCGCCGGTATTGCCGCCCACATCCTGCGACTCGCCGCTGAAGGTCGTCGACAGAACCATCCCGGGCACGAGCACCGCGAGGTTGGTTGTCGTACGTCCCGTCGGCAGCGTATCGATGACGTCTTTCCCAAGCACGCGCTGCTGCTGCACGCCCTGCACATCGACCAGCGGCGCTTCCGCCGAGACCGTGATGGTTTCCTGAACAGCGCCAACACGCAGGTCGGCATTCACCGTTGCGGTCATCGAACCCTGAAGCGTGATGTTTTCGCGTTTGACCGTGGTGAACCCGGAAAGGGCAAAGGTCACCGTGTAGTCGCCCGGCCGGAGATCGACGATGCGGTACTGCCCGTTCGCATCGCTGACGGCTTGTCGTGTTCGTTCAATGAGCGCGGGACTGGCCGCTTCAACCGTGACGCCCGGAAGTACCGCTCCGGATGCGTCCTTGATGACGCCCGATATTGACGCCTGCGCCTTGGCCAGCGTCGGGATGGCGAGGCAGCATGCCGCTGCGATCAGGAAAACACGGAACATCCGCATGCACTGCTCCTTGCGGGGGGCACCCGCACGACGGGATTGCGTCGAGATCACAAACATGTCGAACAGATGAAGGCCGGCGCGCGACGGCGCCGACGGGCAGGCGGATGCTAGCAGCAGTGATTCGCCGTGGCAACGAAATTCGGACTTCGCGTTCGCATATCGAACATAATAAGAGCCGTTTGCCTTGACCACCTGTTGCGCATGGACCGATCATTCACTGCCTTGACGGGACGAACTTCGCCGCTTTCTGCCGAGCGCACGTCCGCGAACGGCGACGACGCAGGCGTAGCGGATCGCGAGTTCATGTCGACCCTGGCCAAGGGTCTCAAAGTCCTGGCGTCATTCGGTGAGGAGCGGCCGACGTTGACGCTGTCGGAGGCGGCGGCACTCGTCGGCCTGTCGCGCGCGGCGGCACGTCGCGTTCTTCGCACGCTCACCTCGCTCGGCTACGTCATTCAACACGGACGCAACTTCGCGCTCGCGCCGCGGGTGCTCGAGCTCGGCTTCGGCTTTCTGGCAACGCAGTCCTGGATCGACCTGGTCGAGCCGCACATGAAAGCGCTCAGCCAAGCGGTCGACGAATCGTGCTCCGCCGCGATTCTGCAGGGGACCGAGATCGTCTACGTGGCACGAATGCCCGCCCCCTACAGGCTGATTTCGACGACGCTCGCTGTCGGAACCCGTTTGCCTGCGTTTCATACCTCGCTCGGCCGCGTGCAACTTGGTTTTCTCGATGAGACGGAACTGTGGAACCGGTTGCGATCGATCCGATTGGCGCCGTATACGCCATCGACTATCGTTCACCCCGCGGCGCTGATCGAACGTATCCAGAGCGACCACGAGCAGGGATTCTCGATCGTCGACGAGGAGCTCGAGCGAGCGCTGCGATCGATCGCGGTGGCGATCGTGACGCGCAGCGGCCGCAATGTCGGCGCGATCAATCTGTCGTCGAATGCGGCGCGGATGACGCGCAACGAGCTGCGCGAACGCGTGCTCCCCGAACTCCTCGGGATTCGCGATCGCGTCAAGCCCTTGCTGGTGTAACGAGTCTCAGCGCCGCGCCGGGCGTCTGGATTTTGTTGACAGCACACCCACGGCCCCCTATGATTCGTTCGCCCTACGAACAGTCGTTCGCATATCGAACGTTGGAGCCCTCATGGAAATCGCCGTAAGCGACGATCAGATCGCCATTTCCGAACACCAGATAGAAGCGGCCAGACACCCGGAAACGACCGCGAGCGTCAAGCACACCGCGCCGATGACCGGCAACGAGTTCATCGAGTCGCTGCGCGATGGCCGCGAGGTCTTCATCTACGGCGAGCGGGTCAAGGACGTCACCGTGCACCCGGCCTTTCGGAACACCGCACGGATGATTGCGCGGTTATATGACGCGCTTCACGATCCGCAACGGAAGGACCGGATTCTCACGCCAACCGACACGGGCAATGGCGGCGTCACGCACGCCTATTTCAAAGCACCGAAGACGCTCGGCGACCTGTTGCAGGGTCGATCGGCGATCGCGGAGTGGGCGCGCCTGACCTACGGATGGATCGGCCGTTCGCCTGATTACAAGGCGTCGTTCCTTGCAACACTGGGCGCGAACGCCGACTTTTATGCGCCGCATCAGGAGAACGCACGCCGCTGGTATCGCTACTGTCAGGAACGGGTTCCGTTCGTCAATCACGCGATCATTCACCCACCGGTCGATCGCGATCGTCCTCCCAACGAGGTCGCCGACGTCTGCGTGCACGTCGAGAAAGAGACCGACGCGGGCATCGTCGTGTCCGGCGCGAAGGTTGTCGCCACCGGCTCGGTTCTGACCAATTTCACCTTCGTCGCACACCACGGCCTGATTCCGGTTCAGGACAAGCATTTCGCGTGCGTGTTCATCGTGCCGACGTCGCTGCCGGGCGTGAAGTTCCTCTGCCGGGCGTCGTACGAGATGTCCGCCACGGCGATGGGCAGTCCATACGACTATCCCCTGTCGTCGCGGCTCGACGAAAACGACGCCGTGTTCATCATGGACAAGGTGCTCGTCCCCTGGGAAAACGTGTTCGTCTACGGCGACCTCGACAAGGCGAACAACTTCTTTCCGCGGACCGGATTCCTGCCGCGGTTCGTCGTCCACGGATGTACGCGGCTCGCGGTCAAGCTCGACTTCATTGCGGGACTTCTGCTGAAGGCGGTCGAAGCCGCGGGCACGAAGGATTACCGCGGCGTTCAGGCCAACGTCGGTGAAGTGATCGCGTGGCGCAATCTCTTCTGGGGCCTGTCGGACGCGATGGTCCGGGATCCGAAGCCGTGGATTGGCGATTACGTGCTGCCAAACATGGATCCGGGCAACGCGTATCAGATCATCGCGACGATGGCGTATACGAAGGTGAAGTACCTGATCGAGCAGACGGTCGCTTCGGGCCTCATCTACCTGAACAGCCACGCAAGCGACTTCAAGAACGAAGAGATTCGTCCGTACCTCGATCGGTACCTGCGCGGCTCGAACGGCTACAAAGCAGAAGAGCGCGTCAAACTGATGAAACTGCTCTGGGACTGCATCGCGAGCGAATTCGGAGGCCGTCACGAGTTGTACGAAATCAACTACGGTGGCTCGACTGAGGAGATCCGGCGGTACGCATTATTTGGCGCGATGGCCTCGGGCAACGCCGATCGGTTCAAGGGTTTCGCCGAAGAGTGCATGGCCGAATACGACCTGAACGGCTGGCGCGTCCCGGATCTGTCGGACCCCGGCGAACTCAGTTACCACCTGCGAAGGAAGCGTTAGACGAGGCGTGACTGCGCAATCCGAAGCGGTCGTCGTCGACCCAAGTGTTGCCGTGCGGAACTTCGTCTACTGCACCGTCCAGCAGCGGGTGGTGTTTGGCGCCGGCACGCGGCAGCGCATTCAGGAGGAGGCGGGGCTCGCCGGCATCACGCGCGCGATGGTCGTGTCGACCGCAGGTCAGACGGCGCGAGCGAACGAGATCGCTGACCTGCTCGGCGATCGATGCCAGTTGCGGTTTCCATACGCGCGCATGCATACCCCGGTGCCGGTGACGGAAGATGCCACGGCGTTGGTGGCAGCGCATGGAATCGACGGCATTGTGGCCGTCGGCGGCGGCTCGGCGATTGGGCTGGCGAAGGCGATCGCCCTGCGGACCGACACCGTCCAGATCATCCTGCCGACCACCTATTCTGGCTCCGAAATGACCGATATCGTCGGCCAGACAGCCGGCGGTACGAAGCAGACGACTCGCGATCCGAAAGTGCTGCCAGAGGTTATTGTCTATGACGTGGAGCTGACGTCTACGCTCCCGGCACAGGTGTCGGTCGCGTCCGCGGCGAACGCAATGGCACACGCGATCGAGGGCCTGTATGCGGAGAACAGCAATCCGCTGATCGCGTTGATCGCTGAAGGCGGCATCCGCGCGCTCGGATCTGCGTTGCCGACGCTCTCGCACGCGCTCGACGACATGCCGGCGCGCTCGGAGGCGCTGTACGGCGCGTGGCTGTGCGGCACGGTTCTCGGCGCGACGTCGATGGCGTTGCATCACAAGCTGTGTCACGCCCTTGGCGGTACGTTCGATTTGCCGCATGCGGAAACACACGCGGTCCTGCTGCCGCACACGATTGCGTACAACGCACCGGCGGCGCCGGTGGCCATCGCCCGGGCGGCGCGCGCACTCCACGCCGATGACGTGCCGTCGCGGTTGTTCGATCTCGTTCGTGACGGCGGAGCGCCGGTCTCCCTTCGAGCGCTGGGTCTTCCAAGTGACGCGCTCGAACGTGCGACCGACCTGGCGCTGCTGAACCCGTATTGGAATCCGCGCCCGCTGGAGCGCGACGGGATCCGCGCGTTGCTCGACGATGCGTGGCACGGCAGACGCCCGGGGAGCACGACGGAGTCATGAGAGATTTCAACGAATTCACATCGACGGCCGCGGTGCTCGAGCGGAATGCCAACTGCCACGATGAACGCCTGCGCCAGATCATGACGTCGGTCGTCACTCACCTGCACGCCATCGTGAAGGAAATCGAACCAACGTTCGAGGAATGGGCGTTCGCGATCGATTTCCTGACGCGCACGGGGAAAATCTGTGACGACAAGCGTCAGGAGTTCATCCTGCTGTCCGACACGCTCGGCGTATCGATGTTGGTTGATGCGATTAACCACCGACGGAATTCCGCGGCGACCGAGTCGACGGTGCTGGGGCCTTTTCATGTGTCGGGCGCACCGCAGCTGCGGATGGGCGACTCGATTTCGATCGATGGCAAGGGCGAACCGCTGTACATGTCTGGCAAGGTGGTAAACGAAGAAGGCGTTCCAATCGACGGCGCGCTGCTCGACGTCTGGCAAACGTCCTTCGATGGCTTCTACGACGTGCAGGATGCGCGTCAGCCCGCGATGAATCTTCGGGGACAGTTCGTGACCGCCGCCGACGGACAGTACTTCTTCAGGTCGGTCAAACCAGCCTCGTATCCCATTCCCAGCGACGGAACGGTCGGGACGATGCTTGCGGCGCTCGGGCGCCACCCGATGCGCCCCGCGCACGTCCACTTCATCGTCTCCGCGCCCGGATATCAAAGCGTTACGACGCACGTGTTCGTCGACGGTGATCCGTATCTGGATTCGGATGCGGTGTTCGGCGTCAAGGAAAGCCTGATCGTGCCGTTCGTTCGTCATGACGATCCCTCGGCAGCGGAAGCGCTCGGTTTGGGCAATCCGTTCTACTCCGCGGAGTACGATTTCGTCCTTGTTCGAGCGGCAGTTGCGCAACCTTCTCCGCTTGTGACAAAGGCCTAGAACGTTCAGGAGGACTTAATGAAGTACCGTGTCGTCATCATCCTGGCCATCGGAGCATGCCTGCTCGCCGCGCGCGCGGGCGCTCATCACTCCTTCGCCGCCACGTACTTCGAGGACAAGACGCAGAAGATCGAAGGTGACATCGTGCAGTTCATGTTCCGAAACCCGCACTCGTTCGTGCACATCGAAGCGCCTGACGAAAACGGTCAGATGCAGCGATGGGCGGTGGAGTGGGCAGCCACGGCGCAACTGAAGGAGTCCGGTGTCGACTACGAATCGCTGAAACCCGGCGACCATGTCGTCGTCACCGGCAACCCGGGCCGCAACCCCGCGGATCATCGTCTGCGGATGCAGAGCGTCGAGCGGCCAAAAGACGGCTGGAAGTGGTCGGGTACGGTGCGATGACCAACCAGCGAGCGTGGCAGCTCGTCGCCCTTGCGACCACGTGGTTCGTGGTCGCGACCGCGATACCGGCGTTCGCCCAGGTCGACTTCAGCGGAGGCTGGGGCGCAAGGCTGCATGAGGACAACCTCGAGCGCGGCGGCGGTCCCGAGATGAACGAGTTCGAAGGGCTGCCAATCAACGCCGCGAACCGGATGCGAGGCGACAGCTGGAGCGCTTCGCTTTGGACGGTGCCGGAGCATCAGTGCATTCCACATCCTGCGGATTACGGGCCGAACTTCTCACAGCTCGTCATGTGGAGCGACGTCGATCCCGTCACGAAAGACGTGGTCGCATGGCACACCGAACTGTCGTGGATGAACCCGGTGCGCACGATCTGGATGGACGGCCGTCCTCACCCACCTGCGTGGGCGCCTCATACCTGGCAGGGCTTCTCGACCGGCAAGTGGGAAGGCGACATGCTGACCGTCGAAACGACGCATCTGAAGCCTGCGTACGTCCGCCGAAACGGGCTCGCCCGCAGCGAAAAGGCGACGGTGCGCGAGCATTTCATCCGCAACGGCGACATCCTGACGATCGTCACCATCGTCAACGATCCGGTCTATCTCACCGAGCCCTATATCAAGAGCCGGAACTTCCAGCTCGATCCGGGCTATCACATGACGCCCTATCCATGCTCGGTGGATGTGGAGATCGATCGACCGGCAGGCGAAATCCCGCATTACCTCCCTGGCGCCAATCCATTCATCAGCGAGGCCGCGGCCAAGCACAAGATGCCGCTCGAGCCGGCACGCGGCGGCGCGGAAACGATGTATCCGGAGTACATGGAACGCATGAAGACACTTCCGACGGCCACGATGCCTGCGCAGCCGGCGGCCAGCGGCGGTGTGCAAACGGCTCCGGCACAACCTCCGGCCAACGCCGGAACTCCTGCGCGGGGGCGGTGAGCGATGAACAAACGCGTTGCCGTCGCGGGAGTGATCGCGCTGGTGTCGGTCGCCCGTGTGCTCGCTCAGGCGACTCCACCTGCCGCGAAACCCGACGGTGTCGGTTCAGTTCATGTCTGGCCTGTCCAGCGGAATATCTACGCGCTGTTTGGGCCCGGCGGCAACAGTACTGTGAGCATCGGCGATGAGGGCGTGCTGGTCGTCGATACGATGACTGCCGAAGCAGCACCGGATCTCGTTGCCTCGATCAGAACGATCAGCAACAAGCCGATCCGCTGGATTATCAATACGCACAGCCATCGCGACCACACCGCCGGCAACCCCGTCGTGTCGAAGTCGGGCGTCTACGTCGCGACCGGGAATACACGCGGTGGAGGCGGCGCGTCGATTCTGTCGTTTGAAAGCGCCTTGATGCGACTCAACGGCAGCGCGAACAGCCCCGACAAGGTGGCGGAGGGGGGATGGCCGACCGACAGCTTCTTCGTCAAGCAGAAGGACATGTTCTTCAACGGCGAGCCAGTTCTGACCATTCATGTGCCCAACGCCCACACCGACGGTGACGCCATCGTCTTCTTCCGACGTTCCGACGTGATCGCCGCGGGTGATGTCTTCACCCCCGACCGCTATCCCGTCATCGACCTGACCGAGGGCGGCAGCATCAATGGCTTGATCGCCGGCTTGAACCTGCTGATCGAACTCGCCGTGCCTGAGTTCAACGAAGAAGGCGGGACGATGATCATTCCCGGGCACGGCCGCGTCTGCGACGAGAGCGACGTCGGCGATTATCGCGACATGGTGACCATCGTTCGCGATCGCATTCAGGACCTCGTCGCAAAGAAGATGACGCTCGAGCAGGTGAAGGCGGCGCGACCGACGTTTGACTACGACGGCGTGTACGGCTCGCCGACCTACACGGGCGACATGTTCGTCGAAGCGGTGTATCGAAGCCTCACCGCCGCCTCGAATCCGGCACAACGTTCGACGTCGAGGTAAGCCGTGTCGAAGTCGTTGCTTCTCGCTCTCATCGTGGCGACTGTGCTCCTGACGACAATCGGATTCGCCGCGCCACAAGCCGGCGGTACACCGCCGCCCGCCCAGAATCCGCCGCCGCAAGGCGGTCGCGGCGGTGGCCGCGGTGCACCTCCAGGCCCTCCGCCGACCGCGCAGGCGCAGGCGCCAATCGATCTGACAGGCTACTGGGTTTCAGTGGTCACCGAAGACTGGCGATGGCGCATGCTCACGCCGGCGAAGGGCGACACCGCGAGCGTGCCGCTCAACGCCGAGGGGCAACGAGTTGCCGGGATGTGGGACCTCGAGAAGGACAAGGCAGATGGAAACCTCTGCCGCGCATTCGGCGCCGCAGGGTTGCTGCGCCTGCCGCTGCGCATTCACATCACGTGGCAGGATGCGAGCACCCTGAAGCTGGAAACCGATTCAGGCCAGCAGACGCGTCTGTTCCTGTTCGCTCCTCCGGCCGGACCCGCCGGTGAGCGAACTTGGCAAGGTCGCTCCATTGCGCGCTGGTTCAAGCAAACGCAGCTGGAAGGCCTGGGGTTTGGAGGACGAGGCGGCTCGCTCGCGGGCGGCAACCTGCGTGTGACGACGACGAATATGCGCGCAGGCTACCTGCGAAAGAACGGTGTGCCGTACAGCGAAGACGCGGTGCTGACTGAGTACTTCAATCGCCACGACGAACCGAACGGCGACCGCTGGATCACGGTCACACGCGTCGTCGAGGATCCGAAGTATCTGATGATGCCGTTCATCACCAGCGAGTCGTTCAAGAAAGAAGCCGACGCGTCGAAATGGAAACCGACGCCCTGCCAGGTCGATCCGCCGCGTTCCTAACGCGCGGGACTCGGGCCGGCTAAAGCCGCGGTCCTTTCCTCGACCGGTTAGCGCTGCGTCATCTCGATGCGACCGGTTGCGCCCTCGATGAAGGTCGCGAAGGTGGTCGCCACGTTCGGATCCTGGCGCGGCGCGCCGGTCGCTTTCACACCCTTTGATCCAAGATCGGCTAACTCTGTCTTTATATCCTTAGTCCGGAAACCAAGGTGATCGATGGTGGTGCCGTCACTCGCACGGGGTGGCATGGCAGCTTTGTCGATGATTAGCCAGATGCCACCAAATCTAAGGGCATCGGCATCCCCGATCTTCGCGTTCTCACCGCCGAGCATGTCGGCAAACCATTTCCTCATCGCGACGGGATCGGTAGCCAGCACCCGCGCGTGATGGAACCCGAGGAGCTTTGGATCCTGGACGAGTTCGAGCTTCGTCCCCCATGGATCCTCGATCACCGCCATCCGCCCCATGCCAGTGACGTTCTTGGGCGCCTGAAGCACTTTCGCGCCAGACCCTTCGAGCACTTTGAGCCGCGCGTCGAGATCGGCGAAGGACAGGCCTACGGCGTCGACAACGGAGCCGCTGCTCGGCGCCAAGTTCTCGGCCTTCCGCATGTTGAACCGGATCGGGCCGAAAAAGACACCGTCGGCCCCGTCCGGACGCGCGGTGGCGCCCAGGTACTTGATGTACCAAGCCGTCGAGGCTTTCGTGTCTGGAAACGCCAGGTGCATATGGTCGTATGTCAACGCTTCAGTATTTCCGGCAGCAGAAGCGCTGGCAGCAATGCCACACAGGCACGCGAAGAGGGCGACTGCTCGTTTCATCAACTACTCCTCATCGAAGGGCCACCATCTACCGCGACGGCGCGAGCGAAGCGATATAGGCGGCGACGTCCGTCATCTCACGAAGTGTCAACTGGATGGCGATAGGCTTCATCAGTTGGGCGCCTGGCCCTGATCGCGCGCCGCTGTGGAAGTCGTACAGCTGCCGATGCCGCGACGCATTTTCATGGCCATCATTCCTCCGACGCAGCGTAATGCCTTGGGTGACGCGTCGGATTACTGCGTGCCTTCGCCAGGCCGCGCGATGTCCATGTAGAGCCGCCGACCATCCTGCAGGATGGCATAGAACAGGGCGGCGCCTTTCGATCCGTCTTTGAGCGGATGTCCCGCGAGTGTGATCTGGTCGCCAGCCTTGAACGTCAGCTTGTTCCATCCCTGGCGGCCCATAATGTTGGTGCTCGCCCCCTCGATGTCCCACGTGCCGACGCTCTCGGGGTCAATCCCCGGACGGGAGTCAACTTTGATGATGATGTGCGCGTGTGGGTTGACCCAACGGTATTCGACGACTTTCCCTTTGTAGACGATCGTCTTGTCCATCGCGAAGATGGAGTACGAATGGTGCGCGAAGACCGGCGCCGCGGCCGCGGCGACGCACGTGAGCACGGCCAGGGTGAACCGACGAAACGCAACGTTCATGACGCTAGCTCCTGTCAATCGCGATCAGAATGTAAACCGCGCGGCAAACGGCATCTGCCGCGCAATCGAGTTACCCACGTCGGAGATCAGCGCGAAGGTCGGCGTGCCAAGCGCGCTTCCAGGCACGTTGAAATTCGGCGTGTTCGTTACATGGTAGATCTCCCACCGCAGTTGCAACTGCCGGCTCGCTGCGAGGCTGATGTTCTTGAAGAACGACACATCCATTCGCTTCGCGGACACCCTCCACTCACGAAGAGTCGAAACAGGGCACCGAAACTACAGGGTCGCGTCACGCGGGTCAACGACGGCTGTTTATGTGAACGGCGTTGTTTTTTATAAATTTGCAGATCAATGTGGCGCGTGTAGCATACGTCGCTCACTGACCTGATGGCACCGCGTATTCGGCGCGTCGCGTTGATCTACGACGCACGGCTCGTCTATGACCTGAAGGTCATGATGGGCGTCGCGTCGTATATCCAGGAACGGCCGCAGTTCAGTGTCTACATCGAGGAGAACGCGCTCAAGGACCAGCGACTTCCCGACCTGCGATCATGGCAAGGCGACGGCATCATTGCCGACTTTGACGATCCCGCCATCGCGCGTCTGGTGCAACAAGCGCGGCTGCCGGCGGTGGGTTTCGGCGGTGGCTACGGCTGGTACGCGGAAGGATCGTCGATCCCGTACTTCTACACAAACAACCAGGCGATTGCGATGCTCGCCGCCAACCATCTGCTCGAGCGCGGGTTCAATAGCTTTGGTTACTGTGGCTATCCTCGCTCGCCCATCAACGGGTGGTCGGAGGAGCGGGAACAGGCGTTCGTCAAATACCTCGAGAAACACCATCAATCGTGCGCCGTGTTCCACGGCCACCATCGCTCGATGCGGCAGTGGCCCGTTGTGCAACGAGCCCTGGGAGAGTGGCTCCGGGGTTTGCGTAAGCCCATAGGAATCATGGCCGCGAACGACAACAGAGGGCGGCAAGTACTCGAGGCGTGCCGCACCTACAACCTGCGGGTGCCCGATGAAGTTGCGGTGATCGGCGTCGACAACGATGAACTGTTGTGCCGCCTGAGCAGCCCTCAGTTGACCAGCGTCGAACAAGGTGGCAGCAAACTCGGATACGCCGCCGCGGCATTGCTCGATCAGATCATGAGCGGACGAAAACCGCGACAACGGCACTTCGTGATCGATCCGACGGGCGTCGTCACGCGGCAGTCGACCGATGTGCTGGCGATCGACGATGCGAAAGTCGCGCAGGCCATGGTGTTCATCCGGGAACACGCCTGTGACCGGATCAAAGTGCCGGACGTCGTCAAAGCGGTGGCGATATCGCGTTCAGGGCTCGAGAACAAATTTGCGTCCGTTCTCGGCTACACGATTCGAACGGCAATTCGACGAACGCAACTGGAGCGCGCTCGGCGGTTGATTTTCGAGACGGAGATGCCGTTGAAACAGGTGGCTGCAGAAGCGGGGTTCAGATCCGTTCAGCATATGACGACGGTGTTCAGGCAGGGATTCGGGCAGACCCCGGCGAGTTATCGGCAGGCAGCGCCCGCCCAATGGGCCGAATCTCGGCGTTCGAGGACCGATACGCAAATGTATAAATGATGGACCCGTTCCAGTAAACCACGAGTATTGCGCCGCACCGACCGCGGGCATACGCTGCCACATTGATCCGTCGAGGAAATCTGTGATGCATACGAACTCAGTGAGACTAGAGGGCCACGCGGCGCTGATCACCGGGGGTGATCGAGGTGTCGGCAAGGGAGTCGCGCTTGAACTCGCGCGGGCAGGCTGCAATGTCGCGATTAATTACTATGCTGCCGCCGATCTTGCGCACCAGACGGTCGCAGAGATTCGGGCCCTCGGCGTCGATGCCTTCGCCGTCCAAGGCGACGTCGGCGTCGCGTCGGACGTGAGAACGATTGTCGACGCGACCGTCTCGCGCTTCGGCCGCCTGCACATCCTGGTCAACAATGCCGGCATCCAGACGTGGAAGCCCTTGCTCGAGGTGACGGAACACGAGTGGGACCGTGTGATCAACACCAACCTCAAGGGGTGCTTTCTGTGCACGCAGGCAGCCGCCATGCACATGAAGGAACACGGAGGCGGCTCGATCGTCAATATCGGGTCGGGCTGCAATAAGGTGCCGTTCCCCAATCTGGTCGCCTATACGGCCAGCAAGGGCGGCATCGAGATGCTCACGAAAGTCGCCGCCGTCGAGTTGGGTCCTCTCGGTATTCGGGTGAACTGTGTCGCACCCGGGGCGATTGAGATCGAGCGCACTCGCCTCGAGAACGGCAGCTACGCTGACGCGTGGGGCTCAATCACCCCGGTCGGTCGAGTGGGCATGCCCGCGGACGTCGGCCGCGCCGTCGCCTTCCTGGCGAGTTCAGACTCCTCCTTCATCAGCGGTCAAACGATCTGGGTCGACGGTGGCGTGTTCACGCAGGCGATGTGGCCGTACCGTCGCGAACGCGAAGATCAAGTAGCGGCGACAGCAGCGGACGCCGTGTCCGCTCCGATTTCCAAGTAGCGACCGGTGTTCAGACTCGATTCCAGGAAGGCGCTCGTCACCGGAGCGGCCTCGGGAATTGGCGAAGCGATTGCCTACGCACTGGCGCGCGCAGGAGCCATCGTCGTCGTCGCGGACATCGACGCGGACAACGGCGAGCGGGTCGCTCAGGCTTGCAACGCACAGACCGCTGGTGCCCGCTTTATCTCGTTGAACGTCGCCGACGAGGCGAATTGCGCGCGCGTGGCCGACGAGATCGGCCCCGTCAGCATCCTCGTCAACAACGCCGGGATCGGCCACGTCGGCACCATCGAGCAGACAGCGGGGTCCGACCTCGACCGGCTGTACGGCGTCAACGTCCGCGGCGTGTTCAACGTCACGAAAGCGTTCATCGGCGGCATGCTCGCCGAGCGCACCGGGGCGATTGTGAACATGGCGTCGATCGGCGGCGTCCTGGGCATCGCGGATCGAATCGCATACTGCACAACGAAGTTTGCGGTGGTAGGACTGACCAAATCCCTCGCGATTGATCACGCGACACAAGGAATTCGGGTGAACTGTGTCTGCCCCGGCCGGGTGGAAACGCCGTTCGTGACCGCGCGTTTGCGCGAATATCCGGACCCCGACGCGGCGTACCGTCAGATGTCGGCGACGCAAGCCATTGGACGCATGGGGCGGCCCGAGGAAATCGCCGCAGCGGTTCTGTATCTGGCGAGCGATGAGGCCGCGTTTGTGACAGGCTCGGCGCTCATCATCGACGGCGGGTGGAGCGCTGGCTAGTCATGGAAGTAGGTTCTTGGACTCGATGTCGAACGCGGGTGTGAGTGTGCGGGCGCGAGCGGCAACCCTTCTCGTCGATGCCAGGTGCCAGCTTGGCGAGGGCATCGTCTGGGACGCCAAACGTGGCGCGCTGTTCTGGACAGACATCGAGGGTTCGCAACTATGGATGCGCGTCGTTGCCACAGGCGCCACGCATTCCTGGACACCCCCCGAACGCGTTGGAGCGCTCGCCATCGCTCGGTCCGGTCGGCTGTTGCTCGGATTCGAGAAGCGCCTGTGCCTCGTCGACGTCGACATGTCGAGCCGTGTTCCGCTGAACATCAAGGAGCTTGCGGCTGTTGAACCAACGGTCGTGCCCACGCGTGTCAACGATGGACGCACGGATCGCGCCGGCAACTTCGTCTTTGGGACGCTGAATGAAGCAGCCGACAAGGCACGCATCGGCAGTTTCTACCAGTACTCGATAAAGCACGGGCTCCGGCGCCTGGATCTCGGCAACGTGGCAATTCCGAACAGCATCTGCTTCAGTCCGGATGGCCGCACGATGTACTACTGCGACTCGCTCGAACGACGCATCATGGGGTGCGATTACGACGCCGACTCGGCGCATGTCGCGCGTCAGCGGGAATTCGTTTGCTTTGCCGATGGCGATGGCCTTCCCGATGGATCCGTCATCGACGCGCGCGGATGTCTTTGGAATGCCGTATGGGGATCCGGACAGGTGCGTTGTTATGACACCACCGGATCGGTCGAGACGGTGATCGGGGTTCCGACACCGAACCCGACATGTCCCGTATTCGGCGGTGAGGGTTATAGCGACCTGTACATCACGTCGTCGCGGCAGGAGCTGACCATAGAACAATTGCGACTGACCCCGCATGCCGGCGGCGTCTACCACTCCCGGCTGGATGATGTCGTCGGTCTCCCCGACGAACTCTTTCCCGACGCATGAACCCTGCGCTCTTCGACAACGACGCCGCGGATTTCTTCAACATTCAGACACGGGTTCCCGGCCCCCGCGGCTCATTGCCGTTCACCGAAGCGCAGCTTCGGGAACGGCCCTCCGGCGATTTGTTTGGCTGGAGTCAGAACGTCGGCATGGGGTGGCGTCCCGAGGCGTTGCGCGGTGACGAGTTCCTTCTCCTCTCCACGCACGGCGGCATCCGCGCGCCTGATGGGACGCCGATCGCGCTCGGGTATCACACTGGCCATTGGGAAGTCGGCCTGCTGCTCGAACGCGCTGCGCACGTGTTGCGGGACGCCGGCGCGATCCCCTTCGCCGCCGCGTGCACCGATCCGTGTGACGGACGTTCACAAGGCACGCCGGCGATGTTCGACAGCCTCCCGTTCAGAAATGACGCGGCGACTGTCTTCCGTCGGCTGATTCGATCGTTACCGACGAGACGCGGCGTGCTCGGCGCCGCTACGTGCGACAAGGGCCTGCCCGCAATGATGATGGCGCTGGCGGCGACGCGGGAACTTCCCTGCGTGCTCGTGCCGGGCGGCGTCACGCTCCTTTCGGAAGGTGGCGAGGATGCCGGCGCCGCGCAAACGATCGGCGTGCGCTTCGTCCATGGGGAAATCACGCTCGCAGAAGCCGCAGAGATTGGGTGTCGCGCGTGCGGCACGCCCGGAGGTGGGTGCCAGTTTCTCGGTACGGCCGCCACATCACAGGTCATCGGCGAGGCACTCGGGCTCGCGCTGGCGCATTCGGCGTTGGCGCCGTCGGGTCATCCCATCTGGCTTGATGTGGCGCACCGCTCCGCACACGCGTTGTTAGCACTTGCTGCGCGCGGGTTGACGACACGCGACATCGTCACCGATGCGGCGCTCGAGAACGCGCTCGTCGTCCATGCGGCATTTGGCGGATCGACGAACATGATCCTCCACATTCCGGCGATCGCTCACGCCGCAGGTTTGCGGCGGCCGACAGTTGACGACTGGCGACGCGTGAATCGTGAGGTGCCACGCCTGGTCGATGCCTTACCGAACGGACCACGCAACCACCCCACCGTACAAGTGTTCATGGCGGGTGCCGTCCCCGAGGTCATGCTGCATCTGCGGCGTGCCGGCCTGTTGCACACCCGCGTCATCACGGCCGGTGGCGTCACCCTTGGGGATCAACTCGATGCCTGGGAGGGCTCGGAGCGTCGAGTGCGGTTACGCGAGGCGCTGCGTGAGCGCGAGAACGTAGATGCGGACGACGTGATCATGTCTCCTGACGACGCCCGTCGCCGAGGCCTGACGTCGACCGTCTGTTTCCCAGGCGGCAACCTCGCACCCGAAGGGTCGGTCGTCAAGAGCACGGCCATCGATCCCTCATTGGTCGACCAGCACGGCGTCTATCGGCACGTCGGCCGCGCGAAGGTGTTCACCTCCGAACCCGCGGCCATGGCCGCCATCAAGGAAAGACGGATCGGTGCTGGCGACGTCATCGTGCTGATCTGCCGCGGTGCGATGGGCGCGGGCATGGAAGAGACGTATCAGATCACCGGCGCGGTGCATCATCTGCCGTTCGGTAAAGACGTGGCGGTCATCACGGATGCGCGGTTCAGCGGCGTGTCAACCGGAGCATGTATCGGGCACGTGTCGCCGGAAGCGCTCGCCGGCGGACCGATCGGAAAACTTCGCGACGGAGATCTGATCGAAATCTTCGTCAACCAGCAGACACAGGAAGGCTCCATCGACTTCATCGGTGATGACGCGGCGCACCTGTCTCGAGAAGAAGGCGCCCGCGCTCTCGCCGCCCGAGCGCCGCGACCGGATCTCGCCGCGGATGAAAAGCTACCTGACGACACGCGCATCTGGGCGGTCCTTCAGGATGCCAGCGGCGGAACCTGGGGCGGCGCGGTATTCGATGCGGAGTCCATTCTGCGCGTTGTGGCCGCGGGCAAACAGGCCCTTCGGAACGGATCGTGACGTCC
>DASTZI010000427.1:0-2869 GCA_035764385.1 Vicinamibacterales bacterium
TTGATGAGCGAATGCGGGTTCATCCAGTCGAACTCGGTGACCACGCACCCTTTCATTTCCATCGGCTTGTCGGCATACGCGGCATCGCCGTGATGCGCGGAGAGGGAGGTGCCCATCGCCATCAGGCCGGCGATGACTGGAACAAACGCTCGAACTCTCATCCTCATGGTCAAGTTCCTCATCTTCCGCGGCCACCACCCCCGCCCCGGCGCTGCTGGTCCGCGTCAGGATAGCTGCCGGCGGGGTCGCCCTGCTCCTGCAGGTACTTCAGCGTCTCGGAGGGGACGCACAGCCACTCGTTGATCTTCTGGTTCGGCACCCAACGGTAGAAATAGGTTCCCAGGGAAAACGGTTTGGTGAACATCTTCGGGTCGTCGATGGTCATGGCGACCTTCATCGTGTTGTGGTCGACGCGCGTCCAGCGCTCCTGCACGTGCGCCATCACGGAGTGCGGTGTTCCGTCGCGCAGCAGCCACGTTCGCTCGTCGAGGCCGGTGGTATCGATCACGAAGTTGTAGTCATCCTCCCAGTGGCCGGTCGAGTAGCCCATGTACGTCGGATCAAGCGAATCTCGATCTTCGCCGCCGACCTTCGTCGGCAGCGGCCGTCCATCCGTCCAGACCTCGCGCCAGAAGCCACCGAACTGCAGCAGGAAGACGACTCGGTTCGGCATCGTGCCCACAGACATCGCGCGATTCTGGTAGATGAAATTCAGCGGGAAGCCGAGCGGATCGCAGAAGCGGGCCTGGGGATCGTTGGTGCCCGCCGGGCCGTAGCGGCCGATCGGTTTGCGCTGGCTCATCACCTGCTGGGCGAGCGGCGTCAGCGAAGGCCTTTCGGCGTTGGTACCTCGAGGAATCGCATCCGTGGACCCTGGGCCGGCCCAGGTGCCGGACAGGTCGCGCTTCGGCGCGGGCCCGCCGTCGCCTTTGGCGATGTCGAGCGGGTAATAGACCCACGGCGAGCGGGTCTGGCCGGCAACGACCGGCGAGACAACCAGCGCTCCAGCCAGGGCGATCGTGGCGCCAATCAATGCATGCCGCATGGCGGAGAGGATACCTTCGGCTATCCCTTCGGGTCAAAGTTTCATGTTGGGAAATCGCGGATCTTTTTATATCAAAACAAGAGCTTCACGCCGAGCTGAACCTGCCGTGACGAGTTGACGGTGCGCGTCACCTTGCCGGCCGATGGCAGCGGGGCTTCGTCCTGAGCGGCGGCGGCGAACACCGTCCGGGTCGGCACGGCAAAGTTCGCGCGATTGAACACGTTGAACACCTCGAGCCGGAGCTGGAGCCGCGTGCCGCCGCCCAGCGTCTGGTTCTTGACGAGCGACAGATCGGTGTTGGCGAAACCAGGTCCACGCAGGAAGTTCCGCGGCGTGGTACCCAGAAACCCTTGCGGCTGCAGGAAGAAAGCGCTCGTGTCGAACCAGTGGTCCGGATTGCCGGTGATGATGCGCTTTGGATCGGTGCCCGGTTTGACGCTGGGCCGATCCTCGGCGGTGCCCTGAATGTTGCCGCTGCGCGACCAGTTGGGCGTCGCGAGCGACGGCGTGAAGGGATAGCCGGAACGCAGCGACACGATGCCGTTCAATTGCCAGCCGCTCAAGACCGCATGACGGCTCGACGCGGGCAGTTCGAACGTCGCGTTGGCGACGAAGACCTGCGGGGTATCGAAGGAGGAGACCGCCCACTCGGACTCCAGGTCGTACGGATTGGCCGGGTAAATCGAGTTCGACTGCGTGTCGGGCGGGAGCTGGGAATCGTTGTTGTCCATCGCCTTGCTCAGCGTGTAGGACACCTGAAGCTGGTGGCCGCCGTTGAAGCGCTTCATCAGCGTCGACTGGAGCGCGTTGTATGCGGAATGCCCGCTGGACGCTCGCCAATCGATCGTGCTCCAGGCCGGGTTGCGTCGTGGGGCGTTGGCGGGGAAGAACAGCGTGCCGTCGGCCAGCTTGGTCGGCACCACCGGATTTCCTTCGTAAGTCTGGATCAGATTGTGGCCGCGCGAGCCCGCGTAGCCCACCATGACTGCCCAATGCCCGGCCAGGTCGCGCTGCAGGTTGACGTTGTACGTCCACCCCCTCGGCTGCTTGACGTGATAGTCGACCGTGCGCAGCGTCCGCGCTCCGGGCGAGGGCTCGAACGAGGGGTTCGGAAACCGAATCCCGGGGCCCGACACAGTGACCGCCGGCGCGAACGGCGGGGTGAACGCCGAGATGCCCAGCGAGCTGTTGAACGGGTTGTCGCTGTCGTAATACAGCCCGGTGCCGCCGCGAATGGCGGTGCGGCCGTCACCGGTGAGGTCCCAGGCAAAGCCGACGCGCGGCGCGAGGTTGCGCTTCGAGGGGTTGACGAACGGGCCGCCGAGCACGGTGTCCACCGAGGTCAGCAGGTCAGGCAGGTACGCATCCAGGCCGTTCTTTTCCTTCGGGACCGTATAGAACTCGTACCGGGCACCGAGGTTCAACGTCAGCGACGACGTGACGCGGTAGTCGTCCTGAAGGTAGAAGCCAAAGAGCGTACTGGACCGCTGGCGGTTCAGCACCGCGCCCGGCGCTACGCCCTGGAAACGGCTCGGCACGCCCGCGAGGAACTGCGCCACGTTGGCAAAGGTATAGTTGCCGCGGTTATTGAGCGACGAAAGCCTGTCCGAGTACCCGTGCTCGACGAGCACGCCGCTCTTCAGCACGTGCTTGCCCCTTGCCGATGTGAGATCGTCGTTCCAGGTCAAATACTTCATTGGCTGCGTCACGGGCGAGGTGGGATCGGTGCCCATGCGCGACAATCCGCCCACGTCGATCGTGCCCACCACCCCCGCGCCCTGGAAGAAGGGGAGCGGCTGGGCCAGGTTGTAGCCTGGAACCTGG
>DASTZI010000428.1:0-2210 GCA_035764385.1 Vicinamibacterales bacterium
GGAGATCCGTCGGATGTCCCGAAGCGGCGGATACAGAGAGCCTCTCTGCAGATCCTGTGTCGTGACCAGATCCGCCAGCGTACGGGCAGCGGTCAAAAACATTTCCTCCGGGATGCGCCGGGCGCGGCACGACACGACACCCAGTCCAATCCCGGGGAAGACATACGCGTTGTTGCCCTGTCGGGGGTGGAACTCGTGGCCTTCCCATGTCACAGGCGCAAACGGACTGCCGCTCGCAAAGATCGCCTGACCCCGGCTCCACGCATAGGCCTGTTCTGCGGTGCATTCCGCTTTCGACGTGGGATTGGACAACGCGAAGAGGACCGGGCGCGCGTTGATCGCGCCCATGCGCTCGACAACCTGCTGCGTGAACGTTCCGGCCATGCCTGTGGCGCCGATGAGGACAGTCGGCTTCAGCTCGTCGATCGCGGCAACGAAATCGAGCGGCGCGTGATCGTGTGCGTAGGGGAGGTTGTGCGGCATCAGATCCGTGCGGCTCTTCACGACCAGGCCAAACTTGTCCACGAACCACAATCGATTCCGCGCGTCCGCGACACTGAGCCCTTCTGCGACGAGCGCCGACGTCATCAAGTCGGCGATCCCTGTCGCCGCCGACCCGGCGCCCAGGAACATGATGCGCACATCCCGGAACTTGTGCTTCGTGATGCGAGTGGATGCGTAGACGCCGGCGAGCGCCACCGCCGCCGTGCCCTGGATGTCGTCGTTGAAGCAGAGCACGCGATCCCGATACGTGTTCAGCAGTGAGTACGCATCCGGCGTGAGGAAGTCCTCGAACTGGATCAGCGCGTCGGGATACTTCTTCTGCACGGCCATCACGAACTCGTCGACGAGGGCCTGGTACGCCCGACCCGAGAGCCGTCGCCTGGGATAGCCGATGTAGAGCGCATCCCCGAGGAGCGCGTCATTGTTAGTGCCGACATCGATCAGCACCGGCAGGCAGTGCTTCGGCGGAATACCCGCGCACGCGGTGTACAGCGCGAGTTTGCCGACGGGAATCCCCATCCCATTCGCACCCAGGTCACCCAGGCCGAGGATGCGCTGACCGTCGGTGACGACGATCACGCGAATGTCTTTTTCGGGCCAGTTGCTCAGAATCTGTGCGATGCGTCCCTTGTCGGCGGGAGTGATGAAGAAGCCCTTCGGTTCGCGCACGATGTGCGAGAACTCGCGGCAGGCCTCGCCGACGGTCGGCGTGTAGATCCACGGCATGATTTCTTCGACGTGGTCGATGACCGTCCGGTAGAAGAGCCGCTCGTTGCGCTCCTGCATCGAGGAGAGCGCCATGTACCGATCGATATCGCGCGGCATCCGCCTGAGCGTGTAAATCACGCGATCCACGAGCTGCGGCTGGGTCGCGACGATGTGGGGCAGCAAGCCTTGCAGCCCAAGCCGGAGACGTTCTTTGCGCGTAAACGCGATGGAACGGTAGAGCGATTTGTCACGCAGAACGTCGATCGATCGTTTGGCTGGCATCGGTACCTCCGCGCCGTATCCTGCCGGCCGGGACCTTGGTAAAGTGTGCGTCCATGAAAACACGAATTCTGTTCGTTCTGACCGTGCTTGCGATGTCAACCCCGTCCTTCGCGCAGCTCGCGAGCCCCAACGCCGCCGGCGTGGCGCTTGGCCACATCCACATCAATGCGACCGACGTGGATGCCCAGACGCGTTTCTGGACCGGCGTCGGCGCTCAAATCGTGCAGCGCGAGAAGCTCACGATGGTGCAAATCCCCGGTGTCTACATCCTGCTGCGCAAGCAGGATCCGACCGGCGGCACCAACGGATCCGTGCTCAATCACTTCGGACTGTACGTCAAGGACTTCGCCGGCGCCTCGGCGAAGTGGAAGGCGGCGGGGCTGACCTGGGAGCCGAACAAGGATCCCAAGGTCGCACAGGGATTCCTGACCGGACCGGATGGCGTGCGCATCGAGATATATGGGAACGATGCGATTACGACGCCGCTGCAGATGCATCACATTCACCTGATGGTTGCCGATCCCGCGGGAGCACAGAAGTGGTACGGGCAGCATTTCGGCGCCACCGCCGGCAAGCGGCTGACATTCGAGACGGCGACAGTGCCCGGCACCGAGATCGCACTCGGCAAAGCCGACGCGCCGCTCGCACCAACGAAGGGACGGTCGGTCGATCACATCGGCTTCGAAGTGAAGAACCTGGACGGATTCGTGGCGAAG
>DASTZI010000429.1:0-4437 GCA_035764385.1 Vicinamibacterales bacterium
ATCATTCGCGCCCCGATTGCGGGGGCGGTTGCCGAACGGCTCGTGCAGCCCGGCGAGTTCATCAAGGAAGACACCCCCGTGATCACGCTGGTCCAGATGGATCCGCTGAAGGTCATTACGGCGGCCCAGGAAAAATTCGCGGGTGTCATCCAGCCGGGAATGCCAATCCAGTTCCGCGTCGAGTCATACCCGAACGACATGTTCCGCGGCCGCATCGTCTCCGTGAGCCCCGCCGTCGATCAGTCCACGCGGACGTTTGCTGTAGAAGCGGAGCTGCCGAACGGTGACCACCGTCTGAAACCGGGATTCTTTGCCAAGGGCGCCATCCTGACTCACGTGGACGCCAACGTCATCGCCGCCCCTGAAGATGCCGTCTCCACATTAGCCGGTGTGTCGACTGTGTACGTCATCGAGAGCGGCAAAGTTCGGCCTCAGAACGTCACGGTCGGCGTACACCAGGACAATCTGGTCGAAATCGTCGAGGGCCTGCACGGTAGTGAAACCGTCGCGACATCGAATCTCAATCAGCTCTCCGCGGGGGTCGCGGTCACAGCCAGGCGGGTGACGCCGTGATCATCTCGCGCGTCAGCGTTCACCGCCCTGTATTCGCAATCATGATCTCGGCGGCAATCCTTGTCGTCGGGTGGTTCTCGTATCGTGAGCTCGGCCTCGACCTGATGCCGAAGACCGACGTGCCGGTAGTCAACGTGCAGGTGCAGCTACCCGGCGCCAGCGCAGAGGAAGTCGAGACGCAGCTGACCAAGCCGCTCGAGGAAGCGGTCAACACGATCAACGGCATCGATGAACTCCGCGCCAGCTCGGATCCCGGCCGCGCCAATCTGAACATCTCGTTCGTGCTCGAACGCGACATCGAAAGCGCCACGCAGGACGTGCGCGACAAGATCGGCGCGGCCGCGCGCTACTTCCCGAAAGACACGCTGCCGCCGGTGATCACCAAGGCGGATCCGGACGCCGCGCCGGTGTTGACGCTGGTCGTCTCTGGATCACGCACGCCGAAGGAACTCACGACGATCGTCGACAAGCAGGTGAAGCAAATCCTCGAGACCGTCGAGGATGTAGGCGCCATCACCTTCATCGGCGATCGGCATCGGGAAATCGATCTGCTCCTCAATGCCGACCGGCTCAACGCCTACGGCCTCACCGTCGATCAAGTGCGAGACGCGGTCCAGCGACAGGACGTCGAAGTGCCTGGCGGAAGTTTCATCTCCGGACCTGCCGAGATCGACTTGCGGACGATGGGACGGATGCAGAACGTCGAGGATTTCAATCGGATCATCCTCGCGTACAGGAACGGATCTGTCGTGACGTTTGGTGACGTCGGCCGCGTCGTTGACGGCGTCCAGGAGATTCGGAGCGCCGGGCGCCTCGACGGCATGCCCGCGGTGTCGCTCCTGATCCAGAAACAGTCGGGCACCAACACCGTCGATGTCGTCGATCGCGTGCTCGCCCGCGTCGAATCGATCAAGCGAACGCTGCCTTCCGACGTCCGGATTCAGCCCATTCGCGACCAGTCGCGGTTCATCCGTCGCTCGTTCGAGGACATCAAGCTGCACCTGATCCTCGGATCGATTCTCGCGAGCCTCGTCGTGTTCCTCTTCATCCGCAGCTTCCGGATGACGTTCATCGCCGCGCTGGCGGTGCCGACGTCCATCATCGGCACCTTCACCGTCATGCGCGTGATGGGCTTCACGCTGAACAACATGACGATGCTCTCGCTGTCGCTGGCCACAGGCATCGTCATCGACGATGCGATCGTGGTGCTGGAGAACATCTTCCGCTACGTGGAAGAGAAGCACGTCACGCCGCACGAGGCGGCGGTGAAGGCCACCGAAGAGATCGGGCTGGCCGTCATGGCGACGACGCTATCGCTGTGCGTCATTTTCCTCCCCGTCGCCTTCATGACGGGCCAGGTGGGGCGCTACTTCTACAGCTTCGGTATCACCTCGGCCGCGGCCATCCTGATCTCGATGCTCGTCTCTTTCACGCTGACGCCGACGCTGTGCGCACTGTGGCTGAAGAAAAGCGACGCGCACGGCCACGGTGTGACGTCGAAGTCGCGCGGCTTCTACACGTGGCTCGACACCCGTTATGGCCGGATGCTGCAGTGGGCGCTGACGCACCGCTTACGAATGGCCGGCATCGCCGCCGCCGTCGCGGGCTCCGCCGTTCTGCTTTATCCGCACATCGGCAAGGAGCTCGTTCCTGACGACGACCAGAGTGAGTTCAGTGTCAACGTGAAGCTTCCCTCCGGGACCAGCTATCCGCGCACGGAGCAGTACACGGCCGACATGGAGCGCGACCTCAAGCTGCTCCCCGGTGTCGACTTGATCTTCTCGAACGTGAATGCCGGGAACGCAAACTTCTACGTTGGCCTCAAGCCGCTCGAAGAGCGAACGCTATCGCAGCAGGACATCATGCGACGGGCGCGCGTGGCGCTGGCGAAGTACAAGGCCGCGCGTACGCGTATCAACGGCGGCACCGACATCTCAGGGGCATCAACCGGCGGCGGCTACAGCGGCAACCGTCTGCAGGCTCTTATCCAGGGGCCCGATCTCGAGCAGCTCCAGGTGTATACGACCGAGCTGCTCGCGAAGGTGAAAGAAATTCCCGGCGTCGCGGACGTCGACTCGAACTTCGACTTCACCAAGCCCGAATTGCGCGTCAACGTCGACCGCGCGCGCTCGGCCGATCTCGGCGTCCCGATCGACTCCCTGGCGACCAACCTGCGGACGCTGATCGGCGGCGAGGAGGTCTCCAAGTTCAAGGACGGCGACGATCAGTACAGCGTCGTCCTGCGGCTCGACGAGCAGTTCAGGAACAACCCGACGTTGATGGGGAACCTGCTCGTCCCGTCCACGACGCAGCGAGCGCTGCGCGTCAGCGACGTGGCGCAGCTGACCATGGGTTCGGCACCCGCTTCAATCGATCGCTACAACCGGCAGCGCCAGATCACGGTCAACGCCACCCTCGACGGTGCGGTGCTCGGCACCGTGCTCGATGAGACACGCCGGAAGGTCGACGAAATGCACCTGAAGCCCGGCTACCAGGTGGTGTTCGGCGGCAACGCCCGCACGCTCAACGAAGCATCGAATGACTTCGTGATCGCCATCTTCCTGGCGGTGACGTTCATTTACATGGTGCTGGCATCGCAATTCAACAGCTTCATCTACCCCTTCTCGATCATGTCGTCGCTCCCACTCAGCGTGCCCGCCGGCCTGCTGGCGCTGATGGCCTTCGGGATGACGCTGAACGTGTATAGCGCGATCGGAATGCTGATGCTGTTCGGCATCGTCAAGAAGAACTCGATCCTGCAGGTCGACTACACCAACACGCTGCGCGCACAGGGTATGGAACGGCACGAGGCGATTGTCGCGGCCAATCACGTACGCCTGCGACCGATCCTGATGACGACCCTTTCGATCATTGCCGGGATGCTGCCGATTGCGTTCGGCCGCGGCGCGGGCGCAGGATCACGCGCATCGATGGCCGTCACGATTCTGGGCGGGCAACTGCTCTGTCTGCTGCTGACGCTGCTCGTCACGCCGGTGGTCTACTCCTACTTCGATGACCTGCGTGAAATCGACTGGTTCGCGTTCGTCCGCCGGTGGACTAGTATTGGCGTCTATGGCCGACGAGACTCCGCAGCGCAAGCAGATTAACTTCACGATCGTTCCCGACGACCAGCCCGGCGAGCCGCGCACCTACGCGAACTTCTGCTCGATTGCACATACGCCCTTCGACTTCACGCTCACGTTCTGCGAAGTGATGCCGCTGTCGGAAAAGGAGCTACGGGAGGCCGAGACAGACCATGTCGTGCGCGCGCCCGTTCGCGCCCGCGTCGTCGTTCCAGTGCAGTTCGTCCCCAATCTCGTGGCGGCACTGCAGGAGCATATGCGCGTCTTCTCCGAGTCCTATTCCAACGTCGGTTGGTCTAAAGGACCCGTGCACTGAGTGAAATCATCGAAGGCGACGCGGCGAATCATCGAAACACTCGCGGAGCAGCATCCGAACGCCGATACGGAGCTGCATCATCGGAACGCGTTCGAGCTGCTGGTGGCGACGATCCTTTCCGCGCAATCGACCGACGCGCGCGTGAACCTGGTGACGCCGGCGCTGTTTCACAAATACCCCGACGCGCGAGCGCTCGCGAAAGCCACGCCGGGCGAGCTCGAGCCGGTCATCCTCTCGACTGGTTTCTTCCGCCAGAAGTCGAAAGCGCTCATCGGCATGGCGCAGGCGCTCGTCGCCGAACATAAGGGCAGCGTCCCCGCGGACATGGAGCTCCTCACCAAACTCCCGGGCGTCGGCAGGAAAACCGCAAATGTCGTCCTCGGGCACGCACTCGGCGTGCCTGGCCTGCCGGTCGATCGGCATGTGCTGCGCGTTTCCAATCGCATCGGCATTGCCGAAGGCGAT
>DASTZI010000430.1:0-46256 GCA_035764385.1 Vicinamibacterales bacterium
TACCCGCCGCGTGCCGAGATGATGGCGGCACTCGACGGTCAGAGTTTTTTGTAGAAGACGACCGTATCGCACAGCCGCCCGTCAGGAGAGAGCGCGTAATCCGGAATGACACCGACGCGCTGCCATCCCGCGTTCGTGTACAGCTGTTCTGCCGCATCACCGCGCACTGTATCGAGCGTCAGCAGCGTGAACCCTGCCGCTCGCGCGCGCGCCTCGATCTCCGCCATCAGTGCGCGGCCAACACCGTGCCGACGCACGCGGCGGTGCACGAGCAGCTTGGTGATGTCGGCGCGATGTGGTTGATTCGGCGGCCACGCAGGATGCAGCGACACGCTGCCGGCAATGCCGAGTTCGTCACGCGCGACAAGGACGATGGCTCGCGGATCGGCTTGTTCGAGCGTCGTCTGCCACCACTGGCGCGCTTCGCTGAAAGACAACGGACTCATGAAGCTGACGCCGGCACCGCTCTCGACGGCGTCGACGAGCAGTCGTGCGAGATCGTCAAGATCAGCAGCCGCCGCGGGGTTGGGAACGGCCTCGATCACGGCGGAATTCTAACTATTCCGTGAATGGCTGCGAGTTGCACCCGCTCACACGCCGCGCTAGCATGAACAGTCACACCGAAGTGGGCCAGTGGCGCAGATGGGAGCGCGCGTGAATGGCATTCACGAGGTCACCGGTTCGATCCCGGTCTGGTCCACCAATCTTCGCTCCTGATCACACGCCAAGGTTGTTATCGCCGAAGCCGCACCCACAAAACTGAAATCCTGTTCGCGCTTACGAAATCACCCGTCGACACGCGCAGTCGGTGATCGGCGCGCCCCTGCCAGCCGCTGCTACCCCATGAAAAACCGGGTCATTTGTCGGTGGCGTTGATCTTGCCCACCTGACATCGGCAGCCCCCAACGACAACTATCGCCATGTCAGAAACGAAAAGACCGGTCTCACGACGGCAGTTCTGCGCAGGAGCGTGTCAGGTCGCTTCAGGCGCCACGCTCGCAACGCTGTTTTCCGCCTGCGGTGGATCGCCAACATCGCCGAGCCGCCCGGCGGCGATGCTCAGCGTCGTTCCCGGCCGATTCGCAGGCTCCGGGGTGCAGGTCACCGTCGCCGGATCACCGTTAGACAACGTGGGCGGTGCCGCGCTCGTTGAGTCGACCGCCGGCGTGTTCCTCGTTTCGCGCACCAACGCCAGCGCATTCATGGCCGTCGACGCCACCTGCAGTCACGAGTCGTGCACCGTGACGGGCGCGGACGGCAACATCTACGTCTGCCCGTGTCACGGCTCGCGCTATAGCCGAACCGGTCAGGTGCTCGAGGGTCCTGCGAAAGCCTCACTGCGTCAGTTCAACACGACGTTCGCCGACGGAGTCGTCACGATCGCCGTTTGACATCGCCGCTGCGATTCGCACGGGAGCCGATATGTCCCAACTCAACCCGGAAATCGATCACCTGCTCCGCCGCGCCGGATTCGGCGTCAGCCCGCTGGAGGTCGAGACCTTCCGCGACATGTCCACCGCTGCGGCCGTGTCGTATCTCGTCGATTACGAAGGCAGGCCGGACGACGTGGACGCCCGTATCGGACGGGCCGACCACGCGCAGGTGACTTCGAAGGATCTGTTTGCCCCCGACATCGACATCGAAGACGCACGCCAGCGCTGGCTGTTCCGCATGGTCCATACGCGACGGCCGCTGCAGGAAAAGATGGCGCTGTTCTGGCACAACCACTTCGCCACCGCATACAGCAAGCTGACCAACGACTCGGGTCCATTGCAGGCGGCGAAGATGCTCGCGTGCAAGCCGGGTACGCTTCGCGGACCGCAGGGACAACTCGAACTGTTTCGACAGTTCGCGCTCGGGAATTTTCGCGATCTCGTGCTGCAGGCGGCGATGGACCCCGCCATGCTGATATGGCTCGACGGCCAGTTCAACACGCGGACGAAGCCGCAGGAGAACTTCGGCCGCGAGGTGATGGAACTGTTCACGATCGGCGTCGACTTCTACACCGAAAGCGACGTCTACGCCGCTGCTCGAGTGTTCTCGGGGTGGAACCTGCGAGAGTCGCAGGGCTACAACAAGACTGACATGAACTCGTATCAGGAGTTCGTCTACAACGCGGGCGAACACGAAACGAGTGACAAGACGTTCTCGTTCCCGATTTACAGCAACGGAAGCCGCACGATCCCGGCGCGCAGCGAGTCTGCGGGCATGCAGGACGGCATCGACCTGATTACCGGGCTCGCGGTGCACCCGGAGACGGCGCGGCGATTGGCGCGGAAATTCTGGAACTTCTTTATCAGCGAGATTCATCAGCCGGATCCCGCGTTCATCGAAAGCACCGCGTCTGTCTATCTCCAGAGCGGTACGGAGATCAGGCCTGTCGTGCGTCACATCCTGAGCTCGCCGTGGTTCAACGATCCCACAATGCACTTCGTACGGTATGCGTGGCCGGCGGAGTACGTCGCGCGCGCGATCAAGGAAGTGGGTTGGCAGAACTTCTCGCTCGACAAGGCGCGAACACCGCTCGCCGCCATGGGCCAGCTGCTATTCGAGCCGCCGAACGTCGGCGGATGGCCGTTGGGTGCGGGATGGTTCTCGACCGGGACGATGCTCGCACGCACGAACTTCGCGGCGACGCTGGCGGCGAGCCAGAAGGAGAACCTCGGCGCCGAGTTCGAATCCGAAAGTCAGACACCGCAGGCGCTGTACGCGGCGATGCTCGATCGCGTGACGCCGGCGCCGTTCGATGCGCTCCCACAACAGGCGTTGATGTCGTACCTGCAATCAGGAGCGGGGAGCTGGAACTCCGCGCAAGTCACAACCCGCGCCGCGGGCCTTGCGCGTCTGCTCGTCGGCTCCGCCGAGTACCAGCTCGTATAGACAGGAGCGAGCGACCATGCGCGTATCTCGACGAATCTTCATCCGTGACGGCGTTGCGACAGTCACACTCGGCCTTTCCGCTCCCGCGTTCCTGAGTGCCATCGCGCAGGCGCAGGGGTTGCCATCGCGTCGCCTCGTCGTTGTGTACCTCGGAGGCGGCAACGACGCACTGAATACGCTCGTCTCCTATCAGGACCCGTCGTACTACAGCCGCCGTCCATCGATCGCGATTCCTGCAGGCCAGGTGCTGCAAGTTGGCAGCGATGCCGCCGGCCGCGCGCTGGGGCTGCATCCGCGATTAGGCGGGCTCTTGAACATCTTCAACGAGGGACACCTCGCGCTCGTCCAGCGGACCGGCTACGAAAACTCGAGTCGTTCGCACTTCGAGGCGGGCGACATCTGGGGCACCGCAAACCCGCAGTCGTACACCGGCTCGGGCTGGCTCGGACGCTATCTCGATACGCTGCCTCGACCCGTTGACGCGCTGGCGGCCTGGAACACCACCGGAGAAACACCACGAGCGCTCCTGTCGGGTACAACCGGTGTGCCCGCAATTCCGAGCGCAAGCACGTACACGTATGCGAGCCCGAACCGCGGTTCAATCGCCTTGGAAGAGCGCACTGCGGCGCAAATCATGGCGTCGAACCCGGCAACGGGCAGGCCGCACCTCGCCTTTGTGAACAGCACCAGCCGCGGAGCGATCGAGACCCTCGATCGTGTGGCGCAAGCGACCGCGTACACGCCGACCGTCCCGTATCCAAACAACGGCTTCGCGCTCGCCTTGCGAACGGTGGCGGGCGCCATCGTCAAGAACGTTGGGTCTCGCGTGTACTGGGTGCAGACGGGCGGATACGACACACACGCACAGCAAGGCCAGGGGGGCGGTGGCGGCTACGCGGGTCTGATGGGCACGCTGGGCGACGGGCTCTGGGCGTTCTACAGCGACATCCGCAACCAGGGGTTCTCCAACGATACGACCGTCATCGTCTTCTCCGAGTTCGGCCGCCGCATTTCCGAGAACGGCAGCAACGGCACCGACCACGGCGCTGCGGGCGTGATGATGGCGCTCGGCGGAATGGTCCGCGGCGGGCTGTACGGCACGGCGCCGGTTTTGTCTCCCGGCCATCCGACCCTCGAGAACAACTCTGGCGACGTTCGCTATGAGACCGACTTCCGATCTGTTTACGCGAAATTGCTCGACCAGTGGCTCGGAGCCAGTTCGGTGCCGATACTCAATGGTGACTTCCGCGCCGGCGCCCCGGCAATTTTCTAGGAGCTGATGAGCGTGAATCGACTCTGCGTGATCACGACGTTGTTGTGGACCTTGTCTGCTCCGGCGTTGGCCCAGTCTCCGGAGGATCCGGCGTCTACGCCGCCGACCGCGACTCCCGCTGTCACCTTCGGCGTCCTCTCGTTCCTGCAGTACTCCGCCGAACTGCACGAAGAGGACGGATACAACGCGTTCGATGTCACCCGCGGATACTTCGACGTTCACGCGCGCCTGACCGATCGCATTCGCGCCCGGTTTACGCCGGATGTGCGACCGACGACGGACGCCACGCTCGAGAATAACCTGGCGTTGCGCCTGGAGTACGCATATCTGGAAGCGGACGTGACGGACCACTCCTCCATCGTCTTCGGCATGCACGAGACGCCATGGCTGACGTTCGAGGAGTCCACCAATCGCTATCGTGTGCAGGGTCCGATGTTTGCCGAACGCGAGGGTCTCATTCCTGGGCCGAGCGATGTGGGCGCCAGTTTCTGGGCCCGAGGTGAGCGCGCCGAGTTCCACGTTGGCATCTACAACGGCGAGGGATATGGGCGGGCCGAAGAGGACAAGTACAAGAGCGTGCAGGGACGCGCCACGGTGCGCGCCTATGCCGACGCCACGGCCGAGACGTCCGTGCACATATCGGGCTTCTATTCATACGGGTGGTACGCCAGAGACCGTCCCCGCAACGTGGGGATCGTCATGGTGAGCTACGAACAACCTCACGCAGTCGCCACCGCGCAATATCTGTCCGCCACCGACAACCCGTTCGTGGCCAGGGACGTCCAGCGCCGCGGCATGTCGTTCTTCGGTGAGGGACGGAAGGGCCCCACCGGGTGGGCTGGAATCGGCCGCCTGGATCTGTTCGATCCTGATGGGTCGAACGGAACCGACTCACAGCGCGGCTACATGTTCGGCGGAGCCCATTGGAGTCAGTGGGGACGTGGCCGCCTGGGTGTCGTCGTCTCGCTCGAGCAGCTCTATCGCACCGCGAATTCGCAACTGCTCGCGCGCCGGTTGCTCGCGCAGACCCACATCGAGTTCTAGCCTTTAGGGACTTGGGACTGGGGACTTGGGACTGGCAACTCCGAGTCCCCAGTCCCCGATCCCCAGGCCCTGCTGGATCTACTGCAGTTCATCCTACCCGTGCGAAAAAGTACGTGAGTGCCCGGTCCCCGGCGCTGTACTGTTTGGTGGCGAAATTCACCGGACGGGGACACGCGCATGCTGAAGGCGACAGCGGGAAAGCTCCTGCCGACGACTATCACCGGGTCGCTGCCCAGACCCAGCTGGTACACGGAAAATCTCGGCACACGATCGTTTCTCGACGCGATGGTCACGTCGCGTTTCCGCGAGCAGTACGTCGACGCGCTTTCGGTCTATCTGCGGGACCAGGAAGTGGCGGGTCTGGACATCGTGACCGACGGCGATTGCCGATTCGATCAGGATGTCGGCGGACAGAGTTGGACGAGTTATCCACCGCACCACATGACAGGGTTCGAAACACTGCACCCGAAGCTGGCCAGGGCGGGCGCGGGAGGCCTTGCATTTCCGCGCGGGCACATCCTGCACGACTACCTGGAAGCTCGCGTCATGCCCAAAGTGATCGGAGCTGTCGGACGCGGCGAGATGCAGTATGCGGAGTTGTTCAAAGCGGCGCAGCGGTTGACGACACGGCCTGTCAAGTTCGGAACCGTCACACCGGAGCTGGTCGCCTTCGCGGTGCAGGACGAATATTACAAAGACATCCCCTCGCGCATCATGGCGCTGAGCGACGCCTTCAACGAGGAGCTGCACGACCTGGCCGACGCCGGGTGTCAGGTGATCCAGATGGAGGAGCCGCAGATCCATCTGCTCGCGGCGCGCGGCTATGTCGACAAGGTGATCAATCCCGAGTTCATGCTGCAGGTGTTCAACAACACCGTCAAAGGGCTTCGTGCCAAGACTGAAGTGTGGTGCCACACCTGCTGGGGAAATCCGTCACAGCAGCGAATGTTCGCGACCGTGCAGTCGTACAAGCCGGCGCTCGAGTTGCTGAACCAGGTCGATGCGGACGTCATCACCTTCGAGATGAAAAGCTCCGACGCCATGGACCTCGAGGCGGTGTCGCAGGCGATCACGGACAAGAAGGTGTGCATCGGCGTGATCGATCACCACACGTTACAGGTCGAGTCTCCTGGCGAGGTCGCGGACCTGATTCGTCGCGCGTTGAAGATGGTTCCTGTCGAGCGGCTCGCGATTTCGTCCGACTGCGGTATGGGACGCGAGGGCATGAGCCGCCGCCACGCGTTCTACAAGATGGTGGCATTGGTGCAGGGCACCAATATCGTGCGACAAGAATTGGGGCTGCCGGTCGCCGCGAGCCTCGGCGCAGACCCCAGGTTCTCGCTTATACGTACGACATAAGCGGAAATCCCAAATCCCAAGCTCCAAATCCCAAGAACCCCTACGGACATTTGAAAAACTCTTAGGATTTGGGGTTTGGGTTTTGGGGTTTGGGATTTCCGTAGACCCGAAGACCTACCCTGTCACGGACACGTCTATATAGTGGTTGCGCGTGCAGCCGATGTGGCCGCGAAGCGCTGATGTGTCAGGGTCAGCCACTGGAACAACTGGTGGGCGGCTTCGTCGGGCGTCGGGCCGTAAAACGGCATCATTGCGGTCGGAACGCCAGGACCTCGTCGGAGCTGCGCCCGCCACCTGTTGCTGACGCGGGTCACCTCGATCTGGTACGCGCGCCCGCCGATGGTGTGTTCAAAATGATGAATTTGCACGTGTGCGATATCTGGTTGGAGTAACGAGCGCGGACGATTCTATTCGGCAAGGCGGTGCGATCAAGCGAAGCGACACGCGAAGGGTCAGTCCACATGCGGCTCGGCGAGGGATTGCTCGGATCGCATCGTAAAAAAAATTTCGTTGTCCGGTTCTCAACAGGTTTTGCACCAATCGTGCACAGGATTTCCACACTCTTGGGCGGATACAATAGAAGTTCACCACTGATGCCCCTCAGGGTCGGAGTACTGATTGGATTCGTGTCGCTGGCGGCGGCCACAGCGGCCCACGCCGCCGCGGATGCGACGCTCTTTCGCGTATTTCTGCGCGACGGCGCCTCGCTTGTCAGCTACGGTGAGTTCGCCCGAGTCGGCGATCAGGTTGTCTTCTCGATGCCCGTCGGCGGACCTGCAGACGAGCCGCGGTTGCATGTCGTATCCCTGCCGACAGCGGAGATCGACTGGCCACGGACGGATCGGTACGCGGCGGCGGTGCGGGCCCAACGTTATGCGGACACACGGGGCGAGGAGGATTTTGAGCGGCTGAGCAACGATATCGCGCGTGTGCTCAACGAGGTGGCGTTGTCGCCAGATAAGAACGCCGCCTTGAGCTCGGCCGAGCACGCCCGTGAGACGCTGGCCAACTGGCCGGCAACGCACTTCGGCTACCGGGAGCGTGACGTCCGGGAGGTCGTGTCGCTGCTCGACGAAGCGATTTCGGATCTTCGCGCCGCCGCCGGTAAAAACGATTTCAGCCTTGCGCTCGTGGCCACGCCGGTGGAACCAGGGTCCGAACCGATACAGGGTGCGCCGAGCATCGTTGAACAGATAGAAGGGACATTCAAGGCCGCGCGGCTGGCGTCGCACGTCGCGGATCGTGTATCGCTGCTGCAGGAATCGCTGACGCTCGTCAAAGAAGCGGGATCGGCTCTTTCATCGTCAGAGGCGACCCGACTTCGCCGGCTGGCGGAAGATGAAATTCACGCGGAAGCGGTCGTTGACGAGCGGTATGCCGGGCTGACGCGCCGGCTGATGACATCGGCTACCAACGCCGCCGGGCAGGCGCGGATCAGCGACGTCGAGCGCATCATCAACCGCGTGGCGAAGGAGGATGCCCAGCTAGGCCGTCGCAGGCCGGAGGTTGTGCAGGCACTCGACGCCTCGCTGCAGGTACAGCTCGATAATGCCCGCCGCCTGCGTCTGCTGCGCGATCGATGGCAGATTCGGCGTTCGACCTATCGACAGTACGAGCGCACGATCAACAGCCAACTCCTGCAGCTCGTGAAGATACAGCCGTCACTCGACGCGATCCGGCGTCTGACCGGGCCGCCACCCACCACGCTCGTGTCGATTCGGAGCCGTCTGGCCGGCGGGGCCGACCGCCTGCAGCGGATGGCGGTGCCCGATTTCCTGCGTCCGACACACGAACTGCTCGTCAGCGCCTGGAGATTCGCGGAAACGGCCGTTGACATCCGCTACGACGCTGTCTCGTCGGGCAATGTCGCCGTCGCATTGCAGGCCTCTTCATCTGCGGCTGGCGCCCTGCTTATGGTCGACAAGGTCCAGCACGAAATCCGCGCGCTGCTCGAACCGCCTCGTCTCGAGTGATCACACCCCGCACGACCCGACTCGTGCGGGCGGCGGACCTCCAGTCGTTTCGAAGCATCCTGGCCGCGCTCGCGACGGAGGGTTCTCCGTTCGATGCCCGCAACCGCCTGATCGTCGTGCCGACACGCGCCGCAGCGCATCACCTGCTGCGTTCGATTGAAGACCGCCTGCGCGGGCCCGCCGCAACCGTGCTGCCCGATATGGTGACGCGAGGCGAACTGCACGATCGATTGTTCCAGCGCGTGCCGCATCATGAGCGTCCGCTCACGGTTCAGGAGCGGGAGGCGCTGCTGACCGCTGCCAGCGGGGCAACGGTCGACGCCGGTGTGAAGCCGCCGTTCCGCATTCGGCCGGGACTCGTCGGGGCCATGCTCGAATTCTTCGATTCGCTGAAGCGGCACCAGAAGTCGGTGGACGACTTCGAGCGTCTGGTGCTCGGCAGGCTGGATGGCGGCGCGGACCACGATCGAGGCGCGGAACGGCTCGTTCGTCAGACCCGTTTCCTCGCTGCGGCGTTCCGGGAATTCGAACGACGTTGCGAGGCTGGGGAAGTCGACGAACACGGCATCCGCGAACGCTTGCTCGCCGCAGAAGGCGATCAACCGTGGCGCCACGTGATCGTCGCCGTGCGCGATCGGGCCGCGGATCGATACGGTCTCTATCCCGTTGACTGGGATCTTCTTGCGCGCCTCCCCAAACTACGGCGTGTCGATGTCGTGGTGACCGACGCAACGCTGGCGGGCAGTTTTCACGAGCGAATCCATCAGTGGCTGCCGGGAATCGAGGAAGTGCGTGCGGAGTCCAATAGTGGAGCGCTGCCGCTTCTTGACCTCTGCGACGCCGTCCCGGCCGCCTGCGTGATCAGTCGCGATCGAGAGGATGAAATTACTGAATTCGCTCGATGGGTACGCGAGGACGTGGCCGCTGATGGCGCCCCTCTGGACCGCACTGCGCTCGTCGTACGGCAGCGGCTGCCGTACGTGTATCTCGCGCGCGAAGTGTTTCGCACCACCGGCATCCCGCATCAGATGTTCGACGCGCTTCCGCTCGCGGCCGAACCGTACGCCGCCATCGTAGACGTCCTGTTTTCGTGCATCAGTGGGAATTTCGCACGTGTGCCAGGTGTCGCGCTGTTGCGTTCGCCACACCTGCAATTCACCACCGCTGAAGGTCAGATGCTTCGTCTCGCAGAGGTGACCGCACTCGACCGCGCACTGAGCGAAGCCGGCTATCTGGGCGGACTCGATGCGCTCGAGCGGCTCCACGTCGCCTGGCGTGCAGAGGGAGCGCGCATGTCAAGGGGCGCCGTAGCTGGCGTGTCGGTGTTGGAGGTCATTGCGCGCGAACTCGAGCCGCTGCGCGCGAATGCAACGGTCGCCGATCACCTCGATCGCGTTGTGACATTTCTGAGCGGGCATGCCGCTGTGCCTCGCGCCGGTGAGATGGACGACTCGCTCGTTTCGCGTCAGCTTCGCGCGCGCTCCGCCGTTCTCGGCCTGATGCGTGCGCTTCGCGATGCCTACCGGCGCTTCTCCTTCGGTCGAGTGTCCTTTGACGAGGTCGCGGCGATGGTGCGGAGGCACATCGAAGTCCACACGTTCGCGTCGAAGACCGGCGAATCGGGTGTGCATCTCGTGGATGCCGACAGCGCGCCGTTTGGGGAGTTCGATCACGTCCAGCTCGCCGGTCTGGTCGATGGCGAGTGGCCGGAGAAACCGCACCGCAACATCTTTTATTCGCCGTCGATCCTGCGGGATCTCGGATGGCCCGCCGATGCCGATCGGCTCGAATCGGTGCGCAGCGCGTTCTCGGATCTGCGGCAACTGGCGCGAAAGAAACTTATCGTCTCGACGTTCTCGCTCGAGCACGATTCCCTGGTCACGCCTTCGGTGCTCCTGGACCAGATCGCAGAACCTCGCGAACCCATAACCATCGAATCCCGAACCCCGAACCCCGAATCCCGGGTGGTGTTATCCGAAACCGCGCGCTCCTGGGCCGCGTGGCGACTCGAGCGATCGACCGATTCGATTCCAACCGGGCGAACCGACGGACATACCGCAGGTGGATACGCCGTGAGCGCGCTCGAGCGGTATCAGGACTGCCCATTTCAGTTTTTTGCGTCACACGTGCTGCGGCTCGACGAGGCTCCCGAGGACGAACCGTCGTTGTCGCCGCGAGCCCGCGGCCGCTTCATCCACGAGGTCTTTCAACGATTCTTCGAGCGGTGGGACGAACGCGGCGAGCGGACTATTAGGCCCGAACATGTCGATGCCGCACGCGCACTGTTCGCGGACGTTGCCGAGCCACTGCTCGCGACGCTCCCCGAAGCCGACGCGGCGCTCGAGCGGACGCGATTGTTCGGCTCGGCGATTTCGGTCGGCATCGTCGATGTCGTCCTCGGACTCGAGGCGTCCCGTCCCGTCGACGTCGTTGATCGCTGGCTGGAGTATCGCCTCGACGGCTCGTTTTCACTTGGAAACGAGGATGGGCGGACCGTGCCGCTGCGGGGTGTCGCCGACCGCATCGACCTGTTGAGCGGCCGGCGTCTTCGCGTCATCGACTACAAGACCGGATATCCGCCGCAGCCAAAACGGGCACTGCAAGTACCGGTATACGCGTTGTGCGCCCAGGAACGGCTGGCCGAGCGTGGCGAAGGCGAGTGGCGCGTCGATGAAGCGGCCTATGTCGCGTTCAGTGGAAAACGCCCGTTCGTATCGGTGATCAGCACCCGCAACGATCAGGATGCCGTGCTTGCGGACGCGCGAGCACGGCTGCTCGACGTTGTCGGCGGCATCGAGCGCGGAGAATTCCCCGTGCGGCCGTACGAGACGCGGATCTGTTCGTATTGCGCCTATCCGTCGGTCTGCCGCAAGGATTACGTGGGTGATGAGTAAGGCCCTCGATCAGGATCCGGTCGAATCGCGCATCGATGCGCGCGACCGTGAGGGACGTCTCCACGCGGTCGACCCGCGCTACAACGTCGCGCTCGAAGCGTCGGCTGGAACAGGCAAGACACGCGTGCTCGTCGAACGGTATGTCAATCTGCTGCGTGCCGGCGTCGACCCGTCGAACATCCTTGCGATGACCTTCACTCGCAAGGCGGCAGCCGAGATGCGCGAGCGGATCATCGGAACGCTGCGCGATGCGGCCGCACGCGGCGAGATTGCCCCGGCACGCTGGCGTGAGCTTCGCGACCGCACAGACGACATTGCGATCAGTACCATTGACGCCTTCTGCTTGTCGTTGCTGCGGGAGTTTCCGCTCGAAGCTGACCTCGATCCCGGGTTCGATGTCGCCGACGAAACGGAGGTTCCACGGCTGATTGACGAGTCACTCGATCGGGCGTTGCGCACATGCCGCAGCCTGGCTCGAGCGGACGAACACGTGGCGCTCGTGTTCGCTCAGCTTGGTGATCGCCGTGCACGCCGAGGACTCGCGGCGATGCTCAACAGACGGTTGGTTGCGCCGGCGATTCTCAACAGGTATCTGCAGAGCGGCCCCGCGGATCTCACGGTGGCAGTTGTTACCCACCGCGGCGCCGCCGCGCTGCTTGGCGTATTCACCGCGATGGCCCGCGGGCTTGACGGTTTTCTCGAAACCGGCCCACCTGAACCGTCGTTCCTGCTGCTTGCACGCCACCTACGGCGGTTGGAAGCGAGCCTTGCCACGAGAACTCCGCTCGACCCGGCACACCTTCAGGCCACCTACGCGCGCGCACGCGAGCACTTCCTGACGGATCTGGGTGAACCGCGGAAACGGATTGCGTTCACCAAAGCACAGTTCGTATCCGAGAGAGTGTGGGCGGCACATCGCGACCTCATCGTCACTCATGCCCCGTCGATCCGGGGAACCTTCGATCGCTACAAACGTGACCTGAATGTGCTCGTGTCCCGCGGCATCCTGCGTATGTACCGGATCGCGGAGACCGAGTATCGCCGCACGCTGGACGCGCACGCCGCCCTCGACTTCGCCGACTTGCTGCAGCGAACGCTCGACCTGCTGCGGCAGATGGACGAATTCGCGCAGAGCCGCTATCGCCTCGAATCGAGATACCACCACGTGCTCGTCGACGAGTTTCAGGACACGAGCCGTGCGCAATGGGAACTGGTCTCGCTGCTGGTGCAATCGTGGGGCGAGGGAGCCGGCCTGGCCGCGTCGGGTCCGCTTCCTCCTTCGATCTTCATCGTTGGCGATCGCAAACAGTCGATCTACGCGTTCCGCGACGCCGACGTGTCGATCCTTGACGATGCCTGCCGGTATATCGACGCGCTTCGGCCCGAAGGGAACGCACGACGCACCATCTCGCGGAGCTTCAGAGCCGTTCCGGCGCTGCTCGCATTTGTCAACGATGTGGGCCGCGACGTTCCGAAGATCGACCACCGGAGTGACGCCTTCCGCTATGCGGAAGAGGATCAGTTCCCGGTCGACGGAAAGCTTGCTGTCATCGTCGGAGGATCGTCGAGCGCTGTTCCATGTTCCGCTCTCGGCCTAATCACGGCCGACAGTCCGGAAGCATGCGCCGACGCCACTGCTGCGGAAATTGCGCGGCTGCTGGAAGAGGCAACCGTCGTTCGGGACAAGACGACCGGCGCTGCACGCCGGATGACGCCGTCGGATGTCGCCATCCTGTTCCGGACACGCGACTCGCATCGTGAGTACGAGGCGGCGCTCGAGCGGCGTGGCATCGGCGCGTACGTCTACAAAGGCCTTGGGTTTTTCGACGCCGACGAAATCAAGGACGTGCTCGCGCTGCTGTGGTATCTCGCCGACCCGCTGTCGGACATGCGTGCGGCGGCGCTCTTGCGCTCGCGCTTTGCGCGGATCTCGGATGAAGCGCTTCGCCGCCTGGCGCCGCATATCGCGGCCGCGCTCGGCGGTTCGCCGGCCGGTGCGGCGCTCGATGCGCTCGATGCGGCCGATGCGGCCACGCTCAGCCGGTTGCGGGATGCATGCGCGAAATGGCGTTATCTGGTTGATCGAGTTCCCGCTGCCGAACTGCTCGATATCGTGCTCGCCGACTCCGCCTATTTCGTCGAGATGCAAGGACCACGGCTGCCGCAGGCCCGCGAGAACCTGAAGAAGATTCGCGCCCTGATCCGGCGAATTCAGAACCGCGGTTACGCGACGGTCGGCCGAATCGCCGCGCACCTGGATCGCCTCGCCGTCGGTGATGAATCCAATGCGGTTATCGATGCGATGGACGCCGTCAACCTAATGACCGTGCACGCCGCAAAGGGGCTGGAGTTTCCAATCGTCTTCGTGGTGAACCTCGCGCGTGGAACAGGTGGCTTCCGCGATCCGATTCGCGTTGTGGCGGGCGCAGGCGAACGCGACGTGTCGGTGGCCGTTGGCGACTTCAGATCCGATGCCGACGAGGACGCCGCGGCGAGGGAAGCGGAGGAGAGCAAGCGTCTCCTTTACGTCGCGCTCACGCGCGCACGCGATCGTCTGTACCTGGGAAGCGTGTTGAAGGACGGTACGATGCAGCCCGGCCGCGGAAGCCTTGCGGCGGTGCTCCCGCAAGCGCTCATCGATCAGTTCGCCGCAGCCGGTGACGAGATCGAATGGCGCGCGTCGTCAGGCACCGTGCACAGACTGCGCCTCATCCGGGATTCGGGATTCGGGCCTCGGGATCCGAGCCCCATGAACCCAGAACCAACGAACCGCGAATCCCGAATCCCGAGTCCCGGCACGGTTGCATCTCTCCAGCCCCTCGCCGACCCTGCGCCGGCGCGTCGCTCCGTCGCGGCTATGGCGTCGGCAGAAACCGGGCGAGGCGGCTTCGACCCGCCGCCGGCCACATCTGGTCGTCTCGTCGGAACGCTTGTGCATCGGCTGCTTCAGCGGATTGGGATCGGTGATCCGGGATCCGGCGCCCAAAATCCGCCGCCGATTCGAGACGTGGCGGTCGAGATGGTTCGCAGTAACGAAGTTGATGACTCCGACGATCTCCAGCGCATCGTCAATGCGGCCGTTGAGACGTACGAGGCGATCTGCGCCTGCGAGGACGTCCGCGTCCTCTATCAGACGGGTCGTGCGCTGCATGAAATTCCCTTTACGATGTCGCTCGACGGGCGGATCGTCCGCGGAACGATCGATTGCGTGGTTGAAACCGCCCCTGGCGCGTTCACCATCCTGGAATTCAAGACCGGACGTGCGCGGCCGGAGGATAGCCAGCAGGTCCAACTGTATTTGCAGGCATTGAGGCAGGTCTTTCCCGGTGCGCCGATCAACGCGCGGGTCGTCTATGCGGCCGGCGGGTCGGTCCTTCTGGTGTAAAAACGCACCGAACCGGGCAAATTCGGACAAATCCCAGCTCTTCTGCGTTGCGGACCACAATTCTGCGTTGCGCCAGCAGATCCCATCTCCTACAATCGCTTTTAGGGGAGTTCACGATATTGGCGATCAACGAGGAGACTCGAGTGGTACTGACGTGTCCGAGCTGCGGGAACGACCAGAATTTTCTGGTGAAGACGCTGCAGATGCATGTCGTCCACATCGACGAGTCGCGTGTGGAAGTTTCGGAAGAAGGACGTCCCGCCGTACTGGAAGTGCTGTGCGACGAGTGCGAGACCGCACTCAATATCGACGAGATCGACGAAGGCCTGCGTAAAGAGCTGCTGCTGACGCTCGGCGCACGCTAACCCTCCTCGGCTTCCTCGAAGTAGTCGCATTCCGGGCAGACCCACTCGCGGAATTTCGAGGTCCGGGTCTGCGCCGTACCCGGCACGCGATCGATCATCTCTCGTTCACGCAGCTGCATCGTTTCGCCGCACATCGGACATTCTTTGGGTCCCATTGACTTCTCTTCGAGCGGCCCCTATCGTAACAGCAGTTGAATGGCCTGGAACGCGTTCGGTCGTTTCGGCGGGCATGCGATCGCAGTGCGCGGCGGCGAAGAGCCGCGTCACGATCGGCGATGGTTTGCCGACGAAGTCGCCATCGACTTCCCGTCGGTCGCCCCGGCCATTGAACGAATGCGCAGCGCCTTCGTCACGGAAGAGCAGACGAAGACGCTGACCGCCGCCCTCGAGATTTCTCCACGCGAAGCCATTGAAGGCGCCACCGTCCCGCTCGACGTTCCCGTGCGCTGCACGTGCCGTACATGCGGCGGACGCGGCGAGACGTGGGCGCACCCGTGCGGAACGTGCGCCGGGTCCGGCATCGAACTGATTTATCACCAGGTGCACATCTCAACCCCAGCCGGTGTCGAAGACGGCGCCTGCTTCCATTTCTCCGTCGCCGTCAGACACGACCTTTCCACGCGCATCGAACTGCGCGTCCTGGTCAGCCCGCCCGCCCGGGGTTAGGTGGAACGGCACGTCGACATCCTCGCCATTCTGTGTACGCTCTACGGCGCGCTCGCGATGCTGCTCGGCGCGTCGTTGCTGCTGTTATCCGCTGGAGCGCTGGCGATTCTCTTTGGGCCTGATGGCTCTGCCGTCGGATTTGCGGCGGGGGTCACCGCGACCGGCTTTGCGGTCTTGGGGGTCGTTGCGCTCGTGTGGGGCGGCGCGCACGTAGGCGCAAGCGTCCTACTCCGTCGCCGCCAGCCGGCTGGTCGCGTGCTGACGCTCGGCCTCGCCGTGGTGAACCTGCTGCTGCTGCCGTTCGGCACCGCGCTTGGCGCATACGCGCTCTGGATTTTGCTGACCGACGCCGGACGGCGCCTGTTCGAACCTGTAATTGCGACTTGAGGCTCAGGACTCAAGGCTCCGTGAGCCTGGAGCCGGTTGCATTCCATTAAGATAGACGAATGGCCGCCACGCTCGAACGCGAAGCTGTGCTCAACGCGCTGCGGGTCGTGAACGATCCCGACCTCCGGCGCGACATCGTGTCACTTGGCTTCGTGAAAGATCTCTCGCTGAAAGACGGGGACGTCTCGTTCACGATCGAGCTGACGACGCCCGCGTGTCCGGTGAAGGATCAGTTGCGGGACCAGGCCACGGCTGCGGTACGGGCGCTTCCGGGTGTCTCGTCCGTTGATGTGCGCATGACCGCAAATGTGCGTTCCGTCTCGGCCCCGGAGACTGGACGTCCTCCGCTGCCCGGCGTCAAGAACGTCATCGCGGTCGGTGCGGGCAAGGGCGGCGTCGGCAAGACGACCGTTGCGGTCAACCTTGCGCTCGCGCTCGCCAAATGCGGCAGCCGGGTCGGCATCCTCGACGGAGACATTTACGGGCCCAACGTTCCGATCATGCTCGGCTTGTCGGCGACGCAGCTGACGACCGACGGCAAACAGATCATGCCGGCCGAGAAGCACGGGCTTCAGGTCGTGTCGATGGGCTTTCTGACCTCTGACGACGCTCCCGTTATCTGGCGTGGTCCGATGCTGCACGGGGCGATACAGCAGTTTTTCCGCGATGTCGCGTGGCGCGATCTGGATTACCTGATCGTCGACATGCCTCCGGGCACCGGCGACGTGGCACTGAGCCTGAGCCAGACGGTGCCGGTCGTCGGCTCCATTGTCGTCACAACTCCGCAGAAGGTGTCGCTCGCCGACAGCCTCCGCGCGGTGCGCATGTATCAGAAGCTGAACATTGCGCCGATGGGTCTGGTGGAGAACATGAGTTACTACGCCTGTCCCAATTGCCACCACGAATCGGACATCTTCGGCCACGGCGGCGGAGAGCGGCTCGCCGAGCAGCTCGGTATTCCGTTCCTTGGGCGCCTGCCCGTTTATCAGCCGATTCGGGAAGGCAGCGATAACGGCGTACCGATCGTGGCGAGCGAGCCAGGGTCGACGGCGGGTCGCGCGTTCATGCTTGTAGCCGAGCGGACCGCGGCGCAGGTGTCGATCCTCGCGCACAAGACTGCAGAAGCGAACAAAGGGAAGATTCCGCTCATTCAAGTTCGCTGAGGGCGCGTGACCACCGCAATCACTCTGCCTTACGCCAAACGCACGCTCCCCAACGGCCTCGACGTCATCGTCCACGAGGATCGACGCGTCCCTATCGTGGCCGTCAATCTGTGGTACCACGTCGGCTCGAAAAACGAGCGGCCCGGGCGCACCGGCTTCGCGCATCTGTTCGAGCACCTGATGTTCGAAGGTTCCGAGCATTACAACGGCGGATACTTTCTTCCGCTGCAGCAGGCCGGCGCGCTGCTCAATGGTTCGACCAACAGCGATCGCACGAACTACTGGGAGGTCGTACCGACCAGCGCGCTGGATCTGGCGCTCTGGATGGAGTCGGATCGAATGGGGTATCTCCTGCCGGCGCTGACGCGCGAGCGCTTTGAAACGCAGCGTGGTGTCGTGCTCAACGAACGGCGGCAGAACTACGAGAACCGTCCGTACGGAATGGCGCTCATGGCGCTGAGCGCGGCGCTTTTTCCTCCGGACCACCCGTATCACTGGCTGACCATCGGCGACGCCGAGGACCTGCGTGCGATGGAGTTCGAAGATGTGCGCTCGTTTTTCCGCACGTACTACCACCCGGCGAACGCGTCGCTGGCACTGGCGGGCGACATTGAAACCGAGCGCGGGTTCGAGCTCGCTGAAGCCTATTTCGGCGAGATTCCGGGCGGCGAGAAGCCTGCGAGCGTGCATGCCGACGCGTCGGTTGCTCGCGAGGTCCGTCTCGTACTTGAAGATCGGGTCGAACTCCCGCGTGTCTACATGGCGTGGCACTCGCCTGCCATGTTCGCGGAAGGCGATGCCGAAGCTGATCTGCTCGCTGATCTCCTTGCCAACGGCAAGACGTCGCGTCTGTATCGCACGCTCGTGTACGACAAACGAATGGCGCTGGATGTGTCGGCATACCAACATTCACGCGAGATCGGCGGCTTCTTCCTGCTGGCGTCGACCGCCGCTCCGGGTCAATCGCTGACCGAGATCACCGCGCTCATCGATGAGGGGATTCAACAGGTCACCGACGAAGGTCCGGCCGGCGATGAAATGGAGAGGGGACTTGCGCAGGCGGAGGCGCATTTCATGTACCGCCTCCAGACCGTCGGTGGCTTTGGCGGCAAATCCGATCAGCTCAATGCGTATAACGTCCTGAGGGGCGACCCTGACTTTTTCACCGACGACCTCGCCCGGTACCGGAAAGCGACGCGCGAATCGGTCCGCGCGACCGCACGGAAGTACCTCGCATTCGATCGCCGTGTCGTGCTGAGCATTGTTCCGCGGGGACAGACTGCGCTCGCCCTGCCCGGCTCCGAAACGGTATCTGTTTCATGATCACGCGAGTCGATCGCTCGCGTCTCCCTGCGCTCAGCCCCGATCCAGTTTTTCGTTTTCCGGACATCGCGCATCACACGCTCGGCAATGGTTTGAAAGTCAGAACCGTCGAGCACCCAGGTGTGCCCGTCATCACGTTCGTGGTGCAGATCGATGGCGGGCTTGGCGCCGATTCGGCTGGACGGGAAGGCCTCGCCGCGATGGCGGCCGACATGGTTGATGAAGGGAGCGGGTCGCTCTCCGCCATCGACGTGTCGGATGCGCTCGCGCGCATTGGCGGCGAGTACGACGTCGAGGTGGGAGCCGACGCAACAATCTTCACGCTGACGACGCTGACGCATTTTGCCGGGCGCGGCGCAAAGCTGTTATCCGAGATGCTCACCGCGCCGACGATGCGCGACGCTGATTTCGAGCGTGTCCGCCAGCTGCGGCTCGATCGACTGCGGCAGCTCAAGGATCTTCCACCGGCCGTCGCCGAACGCGCGTTTCTCCGGCTGTTGTATCCGTCACATCCATATGGGCATCTGGCGATTGGCACCGAGGTCGCCCTCCGCGGTGTGGCACGTGAGGACGTCGTCCGGTTCCATGCGGCGACCTTTCTTCCTTGGCGAGCGACCCTGATTGTGGTGGGCGCGTTGTCCCACTCCGACCTCTTGACTGTCGCTGACCAGGCGTTCGGCAATTGGACGGGCAAAGAGCGAGTGCTGGACTTACCGTCGTCGGCTGCCGATTTCGTCGCGGATATCGCATCGTCACCTCAGCTTGCAATCGTTCCCCGCGAGGGCGCGGCGCAATCCGAACTTCGTCTCGGACATCTTTCCGCTCGTCGCGACACGCCGGATTACCCGGCTCTGCTGGTGATGAACGCCATTCTCGGCGGGCAGTTTGTCAGCCGGCTGAACATGAAGCTGCGGGAGCAGAAAGCATTCACTTACGGTGTCCGCACCGGTTTCGATTGGCGCCGCGGCATCGGCCCCTTTTCAGTGCAGACGAGCGTTCACACGACGGCAACCGCTGAGTCCATCAGCGATGCGCTGACTGAGATGTCCGATCTTCGCGGCGGACGGCCCGCGACCGCCGAGGAGCTGTCAATCGCGCAAGCATCCTTGACCCGTGGGTATCCGAGGAACTTCGAGATTGCCCAGCAGGTCGCGCGCTCGGTCGGGCAGCTCGCGCTCTTCGACCTGCCGGACACCTATTTCGAGGAATTCGTTCCGAAGGTGAACGGGGTGACCGCTGACGACGTCACTCGCGTCGCGCAGACCTATCTCGATCCTGGCCGGGCCATTGCGCTCGTCGTTGGCGATCACAAAGCGACTGAGGACTCTCTGAATCGGCTCGGCTTCGCCGAGATGCATGTGCTCCCACCTACTGGTTAGTGGTTAGTGGTTGGTGGGTAGAGGCGGGTCTTTAGACCCGCCTAGAGATTCCGTCTCAAGAATCTAATCAGCAGATACGCATCCAGATAGCTGAATGGCGCGATGCCGGTGCTGTAGTGGCCGCACGGCAGCACGGCCACTTCGTGCGGCAGGTTGCGCCGCGCGAATTCGTCGACGAGCACACGCGACAGGTCGACCGGAAACGTCAGATCGTACCGCGCATAGACGAGCAGCGTTCGCGTGTTGCTGACACGATCCAGGTATGACCACGGATTGATCGGACGCCACAGCTCCCGCAACTCGTCGAGCGTGACGTTGCCGTCAAGCGATTCGCGGACGTGACGGGTGGACAACCCGCGCCACACGACGTCGGCAAACCACGGAGACACATGGTTCAGCGCCTGCGCGCGAATGCGTGGCTCGTGCGCGGAGGTGAGCATCGCCAGACACGATCCGAGGCTCGTCCCCAGAATGCCGATCCGTTCGTAGCCCTGCAGCGCCAGCCAGGCGACTGCGCGCCTGGCATCGAGCACCGCCTGACGACACACCTGCACCGTCCGCGCGATGTTCGCGCTGACGATGTAGTCGGCGCGGGTCAGCTCTGGAGGCATGCGGGCGTCGTGGTAGGGAAGCGACAGGCGCAGCGCCGATACGCCGCATCTCGCGAGCAGACGGGAAAGGCCGATGTGACCGCCGGCATCCGAATTCCACTGCGGCAGCACGACGACGGCACGCCCGCGCGTTCCGCTCGTGCTGATAGGAGGTTCGTCAGCGGCCGGAAACCATCGCGCCAGGACGGTGTTGTTGCCCGGGTGTGGTGTCGTCAGCGCGCTTGGGAAGCGAAGTTCGCCGGCGCGCGCGTCGAAGTCGTACTCGGGAGCAGGCAGCGCCTCGAAAAACCCGCCCGTATCGCGCATCACATCGTCGACCCAGCGAGTGAGCACCGAACCGGCCGAACCGTTGGGCACGGTAGAGATCCAATCCAGTCCCCAATCAAACGGTCGAACAACGCGGTCTTTGGTAAGCGCCGCGAGTTGCCGCTCCCAGGTATGAAAGAAACGGCTCAGCACCCTTCGGCTCGCTTCGCTCGCTCAGGGCAAGCCCGTCCTCGTTCCACTCGCTCCGGGGAGGCCTCAGAACGTCTGCGGAACGGCAAGTGCGTTGCACCGATCGATTGCATGTTCGAACATCCGCAGCCGCCTGAGCCTGAATCGCCGCGACGGGAAGGTGTGCCGGACACTATCGATGCGCCCCCGCCGGATATCCCGGTGGTGCCGCCGCCCGACATCCCTCCTGCGGACCTTCCGGATCGGCCCACGCCTCAACGAGATCTCCCGGGCCCGCGATAGGTCTCGGTTGCGGCAACCGGAGCCGTGAAAGCGGCCTCGACCGCGGCGGCGACGCGCAGCAAACCCGTAGTGTCGCCGTACGCACCGACGACTTGTGCGCCGATCGGCAACGCTTCTGTGGTGGCGCCACACGGCAGCGCGACAGCGGGGTGGCCCGACACGTTGAAGGCCTGGGTGCATCGAAGCATGATGTTGCGGACCGGTTCTTCCGCTCCACCGATCCTGACGGTTGGAACGCCGATCTTCGGTGCCGGGAGCGCGAGCGCAGGGAGAAACAGACCATCGACCCCTTCGAGGGCCGCATCGACCTCGCGCCGGATCAACTCGCGCCCTCGCAGCGCGCGCGCATAGTCTTCGCCGAGGATGTACCGTCCCATCTCGAGCCGCATACGGATATTCGGCGTGTAGTCCTCAGGACGACGCTCCAGGGCTGTCGCGTGATACGCCGCGGCCTCGGACAGCACGATGTGGAGATAGATGGCGGCGATGTCTCCCGCATGCGGAATAGACACATCGGTGAGTGTCGCACCCGATTCCCGCAGCCGTTCGCATGCAGCCTCGAAGCCCGCGGCCACCTGCCCGTCAAGAGTGGCCAGAAAGTAATGGCGTGGGATCGCGAGCCGCGGTGGGCGCGAATCGCGCACCACGTCCGCAGGCCCGCCCCGATCGACGTCGAGGGGCCGCGGATCGCCGCTGAGCGTGTCGTAGATGATCGCGGCGTCTTCAACGGATCGGCAGATTGGACCAATGTGATCAAGCGTCGGGCTTAGAGGAACGACGCCCTCCGTAGACAATTCCCCATAGGTCGGCTTCAGTCCCACGAGGCCGCACGCGGCGGCAGGAATGCGGATCGATCCACCGGTGTCGCTCCCAATTGACGCGTAGCACATCCCATCCGCAACCGCTGCGGCTGATCCGCCGGACGATCCGCCAGGCGATCGGCTGGGATCGAGCGGGTGTCGCGCGGGTCCGAACGCGGATTCCTCGTTCGTCGTTCCCAGAGCAAACTCATGGAGATTCGTCTTGCCGACGATGACAGCGCCCGCCTGTCGGAGTATGGCCACGGCCGTAGCGTCTCGATCGGCGACATGCGACTGGCGCACGCGCGAAGCGGCGGTAGTGACCGCTCCGCGCACATCGAACAGGTCTTTCAGCGAAATCGGAACGCCGTGCAGCGGGCCGCGGTGCCGTCCCGCGGCGATCTCGCGATCCGCATCGCGGGCCTGCTGGCGAGCGTCATCGTCGAACACCGTAATGAACGCGTTGAGCGTCGGGTTGCGCTCCGCGATGCGCTCGAGGCACGCGTCGACGATGGCCTCGGCGGTCGTCTGCCGCGCCTTCAGCGCCAATGACAATTCGCGGATGTTTTGCGGCTCAGCGGCCATGGTCGGGCCCGGGATCGGGGATCCGGGATCCGGGATCCGGGTCGGAGGCGAATCCGCCGGTGGCGTCGGCATTCCATTCCGCTGTTCTCAGAGCAGAAGTGGCTTTCGCGAGCGCCTCGAGCAATGGTTTGAGTTCCGGCAGGCCGCGACGTTCGGCATCGTGGATTGCCATCTCCAGCCACGCTTTCACGGTCATGGCCGTACAGCGTACTCTGACGGGGTGCGGCATACCAAGATCGTGGCGACGGTCGGTCCATCGAGCGACAGCGACGACACCATTCGTGCCTTGATCGGCGGAGGCGTCGACGTCTTCCGATTGAACTTTTCGCATGGCACGCAGGCGACGCATGGCGCCGCCATCGCGCGTATCCGCGCGGCGGCAGAAGCCGTGAACCGTCAGGTCGCGATCATGCAGGACCTCGCCGGACCGAAGATCCGTACCGGCGAACTGAAGAACCACGCGGCGATCGATCTCAAATCCGGCGACGTGCTGCGCGTCGTCATCGGCGACGTGCCCGGCGATCGCGACCAGATCTCGACAACCTACGAACTGACGCGGGCGGTCGCGCCGGGGAGCACGCTCCTGCTTGACGACGGCCACATTCAGCTGCGGGTTGACGGCATAAGCGGCAAGGAGATCCGCACGACGGTGATCGATGGCGGCACGCTGGGCGAACACAAAGGAATCAACGTTCCGGGTGCGGTGCTTCCGTCGAGCGCGATGACGGCCAAGGACGCGGACGATCTTGCCTTCGGCGTCAGCAGAGGCGTGGATTATGTCGCGCTGAGTTTCGTCCAGACCGCAGCTGATCTGCAGCAGGCCCGCGACATCCTGTACAAGGCGGGTGCGGGTGATACACCCTTGGTGGCCAAGCTCGAACGGCCGGAAGCCGTCGAACACATCGACGACATCCTTGCGGTATGCGACGCCATCATGGTCGCTCGCGGGGATCTCGGATTGGAGCTGCCGCTCGAGCGTGTGCCGCGCGTGCAGAAGGAGGTCACGCGCAAGGCGCGCGCACGCGCGCTTCCCGTGATCGTGGCGACCCAGGTGCTCGAGTCGATGCGCACCGAGCCGCGTCCGACGCGTGCCGAGGTGAGCGACGCCGCAAACGCCGTCGATGATGGTGTGGATGCGATCATGCTGGCCGGCGAAACCGCCGCAGGGAAGTTTCCGGTCAAGGCAGTACAGACACTCGACCTGATCATCAGAGATGCCGAGCAGATGCCGGTCGCATCGGGAATTCCTCTCGGCGACTCACACCTGCTGTCCGGATCCGGACGCGCGCTCTGCGAAGCGGCGGTGACGCTCGCCGATCGGAGCGGCGCGGCAGCGATCGTGGCGGTCACGCGCGGCGGCAAGACGGCGCGTGTGTTATCGGCGCTTCGCCCGCGCGCCCCGATCTACGCCGCGACCGGCAGCGGCGAGGTCGCTCGACGGCTCGCGCTCGCATGGGGCGTCGTCTCGGTCATCGGCGATCTGGGAACGGACGTCGCGCAGGCACTCGATCGGATTACTCAGATGCTGATCGCCCGATCGCTCGTCGCACCATCGTCAGTGATCGTCGTCGTCAGCATTTCCCCGGACCTCGCGCAGGGGCCATCGAATTTCCTGAAGCTGCAGCGCATTTGAACCACGAAGGCGCGCTGGGCCGTGAGGCCTTCGTGGTTAGTCGACCCGGCCCCGCTCGACGAACTTCTTCAGTGAATCGAGCGCGGTGGTCCAGCCGGGCGCGATCACTTCGTAATACCGCCGCCAGCGTGGACCTTCTTCGTAGCCGGACTGCCGCAAATGCAGCTGCGTTCCCCACGTGTGGCGGCTGCAGGTGACTTCGAGCGCCATCGGCCCGATCGGATCGCCGTCCGGCGGGAGCCAGTAGGCATCGGCGAGGAAGAATTCCCGTCCCGGCTTGAATTCCATCACTGTCGCGTGCAGCGCTCCCCCCAGACGGCCAAGAATCTCGTCACGCCATTCCGTTGGTTCCCATTCGATCGCATAGCTGCCCAGCGGTCGCGGCACGCAGACCGCCTGCTTGGCCTGCCACCACGCCGCAAGCGCCTTTGGGTCGAAGAACGCCTCCAATACCTTGGTCGGCGGCGCCACGATGACAAGGTCGGTGGTGAACTCGAGCACGCTTCATTGTGCCCTGTAGACGTGTGAACCGATAATCGGGACATGGGTTCGCAGCCAAAGGCTTACCTCGATCACAACTTCCTGAAAAGCGAGGACGCGCGTCCCATCCGTCTCCTCGCCGAGTATCTGGAGCCGCAGCGCCGGTTCAAGCTGCAGAACATTCAGGACACCGTCGTCTTCTTCGGCTCCGCGCGCATCCACAGCCGCCAGGCGGCGCAGCAGGCGCTCGAAGAGCTGATCCGGACGCATGCAGTCGGCTCCAGCCAGGAGGTCGAGGAAATCGTCGCCCGCGGCCGCCGCGCCGTCGAATGGTCGCGATACTACGAAGAGGCGCGTGAGCTCGCGTACTTGCTGACGGAGTGGTCGCTCGGGCTAAACACGACGCACCACCGGTTCGTCGTCACCTCCGGCGGCGGTCCCGGCATCATGGAAGCGGCCAATCGCGGCGCCACCGAGGCAGGCGGCAAGACGATCGGATTGAACATCAGCCTTCCGCACGAACAGGGCCCGAATCCGTACATCACCGACGACCTTCACTTCGAGTTCCACTACTTCTTCATGCGCAAGTTCTGGTTCGCGTACATGGCGAAAGCGCTCGTCGTGTTTCCCGGAGGCTTCGGCACGCTCGACGAGATGTTCGAGATTCTGACCCTGATGCAGACCGAGAAGCTGGCGAAGCAGATCCAGATCCTGCTCTACGGCAGCGAATACTGGGATCAGATTCTGAACATGAAGCCGCTCGTTGAATGGGGGGCCATTGCGGAACGGGATATCGACTTGCTGACGCGCGCCGATACGCCGGAGTCGGCGTTCGAGCAACTGAAAGAGCACCTCACGAGGTACCACCTCCATCCGCCCGTCGTGCAGGAGAAGAAGGCGCCGGGACTCGCGAAAACACGTTCGGGGTCACCGACGTAGGTTGGAACACGTAGAGGCGGACCTTAGGTCCGCCTCTACTCGTAGAGAAGGTACGGCTCGCGCAGGCGGCGAAATTGCGCTTCATCATCGCGCCAGCTCGCCGCAATTTCCTCGATAGAGACGCCGCGTTCGATCTGTTGCCGCAGCGTGTCGGAGCCCGCAAGGATGTCGATTGGCATCTTCTCGTGCTCGTATTCGTATGGCGGCCTGCGCCATTCGAAGCGGGCCGGGTCGAAACGCCGGAACCGCTCAATCAGCGCAACACCGGTTTTCACCGGCTTGAACGATTCGCGATCGGTCACATGAATCTGGCAGCCGCCGCACGGCTGTTTTGCGTGCTTCTGGAACGTCGGTTCGAAACCCGCAGGCCGGAAGTACGCGCCGTCGAGACCGAGCGAATTCATGTCGCCGGCAAACCGTTCCGCGTCAATCCACGGTGCTCCGACCAGTTCGAACGGGCGAGTGGTCCCCCGGCCCTCGGACAGCATCGTTCCCTCGAAGAGGACAGTGCCCGGATAGACGATGGCCGTGTCGAGGGTCGGCATGTTGGGTGAAGGCATGACCCACGGCAGGCCGCTCGAATCGGCGTAGGCAGACCGCGTCCACCCCTCCATGGGGATTACATCGAGCGATGCGCCGATGCCAAACTCTTTATTGAAGAGCTGTGCAAGCTCGCCGATCGTCATCCCATGGCGCATCGGAATCGGGAACAGCCCGACAAACGATTCCCAACCGGGCCTGAGACAGGCGCCCTCGACTGCGGTGCCCCCAATCGGATTCGGACGATCGCAGACGATGACCGGAACGCCGTGACGGGCGGCCGCCCGCATGCAGTTCGCCATCGTATAGATGTAGGTGTAAATGCGGGCGCCGATGTCCTGCAGGTCTACGAGGAGCACATCGACGCCCCGCAACATCTCAGCCGTAGGCTCGCGGGTCTCGCTGTAAAGCGAGTAGATGGGCACCCGCCGCCGCGGATCATCGCGGTGCGGCGTTTCGACCATGTTGTCCTGCACGTCTGACCGGAATCCATGCTGCGGGCCGAAAATGGCCGCCAACGTGACCCCTTCAGCCGCGGCCACGCGGTCGATCACATGCCGAAACCCCCGATCCACGGACGCGTGGTTACAGACGACGCCGACGCGCGCGCCATTCAGCCGGGTGGAGGAGAGAAGCAGATCCGATCCGAGACGAATTGTTGCGAGCATTCCACTAAAGAAGTAGCACGTTGGGGCCGATAGTCGCGGCATGCGTTACCGCCAAGTTCTTGCGGCAGCTCTGCTTGTCGCGGTCCTGCTTCCTTCGACAGCAGTTGCCCAGGATCAACAACGCGGGCGCCTCTTTTGGCCGACCATCGCAGCGAGCGGCGCCGCGACGGCCGACTGGATTACCACGTATCACGCGCTCAAGTTCTACAAAGTTCGCGAGCAGAATCCGCTGCTGAAACCGTTCGACCATACCCCGATGCGGATGGTATCGGTCGGTGGCCTCATTGACGTTGCTGGGCTCAGCGCTTGGAACATGACGGTGGGACCGAAGCACGACAAGCTTGCCGCCGCGGGGCTGTGGACGATGACGGCGTTTCGGGTCTATCTCGCCGTCCACAATCATCTCAACGAGCACCGCGCCGAGCGGCGCTGAATCTCAAATCCCAAATCCCAAATCCCAAATCCCAAGCCCCAAATCCCAAGGAAATCCCAACCGCCTAAAAATCGTTTGGATTTGGGATTTGGGATTTGGGGCTTGGGATTTCTTCGACTTCTGCCCAGCCACGTCGCTTCAGCGACTCTCGCAAGGCTCTTGTCCGCGCCAACGCACGCGGCTCCATCTCGAACGGCTCCGACAGAATGACGCCGGCCGGCGACTCCAGGCGTAATTCCAGGCCGTCGACGTCGCGATAAACAACGCACCTGAGGTGCTGGTTGTTGAACGTCAGGTTCCAAAGGGTCGAGATGTGGCCAACGGATGTAAGCATCACGGCGGGCTATTATCGCCTTCAATGGCCTGGCTGGGGCGGTTCGTTCGTGATTGTGTCGGGCACCTGCCCGGCGGCCGGCGCCTTCGTGTTGAACTCGAACAGAGCCGCCGCCAGCGCGACGTTCTCTCCGAACGTTTGAAGCGATCTGAAGGGCAGCGCGACACGCTGCGGCGCCGCCTCGAGGCGCGGCGGCAGCGCATGCGCGCCGTGCAGCCCGATGAAGCCGTGCTCGAACACATCCTCCCCCTGCGGCACGCGGCGACGCTCGCGGCGAATCACGACGGACGGACGGCGCGTGAGGCAGCGTTCGGGGCCCGCAGCACGTCGTATCGCGAGGCGCTTGCCGATGCGGATACGCCGCCAGCCGGCGCCGACCGCATCGCCGTGTCCGGTCTGACCTGGTGCCTGCCCGCCGAAGCGGATGATAGCGAAGGGATTGCACATCGCCTCGCCGTCCGGCATCGTTTACCGCTCGCCGAAATTCTCCAGACGCGGGAGCTCGCCGTCGGGCGCGCCATGATCGATATTGGCGCGAATGTCGGGACGACCTCGATTCCGCGCGCCCTGCTTGGCGATTTTCACTGGGTGTACGCGATCGAGCCCGATTCCCTCAACTACGCCTGCCTCGTGCGGAACATCGTCGGCAATGGGGTCAGGGGGCTCGTACTTCCAGATCGGGTCGCGATTGGCGACGTGAACGGTGAGATGACGATGCGCGTGCGGAGAAGCGGCACGCACCATCTCGTCCCGAAATCGGAGCATGTCGCTGAGGAGGAACGGATCGTCGTCCCGTGTCTGACTTTGGATACCTGGGTCGATCGAATGGGGGTGGATCTGTCGGATGTCGGCTTCATCAAGTCCGACACGCAGGGTTGGGACGCGCGGGTACTGGCCGGCGCCGCACACGTGCTCGCGGCGCGGCATATCGCGTGGCAGATCGAGTTCAGTCCATCGATGCTGGAGCGTTCGGGAAAGTCGGCGGAGGATCTGTTCGGTCTACTCGAACGCCACTTCACGCACTTCATCGACCTGCGCCGCGAAGAGGGCGCCCGTATCCGTGGTACGCACGAGCTGCGGAGGTCGCTCGACCATGTCGGATCGGCGAGTCGTCGATACACGAACCTTCTTCTCTATAACGCTTCGACGTAGTGGTGATTGGCGACTGGTTATTGCGCGGCGTTGGATGCCGAAGACGCTGAGAGGCTGAGACGGGTCACGCCGGCGGGCCGCCACTGCTTCCAGTCGATTCGCGCGCGTCGCTGCTCCGCTTCGACGCGGCTCACATCGGTCGTGCCGAAGCAGCGTTGCACGGCGTCGCGCGCCGATGCGTCCCCGGATCCGCTCCGCGCGGACGCGACGGCGCGGGCGGCGCTTTCGGTCACATTGCACTGCCGTCCATCCGATGACGTCAGCCAATACGATGTCGTGGATTGCGATTCGTACGCCTCCGGGCTGTCATAGGTGTTCGAATACATTCCGTAGGTCGATACGGCTGGTCCTGCCTCCAGCCTCAGTGCCGACACGATGAGTTGCTGAGCGATCAACGCGATCACGATGACCGGCTGCAGCCTCATACGACGAGCGTCAGCCTGGGAGGTGTTGGTGGCCGCGACGGTCGAGCGTGATGCGAACCGATGCCATGGCAGAAAAGAAATCAACAGCAGCCACCACGCTGGCCAGAACAGCCCCTGGAACAGCGCAAAGCCGCCGAGCAGCGCGACGCCAGCGATTCCGGCGATGGCGCGATACACGTACTTGCGCGCGAACGATCCAAAGACGATCGCTGCTTCGATGAGAATGGCGGCGAACGAGAGGGCGACGGCGAGCTTCGGATACAGACCAACCCGCAACCCCCAATCGAGGGGGGCGGAAGCCGCGTCGCTGAGGAAGTGGTACTTGACCGTCCCGTTAAGAATCCACGCGATGCCGCTCTCATGGAGCTTTGCCACCGCCGCGGCCGCGAAGATGACGCCAACCACAACGCCGGGCATCCAGATCGAGTAGCCGTATTCCTGTGGACTCCCGGTTGTGGCGGGCAGCCTGAGTTGCCGCCGCCTCCACCACGCGTCAACGCTCCAGGTATCGCCCCACCGCGACGGAATGAGGCACAGCAGCGCGACGAGTAATGCACTCACCATGTGATAGCCAAGACGCGTCGTCAGGACCGTGGCCCACGCAAACGCACCGAGGGTGAGCATCAGGTACGAAAGACGGCTTGCTGCCCCGGCGATGAACAGCACGCTCCACACGAGCAGCCAGGGCAGGATCCACTGCGTCAGGTTCGGCGCACGGACAAACGGCGCGAGCAGCCACTGATGAAGAGAGGTGAGCACGTTCGCGCTCTGAAAGACGAATGCCGGTGCGACGCGCTGCTGGAGGAAGAGCGCAAGCAGCGCGACACCCAGGACGATTCGAAGCACCGCCACCTGCTCGGCGGAGCCTGCCGGGATTCGGCCGACAATCGATTGCAGAAGAGAAGCGACGGCACCGCGCGGATGGATGAACTGCGTGCGTAACGGAATGCGCGCCGCCAGTCTCGGCGGCAGAACCCGCTCGCCGACGGCGAGTACGAATGCGATCGCGGCGATGAGACCGAACGCGACAACGGTCGCCTCGAGCAGCGGTCCCCATTTCTCACCGCCATCGTGGTACTGGCTACGCGGCGCGAACCGCCAGATGCGGTACGCCGTGCGATGAATGTAGTGCGTGTCCTCGACGTTCGGGTCCAACACCATCGCGCGGATATTGTTTCGAGAGAGGTCGGTCAGGTCGTAGCTGAACGTCCGCCCTTCAGTGCGCTGGCCGTACGTAAGGTGGTATTGCTGCTCGAGTCGCTGCTGCGCGTCGGGCGTCGTTGCAGGCGACCAGCGGACATTGATGTGCGCAGGTCGATCGCCGAAGGCTGCCCGCAGCACCATATACGTCGTCGACGCGCCAACCGTAAACGCGACGCCGATGAGCAGCAGCCAGGCCGACGTGTGACGTCTATCGTCGACAGCGGACTCCGTAACCGACATGAATGTCTTCGTCCTGCAGGCGGAGTTGTGCGGGTGGGGCAGTGTAACATGCAGGTTCATGGCCCCTACGACGAGCCTCAACGCCGACTACGTTCGCATTCAGATCGGCCGCGCACAGACGCGTTCCATGATCATCTCGGCGCGCGGCATCGTCGCTGCGGAGAGCCCGCTTGCGGCGCAGGCGGGCGCGGTGGTGCTGGCGCGCGGCGGCCATGCGGTCGATGCAGTCATTGCCGCCAATGCCGTGATGGGCGTCGTCGCGCCGATGATGAATGGAATCGGGGGCGATCTCTTTGCCATCGTGCAGGACGCACGAACCGGTGGTCTGTACGGCCTCAACGCGAGCGGATGGTCGCCGGCTGCGCTGACGATCGAGCTGCTGAACGCGCGGGGCCACAGTTCGATGCCGCAGCATGGCATTCACCCCGTCACCGTACCTGGCGCCGTCGCGGGGTGGATGGCACTGCACGACAAGTTCGGACGTGTGTCACTCGAGGTGGCGCTCTCGGCAGCCATTGCGCATGCGGCGGACGGCTTTCCCGTGTCCGAGATCACCGCGCTCGAATGGGCTGGAGCGATGCCGTTGCTGCGCACGGATGCCAACGCCATTCGAACCTATTTGCCTAACGGAGAGGCGCCCGACGCCGGCGAGCTGTTTCGAAATCCGGATCTCGCCCGCTCGCTCGGCGCCATCGCGCGCGATGGCGGCGATGCCTTCTATCGCGGCGAGGTGGCGCAGCGCATCCTCCGCTGCAGCGCGGAGCACGGCGGCGTCCACACGGCGGCCGACCTTGCCGAGTACAAGCCGGAATGGGTCACACCGCTGACGACGAATTACCGCGGCTGGGACGTCTACGAAATCCCTCCGAACAGCCAGGGAATCGCCGCCCTCATCATGCTGAACATGCTGGAGAGCTTTCCTGTCGCCGAGTACGGCCGCGCCACGGCCGATTCGCTGCACGTGATGATTGAGGCAAAGAAGCTTGCCTACGCGGATATGCAGCGGCACATCGGCGATCCTCGCTTCTCGCAGATTCCCGTGGAGGCGCTGCTCTCGAAAGCGTATGCGGGGGAGCGCGCGCGCCTGATCGATCCGTGCCGCGCAAATACGAGTGTCGATGCCGGTCAACTGCCGCTACACGCCAGCGATACGACGTATCTGTGCGCCGTCGACGGTGAAGGCAATATCGCGTCGCTCATTCAAAGCAATTTCGCGACGTTCGGATCGGCGGTCGTCCCCGAAGGTGCCGGATTCGTGCTCCAGAATCGCGGCGGCCTGTTCAACTTCGATCGGCATCACCCCAACGCGCTCGCGCCGAGAAAACGCCCGCTGCAGACGGTAATCCCGGCGTTCATGAAGCGCGATCATCTCAGCATCGGATTCGGCGTCATGGGAGGCTGGAACCAGCCGCAGGCGCACGTCCAGGTCATCTCCAACATCGTGGACCATGGCCTCAACGTCCAGCAGGCGCTCGAGGCTCCTCGCTTCGTGAAGCTGACATTCCCCGGCACGGACGTGATGATGGAATCGCGATTCCCGTCCGAGGTTCGAGCGGACCTGGAACGGCGGGGTCATCAGATCGATCTGCAGGGTGACTTCTCGAACATGATGGGCGGGGGACAAGCGGTCATGCACGACGCACGCGCCAAAGTGAATTACGGCGGATCCGACCCACGCAAAGACGGCGCAGCGATTCCCCAACCAATCCTATGAGCCAATCCTCGAATTGCCGCTACGGGCCGCAGAGACTCAGAGACGCAGAGAAATTTCTGGCCTCTGAGTCTCCAAGTCTCTGAGGCCCGTGCCACCGATGCGTTCGCGCTGGATTCAGCTGCTGCTCGGTCTCGTCTGCATGATCGTGATTTCGAGTCCGCAGTATGTCTGGACGTTGTTTACGACCCCACTGATGACAACGCTGCAGGCGACGCTGGCGCAGATTCAGATCACCTTTTCGATCCTCATCGTTATCCAGACGTTCCTTGCGCCCTGTCAGGGGCTCCTCGTCGACCGCTTTGGTCCGCGTGCGCTCCTCTCCGTCGGCGGCGCACTCACGGGAGTGAGCTGGGTGCTTGCCGCGCGTACGACGACGCTGACCGGTCTGTATCTCACCTATGGACTCCTCGGTGGCATTGGGACCGGGATTGTCTACGTCGGAGTGATCGGACACATGGTGCAGTGGTTTCCCGACCGCCGTGGCTTTGCGACCGGCGTTGTCGCGGCGGGCTATGGGATGGGGGCGCTCCTGACCACCTTTCCGATTGCCGAGCTGCTGAAGGTATCGGGCTACCAGCAGGCGCTTGTCAGGTACGGATGGATTTTCGTCGCCGTCGGCGTGCTGGCCGCGCAGGGTTTGCGAACGGCATCGGCAAATCCCAAAACCAAAATCCCGAATCCCAAATCCCAAGCGGGAGCCCGTAGCCTGGAGCCGGGAGCCGGTCACGATGTCCGTCCGACCGAAATGCTGCGCACGCCCATCTTCTGGCTGATGTTCGTGATGATGACGATGATGTCGACGGCGGGGCTGATGGTGACCTCGCAGATGGCGGCGTTCACGCGCGACTTCGGCATGGCGAACGCGATCGTCTTCGGGCTGCCGCTGCTGCCGCTGGCACTCTCCGTCGACCGCGTGATGAACGGCGTCACCCGTCCGTTCTTCGGCTGGTTGTCGGATCGCATCGGGCGCGAGAACACGATGGTAATCGCGTTCAGCCTTGAAGGGACCGCGATGACGTTGTGGCTCCTGACGCGTTCGCATCCGGCGCTGTTTGTCATCCTGTCCGGCGTCGTGCTGTTTGGCTGGGGAGAAATCTTCTCGTTGTTCCCGTCGACACTGACCGACACGTACGGAACGAAGTACGCGACCACCAACTACGGGTTTCTGTATATGGCGCAGGGTATCGGGTCGGTGCTCGGCGGTCCGGTCGCGGCGGTGCTGCACGATGCCTATGGGTCGTGGATGCCGGTCTTCGCGATCATCATCGTGATGAACTTTGCGACGGCGCTGCTCGCCGGCCTCATGCTGAAGCCGATGCGGCGCCGGTGGCTGATTGCCGCGACGATCAGCGGGGCAGGTGCTGCGCGAGCCATTCCCGCGCGGTGATCACGTCGCGATCCGTCAGCTCGTGACCGGCATGCTGCCACGAGACGGTCACATCGGCGCCCGCCGACCGCAACAGCGCAGCGAGACGTTCGGTCTCTTCGCCTGATACGAGCGGATCGCTCCTGCCATTGGACAGCAACACGGGTGTCGCGGGCAGCTTCGGGAGTGCGTCCGGTATCAGCGGCACCATCGCGCGAAAGAGCACCGCACCCCCGAGCGCGTCGGGGCGCAGGAGCAGCAACGCGGCGGCCATGTTCGCGCCGTTCGAGAAGCCGACCGCAGTGAGGTCATTCGTCGAAAACCCGTATTTCGCGGCTGCAGAGACGATGAAGTCTGCGAGCTCCTGAGATCGGCGCTTCAAATCATCGATATCGAAGACGCCCTCGGCCAGTCGTCGGAAAAAACGCGGCATGCCGCGCTCGAGCACCTGACCGCGCGGGCTCAGCACGCCGGCACCGGGCAGTAGCGCGTCCGCCAGCGACACGAGAGCGTGCTCGTTGCCGCCGGTCCCGTGCAGCATGAGCAGGACTGGACCGCCAGGTTCCACCGGCGGCGTGTAGACGTGGATGAAGTCCATTAGTTATCTGTGTGTTCAATCATTCGAAACGATCCGAACGACTATAGAACGATTCGAACGACCCGAACGGCCCGCACGACCCGAACGGCTCTACTCTGACGAGCATGTTCGTCATCGAGCTCACCTACACGGCGCCGCTCAAGGACATCGACGCGAGCATGCCGGCGCACATGAAGTTCCTAAAGAAATACTACGCGGCGGGAACATTTCTCGTCTCGGGTCGCAAGATTCCTCGCGACGGCGGAATCATCCTGGCGGTGGGCGACAGTCGCGAACAGATCGAAGCGATCGCGCGCGAGGATCCCTTCCATGCGCGAGGATTGGCCGATGTTCGGGTCATCGAGTTCCGAGCGAGCCAGCGCTCAGACGCGTTTCAGAAATTGATCGGCTAGTGAACCACCCGAACGGTGATCACGCCGGCGCGTGCATCTTCAGCGGCGGCAGAACTTCTTCGATGCGCGGCCGCGCGGGCTCCAGCCACGGCGGCAACACCAGCGTTTCGCCCAGATGTGCCGCATCTTCGTCGACCGCGAAGCCCGGGCCGTCGGTCGCCAGCTCGAACAGCACGCCACCAGGCTCCTTGAAGTAGACCGATTTGAACCAGAAGCGATCGATCACTGGGGTGGGATGGTGACCAGACGCTTCCACCCGTGATCGCATCTCGTGCTGATGCTCCTCGTCATCCACGCGCCACGCGAGATGGTGGACCGACCCGACACCCCACGCGCCGCGTCGGCCTTCGGGCGTCTCCCGTACATCCAGGACGCCGGCAGAACCGCTGAACCCGTACCGAACGAGGCCGTTCTCTTCCCCGAGCCGTTCAAAGCCCAGGACGTCGGTGACGAAACTCTCCGTCGTCTCGGCGTCGCGCTCCCACACCTGCGCACCATAGAGACCTCGGACCTGTCGCTCCTTCGGAACGCTGCTGCCGTCCCACGGCGTGAAGTTGCGCGACGGCACCTTCCCTGGCTCGACGAGCGCCACCTTCAGCCCATGCGGATCGATCAACGGCAGCACACGGTCGCCGAAGCGACGCTCGATGGCGCCAATCGCCACGCCGTACTTCTCGAGCCGCGATCCCCAGAAATCGAGACTGCCGGCGGGAACCTCCAGCGCCACCTCCACGGCAAGTCCGTGTCCGATCCGCGGCGGCGCCATCTCCGTCCATGGGAAGAACGTCAGATCCGATCCGGGATGTCCCTCTGCGTCCGCGTAGAACAGGTGATATGTGCCAGGGTCGTCCTGGTTGACCGATTTCTTCACGAGACGCATGCCGACAATGCCGGCGTAGAAATCGAGATTCTGCTGTGCGGGTCCCGCGATCGCGGTGATGTGATGAAGTCCGTTGACGCCGTCCATAAGCTAATCGTAATAGCTTGGCGACTTCTTCAGCTTCGAATTTCCATTGACGTCGTGCTGGATCCATAGCTGAGCGTGAGCCCGAGTCAAAAATGCTTCGATGGAGGCACGAGACGCGGCGCTCTGCTCGCGGTCGAATTCGGTGGTGGGCACTTTCTTCAGCGTCCGCTCTTCGGGGTAGTGATACAGGTCGCCACTGAGCACCACGGGCCCGGTGTTCGCGAGGTTTACGAACAACACCTGATGACCAGGCGAGTGGCCCGGCGCACTTTTGATGACCACTTTGCCATCGCCAAATACGTCGTGGTCCGCCGTCGTGATCAATGTCGTCTTGCTGCTTTTCAGCGCGCTGAAATTCGCCGGCTCGGTTCGGGGCGATGGTGGCTCCGAGAACATCATGTCGCGCTCGACTTTTCGTACGAGCCACGTCGCGCGGGCGAACAGGTTGGCGTTGCCTATGTGGTCCCAATGAAAATGCGAAAACGACAGATACGTGATGTCGGACGGCGCGTAGCCGACGTCGTTGAGCTGCGTCTCGAGCTTCCTCGCGGCCGACGCATACCCCCGCAGCGTGCCCGGTGTGTCCGACGCGATCAACCGATCCGGCACGACGCCAACGTCCCACATCAGCGTGCCCTTCGGGTGCGCGACAAGGAAGCAAGGGACTGACATCACATTCGTTGCGATCTCAGCCCTCGTCAGCTGGTACGGAGAGATGTCGACGATGTCGAGCTTTCCGCAGTCGAACACGTACAGCCGGACGGAGGACGGCGGCTGCGCCTTGCGCGGCTGTGCCCCTTGCAACGCCGAATTGCAAAGGAGGCCGACCGCCGCGAGCAGGATCAGGCTGCGAACTCGTGACTTCATAACACGCCTTCAGGCACATTCCCGTTGTCGGGATGCACAGTGTATAAGCACGCGGGTCAGGCGTCGCACTGGTTTCGGTATGATGCGTGCTCGGATGCGCGGAAACGTGGAGCTGGGGCAACGTGCATACGGGCCGGAGGCGACCCGTGAAGAGAGCGAGGCGATTGCCGAGAGGGTATCGGTCATTGACGAGCGGATCTTGTTCCTGCGCGAGCTGCCGATTCAATCCCCCTTCTCTGTCAATCTGATGTTCGATCGAATCGACACGCTCGCGGGCGAATGGGATCGATTTGCCTACGTCGCGGACCTGACCGAGGCGAAGCGTCCCGGCCCGGAAACGCGGGCTGCACTAAAAGCCCGGGTTCTCCGCATCAGCCCGCATGTCACACACGTTGCTGTCGTGGTTGGAAACAACCTGATCATGCGCGCGATGGCACGGCTGTTTGCTTACGGCATGGGGTTGACGAGTGTGAGCCTTCACGCGACGCGCGCCGAGGCGTTCGAGGAGGTCCGGCGTGCCATGGGGCGGTAGCAAGGCGACCGATCGGATTCTCATGCACCTGGCGGAAATTGGCGCCGGTCGATGCACGATTACTGACGACATCGTCGTCGCCGAGCCGGACCCAGAGATGAGCCAGGTACTGATGGGCCTGCTCGTCCTGCATGAGGATCTGAGCTACGCCAGCCGCCAGCGTACCGAGGCGGAAATGGCGTTGCGGGTTGTGGCTGAAGAGCGCGAGCGTTTGCTCGAGGACCGGCGGCAGGCAGTTGAGGCACGCGACCAGTTTCTGGCGGTCGCGGCGCACGAACTGCGCACGCCGCTCACGACGCTGAGCTTGCTCGCCGATCATCTGATTGCCACGCAGACTCCCAACCGCGTTGCCGATTCCGGCGCGGCGGAAATCCTGAAGCACCACTTGGGGCGCCTCAAGCGTCAGGTCGAGCGTCTGACGGCGTTGGTCGTCGAGATGCTGGACATCTCGCGTATCACCAGAGGTCACCTCGACCTGGTTCCCGGCCCGGTCGATCTGCGCGATGTGGTGCACGAGGTTCTCGACCGCTTCGATCTCGAGATCAGGCGACGCGATGTCACCGTCAAAGTGGACGCACCCGACCCAGTGCGGGGGACTTGGGATGCGGCCCACATCGATCAGGTCGTAACGAACCTTTTCTCGAACGCTCTCAAGTACGGGGCTGGACAGCCCATCGAGGTCTCCGTCCGCGCCGAAACGTCGCACGCCGTCATCGTCGTACGCGATCACGGCGTCGGGATCCCGGACGATGAACAACGCAAGATCTTCGGTCCCTTCACCCGCGCGGTCGCCGCGAAGCATCACGAGGGGCTGGGCCTTGGTCTGTGGGTCGCGTATCAAATCGTGCAGGCAAGTGGCGGCCGCATCAAAGTCGACAGTCGGCCAGAGGAAGGCTCGACATTCACGGTGGAACTGCCCTTGTGAGTCCGGCAACCGGCCAACCCCTGATGATCATCGACGACGATGACGACCTGCGAGAGGCGCTCGTGGATGTCATGTCTGCACAAGGGTACGAAGTCGCAGCCTTCGCAGACGCGCGGGTGGCGCTCGCTGCGCTTGAGGAAGGCCGGACCCCTTTTCTCATCCTGCTGGATCTCATGATGCCGGGCATGTCGGGTTGGGAGTTCCGCGCCGCTCAGCTCGCGAACCCGAAGCTCCTCTCCATCCCGGTCGTGGTGGTGACCGCCGCGAACATGGTGAGCGACGGTGTTCACACGCTCTCGGACGTCGAGATTCTGCGCAAGCCCTTCGACGTGAGTACGCTGTTGACTACCGCCGCCCGATACGCCGCCGCCTCGTGAGCCCGCGCCTCGCCTTGCGGGAGGTGTTCCTTCAGGGCAAACCGAACGCCACCCATTCGGCGCCGTGGTTCGCGTCACCGGTGGCAACGACGATGTATTGCTTGCCGTTGTGCATGTACGTCATCGGCGCACCGGTCGTTCCCGCTGGGAGTTCTGTTGACCAGAGGGTGGCGCCAGTTGCCTTGTCCAACGCCTTGAAACCTTTTCCGCCGTAGCCGGGTGAAATTTCAGGCGGCATCCCGGGCGGCAGGCGCGGTCCATTGTTCGCCATGGCCGGCGATCCATCCCCGATGAACAGGAGTGTCTTCGTCACGAGCGGGGCGGCGCGTCCGGGATTGCCGAGCGGCGGAAGGTTGAGGTGTTTGATCGCAGGATTGTTGCGCGGACCATCACCGTTGGCCACCATCCAGCGGTGTTCACCTCGGTTCAAATCGATCGCGGTGATCCGTCCGTACGGTGGTTTGAACAATGGCAGGCCTCTGGGTCCGCCGATCCATTCGCGTGTGCCGCGCGTGTACCGAAGATTCGTTTTGGCTGGATCTCCTGGCAGGAGATCGGCGACAAACGGCGTCGTGATCGATGGGACGTACAAGAGTCCGGTCTCCGGATCGAACGCGGCGCCCTGCCAGTCCGCACCTCCCACTGAGCCGGGCAACTGAATTGTTCCCTTCGTGGCGTTCGGACCTGTTCCGCGGATGGACGGCGGCGTGAACAGCGGGCCCGTCACATATTGTTTGACGATCGCGAGTGCTTCCTGATGAAGCTCCGGCGTGAAATCGATCAAATTGTCGGCGGTCGATCCCTGTCGATCGAACGGCGGCGGCTTGGTGGGGATCGGCTGCGTCCGCGATGTTCGTTCTCCCGGCGTCGTGGACTGTGGGACGGGCCGTTCCTCGATTGGCCAGACGGGCTTGCCGCTGACCCGATCGAAGACATACGCGAAGCCTTGCTTGGTGACCTGGACAACCGCTTTGATCGGGCGTCCATCGACGCGGATGTCCGCGAGAACTGGAGCCGCCGGCGGGTCGAAGTCCCACAAGTCGTGGTGCGTCAGCTGAAAGTGCCACACACGTTCGCCGGTGTCGGCCTTCACGCAGACGAGGGTCTGGCCAAACAGATTGTCGCCGAGCCGGTGGCCGCCGTACATGTCACTGGTCGGCGAAGTGACCGGCATGTACACGTAGCCGAGTTCCTCATCGGCACTGAAGAGCGCCCACACCGGCGCCTGGCCTGAATATTTCCAGGAGTCGTTCTCCCACGTGTTGACGCCGAATTCCCCCGCTTGGGGGATCACGTGGAACTGCCACCGCAACGCTCCCGTTCGAACATCGAATGCTCGAACATCGCCGCGAGGTTGGTCCTTGCTGCCCGGTGAATCGGTCATCGACGCGCCGACAATGACGACGTCGTGAATCACAAGCGGAGCGCCGGTCCAGTAGTACTTGGCCATCATCGGACCGAGACCTTTTGTGAGATTGACACGCCCCTGATCACCGAAGCCGGGAGACCGCTTTCCGGTCTTCGCATTCAGCGCGTAAAGATATTCGTCTCGCTGCACGAGGATTCGTTCGTCGCGACCGTCGGTCCAATAGGCCACACCGCGTGTGCTGTCGCCATCGAGCTCGCCGGGCGCAAACGGTTCCTGCACCCAGACGGTTTTGCCGGTCGCGGGATCGAATGCCTCCGCCAGGCCGATTCCGTTCGGCGCGTACAACACCCCGTTGACCATCAGTGGCGTCGCGCGGAAGTTCGGCGGAATCCGCAGCTTGGGATCTCTGGCTGCGAGTGCGGGATCAACGGCCGGACGCCGCCACGCCACTCGAAGTTTCGCGACATTGGTCGTGTTGACCTGATCGAGCGGCGCGTATTTCGTGCTGCCGACGTCGCCGTTATAGCTACGCCATTGACCGCCTGTCGTGCCGTGCTGGGCACCTAAGACGGCGGTGCAGGCCCACATCGCGATCGCAGCTGTTGCGATGCCTCCAAGGCGACGCATACGTCCTCCTTCGTCGATCGGAACCGCTGGTCAGGGATTGTGTAGACGCGCGATGATAATGCACGAGGCGGCTGCTTTTCGGAGTATTCCTTGTGATCTCGGCCGCAAGAAGGCTCGCGCACACGTGGTTCTATGGTGTATAAGCTCGGCACGGCCAGTCACGGAGGAATCATGAGAAACGCGATTCGTCGTCGGTGGTATCTCGGTGTCGTCCCCATGCTGGGTTTTTTGATCTGGATGACGCTCCCCGTTTCGGGCCAGGCAGGCGCGAAAAACGGCGAGTGGACGACCTACGGCGGCGATCTCTCCAACACGCGCTACGCCCCGTTGGACCAGATCAACGCCGGCAATTTCGACAAGCTCCAGATCGCGTGGCGATTCAAGACCGAGAACCTCGGTCCGCGACCGGAGTTCAATTTCGAATCGACGCCGCTGATGGCTCGTGGCGTCGTTTATTCAACGGCCGGAACTCGCCGCACCGTGGTCGCACTCGATGCGGCAACGGGCGAGCTGCTCTGGATGCATAAGGAATTTGAGGGCCCTCGTGGTGATACGGCGCCTCGCCAGCTCTCCGGACGCGGGCTGTCGTACTGGACCGACGGCCGCGAGGAACGCGTCATCTACGTCACGCCAGGCTACCGGCTGATCGCGCTCGATGCGAAGACGGGCAATCCGATCCAGAGCTTCGGCAAAGACGGCGTGGTGGATCTGAAGCTCGAGGACGACCAGAACATGGATCTGGTCAACGGCGAGGTCGGTTTGCACTCGGCGCCGGTCATCGCGGGCAACACCGTCATCATTGGCGCTGCGCACCTGAGCGGCAGCGTCCCGCCGAAGGGGAAGACCAACGAGAAGGGGTACATCCGCGGTTACGACGTCAAGACCGGCAAGCGGCTTTGGATCTTCCACACGGTTCCGCAGCGCGGCGAGTACGGGAACGACACGTACCTGAACAACTCGTGGACCTACACGGGGAACACGGGTTCGTGGGGCCAGATGTCAATCGACGAAGAACTCGGCATGGTGTACGTGCCCGTGGAGATGGGCACCGGCGATTATTACGGCGGCCATCGGCCGGGGAACAACCTGTTTGGCGAAAGCGTTGTCGCGCTTGACCTCAAGACCGGGCAGCGCAAGTGGCACTACCAGCTCGTGCACCACGGCATCTGGGACTTCGACATCCCGTGCGCGCCGATTCTCGCGGACATCACGGTCAACGGACGCACGATCAAGGCGCTCGCCCAGCCGACCAAGCAGGCCATGCTCTACATGTTCGATCGCACGAACGGCCAGCCGATCTTTCCGATCGAAGAGCGGCCGGTCGAGAAGGGTGATGTGCCCGGCGAGTGGTACGCGCCGACGCAGCCGATGCCGCTCGATTCGCACGGCAAACCGTTCGCGTACGACTGGAACGGCTTCTCGAAGGATTACATCATCGACTTCACGCCGCAGCTCCGCGCGGAAGGCGAGCGAATCGTCTCGAGGTACAAGATCGGTCCCGTCTTCACCCCGCCAGTCGTGAGCAGGGTCGAGGGACCGATGGGGACGCTGAGCCTGGCGATCAATGGCGGCGGCACGGTGTGGGCGGGCGGTTCGTACGACCCCGACACGCACATCATGTACGTCTACTCGCGCCGCAATCCTGCTTCACTCAATCTGATCAAGCCGGACGACGTGAAGGTGAACGACATGAATTACGTGTCGGGCAACGCGATCACGGGTGCGCGCACCGCGCGGCCGATGGGCGCGCCGCCTGGACAGGGCGTGCTCGTCGCGCGCGGCGCGCGTGACACCGGAGCCGATGGCGCCGAAGGTGGACCGGTTGCAGCCGTGGCCGGAGGCGGTGGCGGAGAAGGCGGCCCGGCCATCACCGTCGAGGGCCTGCCGATCGTCAAGCCGCCGTACGGCAGCATCAGCGCGATCAGTCTCGACAAGGGCGAGATCCTCTGGCAGATCGCGCACGGCGACACGCCGGATAACATCCGGAATCACGCTGCGCTGAAAGGTGTGACGATTCCACGCACCGGCCAGAACGGAATCATCGGCACGCTTGTGACCAAGACGTTGCTCATTGCCGGTGAAGCGCTGGAGACGACCGGGAATCATCCGCGCGGCGCTCTGCTCCGTGCCTATGACAAAGCGACCGGCAAGGATGTCGGTGGTGTGTTGATGCCCGCCCGTCAGACTGGATCGCCGATGACCTACATGCTGAATGGCAGGCAGTACATCGTCGTGGCGGTTGGTGGTGGTGGAGTGGCGGGCGAGCTGGTGGCGTTCAGACTGCCGGCAGCGCCGACGACGAATTAGTGGGGTCCGCCTGAAGGCGGACCCCACTGATGATGGTCGCCGGATGCAGGCGGGTGAATGAAGTTCCCAAGACACCAGCCAGCTTGCGGCAACAATCATCGGTGGGGTCCGGCTTTAGCCGGACCTTCCATCACTTCTTTCCCAGCTCTTCGTAGGCGGTGCTCACTCGCCCCTTGAAGCCGCCAAAGAGATCGCCGCCAAGCCCATAGCCCTTGTACTTCTCGGGAATCTTGTACTCGCCTGCTGCCTGGTCGGCGGTCTTCCCCGCCTTCATCTCGGTTTGCACCCACGCGACGAAGTCGTTGTTGAAGTCCGCGTACTCCCTGAGGTCTGCGGGTTTCATCAGCGTGCTGTGGCCGGTAATGATCGTGTCGTAGTCCTTCAGCCCCGCGAACGCCTTCGCCACCGTCTTGCCGTACTCCACCATGCTCCCGCCGTTGCCGGTGTCCACGAGCGGAATGCCCTTGTTGGCGAACGCATCGCCGGCATGGACCACGCGCGGCGTCTTGAAAAGCACCCACGCATCGCCGCCCGTGTGCGCGCGGCCGAAGTAATAGAGGTCGATCTCGTCCTTCCCGCTGCCGATCTTCATCGTGTCCTTGAACGTCCGCTTCGGCAGGAAACGCGCCCCCGCGCCCTTGAAGGCGTCCATGTTCTGCATGTACATCTTCGTGTTCTCGTGCGCGACGACATCGACGGTCGGCCCGAAGAACTCGTTGCTCCCGGTGTGATCCGGGTGCGTGTGCGTGTTGATGATGAGCGAGATCGGCTTGTCGCTCACCGTCTTTACCTTGTCGAGGATCGCCTGTCCCCAATTGGCGAGCTTGGTGTCGACGATGACGACGCCGCCGTCTGTGATGAAGGCTGCGGTGTTCCCACCTCCGCCCGTAATCATGTAGAGGTTGTCTTTGACCTTTTCTATCTGCGCGACGTTCGGGCCGCCCTGGCGCCCCCCGGCTGGCGGTCCCTGGAATGCCGAGGTAGCTATCGACAGGGCGCCGACCGCGATAATCGCGCCGAGCACCAATTTCCGTTCCATGGAACGCCCTCCAGAAGAAGAAAAATAGAGTATAACGTTCGCGTTCGCGCCGCCGTGGGGCGCGCACATACCGGAGGGGCTGCCGTGAAACAGCGCGCGGGTATCCTCGGGTTCATCACGATTGCGATTGGAACTGCGTGGGTGCAGGCCAGCGGCCACCCGGCCGACGAACCTATCTGGGCCTACGGGTTCCTGACGCCGCCGTCCCTCGCCGAGAAGGCACCGCCGCCCCAGAATCCTCCGACGCGCACCATTCGGCCGAACGAAGATCGCAACGAGCAGCTCCGTTCGCGCCGTGTCGAGGGCTCGAGCGCGTCGTACTCGCTCGTCGACGTGCGCGACGGCCACAACGTCATCGACTGGTTCCCTGGCGATCATCCGTCGCCGATGCCCGACGTCATCGCCCACGGTCCGAAGAAGCTCGGTGAGCACTCGCGCGGCTGCGGCTCGTGCCACCTGCCAAACGGACAGGGACGCCCAGAGAACGCGCCGCCCGGCGGGCTGCCGTACGCCTACGTCGTGCGTCAGCTCCACGATTTCCGCCTGGGATTCAGGCGCAGCGCCGATTGGCGCAAGACCAACACCCCGACGATGGTCAACCTTGCGATGTCGATGACCGACGAGGAGATTGATAAGGCCGCCGCGTACTTCGCAGCGGTGAAGTACAACACGCGATGGATACGCGTGGTCGAAACCGATCTCGTCCCGAAGACGCGCATCCAGGGCAACCTGTTCATTACAACTGAAAGCGCGCGCACCGAGCCGATTGCCGGGCGCATCATCGAGGTCCCTGGTGACGAGCAGCAGACCGAAATGGTACGCAACCCACACGCAGGTTTTGTCGCTTACGCGCCAATCGGCAGCGTCGCGCGGGGACGCGAACTGGTGACGACCGGCGGCACGATGGTCATCAACAACCAGGTGGTCCAGGGCAAGACGACCGTGTGTGCCGGCTGCCATGGCCCGGATTTGAAGGGCAAGGACGACGTCCCGCCGCTCGCCGGCCGATCGCCAAGCTACCTCGCGCGACAGCTCTACGACTTCCAGCAGGGTACGCGCAACGGCGCGGCAGCCCCGCTCATGCGTGGGGTTGTAGCAAACCTCACCCACGACGACATCGTCGCGATCACCGCGTACCTCGCGTCGATCGGACAGGGTTCGCCGGTCGCTCCACCACCGCTGCTGCTGCCGTCTCCCGTGACGAACACCGCGCGGCGGTAGTCGCTTTAAGTTCCGTTCTCCAGCGGCCGATAACGTTCGGTAATGGAGACGTACGAGCGATGAGCCTTGGTTCCTCCACGCCGATGTCCGGATGGCAGCGGGCCAATGTTCTGGCCGCCGCGCAGTATCTCCGGGACGTCGCCGTCGGGCGCCCTGGCGATGTGAAGGGGCAGGCGGTGTACGAGGGGCTCCTCGAGGTGCTCGAGCCCGCGCGCCGCACGATTCGTCAGCAACGCGAGCTGACGGAGGCAGCGCGGCTATCGGTGATGTCGCGCGAGAAGCGCGCTGGCGGCGAGCGGCGCCGCGGCGATCGACGCCGCGTCAATCTCGGATCGTCTGTTGGTGAACGGCGGAAAAGCGACCGGCGCACTGGTCGCGATCGCCGGGTCCGTAGCTAGTCATTGACCTCCATTTCGGCGCGTGCTACGGTCGCGCGCCATGGACAGCAGGCGATTCCTCGCAGGCACCGCGATCGCGCTCCTCATCGGCGCGGCGGCTGCAATTGTCAGGGCCCAGCAGCCCACCGACCCTGCCCGGGAGCGAGCAGGCGTCGACCTTATCCTCACCAACGGCAAGATCATCACGGTTGACGAGAAGTTCACGATCGCGCAGGCACTTGCGGTCAGAGGCAACCGGATTGTCGCCGTTGGCACGAACCAGCAGATCGCTCAGATCGCGACGCCGACTACCCGGCGCATCGATCTACACGGCCGCGCCGTCGTGCCTGGACTCATCGACAACCACATGCATCTGCTCCGCGCGGGCACGACGTGGACGCGAGAAGTCCGATTCGACGGCGTCGAATCGCGAAAGCAGGCGCTCGACATGGTGGCGTCGCGCACCAAGGCGGTGCCGCCTGCCGACTGGGTGTACAACATCGGTGGCTGGTCGGTCGATCAGTTCGCTGACAGCCGCGCCAAATTCACACGTGAGGAGCTCGATCGCATCGCTCCGAACAATCCGGTCGCGCTTCAAGAGTCGTACTACCGCACGTATCTGAACACCCGCGGACTCGAGGCGTTCAGCATCCGCGACGGCGCACCGGATCCGACCGATTTCCCCAAGGGTTCGATTGTTCGTGAT
>DASTZI010000431.1:0-6824 GCA_035764385.1 Vicinamibacterales bacterium
CGGTGGGGTCCGCCTTCAGGCGGACCAAGGGCGCGAGCGAAGCGAGCGCCGCGACCATTAATACCGTTGCACTCCGCTGCATGCCGAGCATCGGCAGCAGCACAAACCCGCTCGCAATCGCGCCGGATACCGCTCCGAACGTGTTTGCGAGGTAGAGAAGTCCGGCGCGGCGGCCAACGGCCGCTTCCGTGCGCTGCACGATCGCGTTTGCCAGCGGAAACGCAAATCCCATGAGAAGCGCAGGGATGGCGGCGACGAGCAGGATCGGCCCTGCGTTGAACCAGAGCTCCGCGACCTCCCGATTGATTCCTGACGCCATTAGCCCTGGATGACGAGCGGCATACGACAGAGCGCCGTCGTTGATCGCGCGCGCGTTCACGGCGGCAAGCCCGGCAAGCGTCGAAGCGACGAAGATTGCCTGCACGAACATGAAGAGATGAGCCGGTTCTCGTACGCGTCGCTGGATGTAGCTGCCTGCGAGCGACCCGGCGCCCATGGCAAGCAGGATCACCGCGAGCAGCAGCGCGAAGACGGCGCGGAACTCGCCGAGGAGAATGGAGAAATCGCGGAACCAGAGGATCTCCATGCCCATGGCGGCGAATCCAGTTGTCGCGAGCGCCGCAGCTGGACGCCAGACCGGGATTCGGGGTTCGGGATTCGGGATTCGCAGGTTCTCCTTCTTTTGGATTTGGGGTTTGGGATTTGGCTTGCCCCGAGCGAAGTCGAGGGGGATTTTGGATTTCAGAAGCAGAGCGCCGGTTGCTGTCGCGAGATTGAGCGCGACCGCGATGATCTGCGTCGCGTGCAAGCCATATGACGGGACGAGCGCGACGTCGGTGAGGAAGCAGCCCATCGCGGCGCCGAGTGTGTTGATGCCGTACAGCAGCCCGATCTTCGGACTTGGGCCGCCTTCGCCGCTCCCCGGCGTCGGCGAGGCAGGAAGATGATCGCCGCGGACAAGGTGGCGGATGAGGACGGTGAGTGTCGCGCCCATCAGCATCGTGACCGGTGTGAGCAGCCCGATTGCGACTGCCGCACGCGCAGCGTACGAGCCAGGCGACAGCACGTACCATCCGTGGTCGCCGCGCGTATACGACGAAACCGCGGCGGAGAAGTCGCCGAGATGGGGCAGCACGGCGGAAACGCCCAGCGCCGATACGCCAATGGCGAGCTCGAATACGGCAAACACGCGGAGGAGGTTGCGATGGGGGAATCCGCGATCGGCCCAGACGCCGGCGGCGTAGCTGCCGATACCCAGGCCCAGCATGAAGATCGCGGTCACCATTGAGGCCGAATAGATGGTGTTGCCGAAAACGTTGGCGAACACTCGGGCCCACACGACTTCGTAGATCAGCGCGCTGGCGCCCGAGCAGAAAAACAGCAGATACAGCACGTTGGCACGGAGGCTACCGCCTTCCGCATCTCCTTGACAAACATGAGTTAATGACGCAGTGTTCTCGGGTTTCGCGTTTCATGATGTCCGTCGTGTCTCTGTGATTCGTCATAGCACGGGGTTGATTTAAGGAGAGCGCAGGATGGTTCGAAGGCTTTCTCGTTTGTGGTGCATCTGGCGGGTCGCGTTTGGGCTCGCCGTGCTCACAGCCCTGGCGTGGCCCGCGCACGCCCAGGTTGTCGGCCAGATCCAGGGGACGGTTACCGACGCACAGGGCGGCGTGCTGCCCGGCGTGTCGCTGACGTTGCGCAACACCGAAACAGGCGCCGCGCGTACCGCGGTGACCGAAACCGACGGCGTGTATCGGTTCGCCGGCTTGCAGCCTGGCACGTACGCGCTGAAGGCCGAGCTCCAGGGCTTCGCCACCGTTGACGTCGAGCGCCTGACCATCACGATAGGCCTGCAGTTGCAGCAGGACCTGAAGATGGGGCTGCAGAACCTGCAGGAAACCGTCACGGTGACGGGCGAGGCGCCGGTCATCGAAGTGACGCGCACCGAGGTCGCCCAGGTAATCACGCAGGAGCAGATTGAAACGCTGCCGATGGCGGATCGCCAGCCGGCCAGCCTCGTGCTGCTGCTGCCCGGCACCAATATGGACAACACCCAGGTGCGCCGTTCCCAGGCCAATATCGGCGCCGGCGGCATCAACAACCAGATGAACGCCTATTTCCTCGATGGCTCATCCAACTGGTCGACCAACTCGGGCCAGCAGCATGCCGAGATGCCGCAACTGGCGATCCGCGAATTCCGCGTGAACGTCGCCCAGGCCTCCGCCGAGCATGGCGGCAACGTCGCCGGCCTGGTCAGCATCGTCACGAGGAGCGGAACGAACCGCTTCAGCGGTGAAGCGCTCGAATACTTCAAGAACCAGACCCTGCAGGCGCGTGACAAGAACGCAGAGGACCTCGGTGCGCCGAAACCCGATTACAAGCGCAACCAGTGGGGCCTCGCCTTCGGCGGACCCGTCGTCAGAGACAAAGTCCACTTCTACGGCGCGATCGAGTATCAGACCGAAAACAAGTCGTTCACGGTCAACTCGGGTCAGCCGCAGTTCTACAGCAAGCTTGAAGGTGTGTTCCCGACCGACTACTTGCGCCACAAATATTTCTTACGCGGCGATTGGCAGATCTCTCAGTCGCAAAGCCTGTTTGTGCGGTACGGCAAGGACTGGGAACACATCGACTGCGAAGGATGCGGCGGCACCAACGCCGCGTTCAATCAGAGTTACGTCGAGTCGCCTCGTACCACCAACGTGATTGGCCACACGTGGGTGATCAGCAATCGCGCTCTGAATGAATTCCGGGTGCAGTATCCCGCCGAACTTCACAGCACGACCGGACCTCCGGGAACCTCGTTGTGGGCTCGTCCCGGTGAGTTCCCGGCAGAGCGCTTTGACGGCTACACGCAGGTCTATAACTTCCCGAGCATGCACTGGGGCTCGAATACGGGAAGCTTGAACTTCACCAAGCGGTTCGAATTGAAAGAAGACTATTCGTACTCGGCTGGCAGCCACCAGTTGAAGTTTGGGGCCGAGTACGCGCGCTATATCTCGCCGGAAGACGTCATCTCGAATCTCGGCACGTGGACGTTTGCCAGCGATCAGTCGTTCGATGGCTCGCCAGCCTCGATTGCGGCGCTACGCAATCCGACGACGTTCACCGCGTCGTTCCCGAATGTCGTCCGGAAGCTGCGGAACTATTGGATCAACGGGTACGGGCAGGACGAATGGAAGCCGCTCAGCAACCTGACCATCAACGTCGGGGTGCGTTACGACCTGCAGTACCACTCCTTCAACAATCAGCTCGATTTCACGAATCGTGAACAACTGCGGCAATTGGTCGATCCGACCTCGCGCCATGACAACAACAACATCGGCCCGCGAGTCGGGATGGCGTGGGACGTCCGTAACGACACGAAGACGCTCGTGCGCGCGGCGTACGGACGTTTCTATCAGTACCTCCCGCAGGGCGGTTTGCGAAACGAACTCGGGACACTGTTGCAGCAGAACGTCAGCATCAACAATCCGTCGTATCCCGATCCGTACGGTGGCTTATCGCCGCAGGCGTTCGTGACGGTGTCGGCGCGGCCGAACGTCAACATCCTCGACGACAACATTCAGAACATGTCCGGCGATACGGCCACGGGCGGCGTGTCGCGGCAGTTGATGCAGAACCTGGCCATTCACGTCGACGGCGTCTACACCAACCTCCGTCACTTCTCGCGGACGCAGAACATCAACCAGCCTCGGCCCGCGTTCGACTTCACGACGCTCGATGCCGCAACGGCGGCGCGTATTGCCGCCTTCAGCGCGACGCAGCTCAATGCCGCGCGTCCGATGGCCAACTGGGGCAACGTCACCCAGTTGACGTCGAACGGGTGGAGCGACTACCGGGCGATCTATGTGCGGCTCGACAAGCGGATGTCCAACCGCTACATGTATCTCATCTCCTACACGCGCGACTGGACGACCAATTCCGTCGACAGCGTGTCCGACTTCTATCACCCCGATCTCGACACGGGTCCGAGTGGTCGGAAACACACACTCGTTGCGAGCGGCACCGCGCGACTGCCGTACGATCTGACGTTCGGCGCGGTGTGGACCATCCGCACGGCGCTTCCATATAGCGCCCTCTCGGGCGTTGACTTCACGGGCGATGGCATCGTGGACTTCGTGCCGGGGACGAGCCGCAATCAGGCGGGTCGTGACGACAGCAACACGGCGGCTGTGCTGCAGAAGGTCAACGAATGGCGTGCGGTGCGCAACCTCGCGCCGATTCCGGCGAGTCAGCTGCAGAGCAGCGACTTCAACCGGTTCGACTTCCGAGTCAGCCGCGCGTTCGCCCTCCCCGGCGGCCGCAGTGTGGACCTGGTCGCGCAGGTGTTCAACCTCTTCGGCCGCGATAACATGATTGGCGGCACGGGCGGGACGTTCCAGAACAACGCGCTCTCGAACGCGTTCGGCAAGTACGGGGTGGTCGGTCCGCGTCAGGAAGCGGAAGTCGGCATTTCGTTCAAGTTTTAAGACGCTGGGCCAGCCCTGGTCAGTGTAGGCCGGGTCCTTTCGGACCCGGCTCCGTGGAGGAAAGAGATGAGAGGCACACGTATCGCAACGTTCGCACTGGCCGTCGTGGCCGCCGGCGCGCTGGTGGGCGCACAGACCGCGGGGCCCGCGCCCGGTGAGTCACTGAGTGGGAGCTATCGCGGCAGCCAGTCGCGCAACGTCGAGTACCAGAAGATCGCGCCGTTCAAGGTGATGGACAACGTCTACTACGTCGGCCCCGGATCCGTGTCGGTGTGGCTCGTGCCGACGAGCGCGGGTTTGATCTTGATCGACACGGCGCAGGAACCCTACGTCGATTACGTGGTCGACAACATCCGCAAGGTTGGTTTCGACCCGAAGAACATCAAGTACATCCTGCTGACGCACGGCCACCTCGATCACTTTGGCGGCGCCGCCAAGATCAAGGCGCTGTCGGGCGCTCGTATCGCGTTGACCGAGACGGATTGGAACTTCATGGCGACCCAGCAGGCCAATGCGACCAAGAACGGCCGCGGCCCGAAGCCGGGTGATGAAGCGCCGGCGAAGGATATGGTCATCAAGGAAGGCGACACCATCACGCTCGGCGACACGAAGATCAAGGTGTACGTGCTGCCGGGTCACACCCCGGGCTCACCCGCCTACGAGTTCACCGTGTACGACAACAAGAAGCCCTACAAGGGATTCGTGTTCGGTGGCCCAGGCCCCCGCAACGGTGTCGAGGGTGGCACCGAGTTCCTCAAGAGCATCGAGCGACTCGAGAAGGATTTTGCCGACGTGCAGGTGGCGCTCAACGTCCACAGCTTTCTGAACAGCTATCCGTATCCGAACAACATGGGGCTTCTGGAGCTGCGCGACGTCAAGGCAAAGAACCCGAATGGCCCGAATCCGTTCATCAACAACGCGCTCTGGCGTCAGTGGCTGAAGGACGCGCACGCGGGTGCGGTGAAGTACATCGCCGACGAGAAGGCGAAGGCCCAGAAGGGGCAGACCAACTAGGAAATCCCAAGTCCCAAATCCCAAACTCCAAATCCCAAGGGAGCTGGCTGTGTAACAACCGGCTCCTTGGGATTCACCCCTGGGCCTATTGCCCCAGTTGTGCTGCACCGATATTGCACGGTATGGCACAGACACTCTCGAATCCTTCAGTCGAAAAAGCAGTCTGGGGAAGCAGCGACCTTCCGCCATTCGTGCCTCACGATCGGCGGATCACGTCTAATCGTCGTGTCGAATGGCGGGGAGGTCGACGCGATGGGGACTGGTTGTGTCGCCCGCTGGGAAAGCTCGCGACCTTCGAGAAGGCTCAGCGAGGTCCGGCGATCTGGCGCCGCGTATTCCTCGGACTCTGGTAGTCCAATGCGATGATGACGTTGGGAATCTCGTTTGATAGACAGCTGACGCCGTCACGCGGGCTCACAGTCGGCCGTTCGTGAACACCCGGCCGAGCGACACTGGCGGAGTCGCACGATGGCCTTCCTAATGTGCAGATCGAATCCGCATCATCTGATCGCCGCCTCGCTGAAACTCGTACGGGACACTCTCAATCGTCACGACAAAACCGCTGTTGCTGAGGCGCTGCGACACACCGTCGACGTGCGCCGATCGTACGGCGCCCAGCGCGAGCAGCGGAAAAACTCGGACCTCGCGAGCGACTCGGATCATGTCGCGGATGGCCGTAACGTGGAAGTCCTCAGACAGCTGCTCGGAGTAGAGAAACAAAAAATGCGAGCACAAAGCGAGATCGAACTGGTCATCGTCAAACGGCAACGCCGGCAGTTCCGCATCGACATAGCGGCCGTCTGATTTCCCCGCCTCGAAATCCGCGAGGAATCGCTCCATCGCTGCCACACGCAACTCTCGCAACTCGTCTATCGATCTGATCACCGTCCACACAAATTCCTCTTGGTTCCGCTTCGTCTGCTCGATGATTACCTCTGTAGTCTGGGTAATCCGGCGCGCAATGTCAGCGGCGCTAAATCGATAAAGCGGATCGCACGACACAACTGAGTATCCAGCGACCGTAGCTTCCGCATTGAAGCTTGCGGGACCGTCAGCACATCCAAGAATGCGAAGTCGCAAATCGTCCGCAGAGAGGTCGAACATTCGTCGGTATTCATCGAGCGACCGGCCCCATGGCACTACCTGTTCCAACGTAAACATTCCGTAATGCTCCGCGCAACAGCGACGAGTAGGCAATCTAGCGAGAGACCATACTGCTTGGCGCGCGGCTGCATGTTCACGACCGGGCGACTGTGAGCGGCGTGATCAGCGTTAGGAGATAAAGCGCGGCGGCGGATTTACAGGCGCAGTCCGTCGAGCATCGAAAGCTGCATC
>DASTZI010000432.1:0-12323 GCA_035764385.1 Vicinamibacterales bacterium
TGGGCACGGGAGCGGGCTGTCGGGCGGCGCGCTGCCGATTCCCGGCGGCTTGGTGATCGGTCTCGCGCGCCTGAATCGCGTCCTCGACGTCGACATTCCGAATCGCCGCGTCACTGTCGAGCCGGGCGTCACCAACCTCGAGATCACGCGTCAGGTCGCTCCGCATGGCTTCTATTACGCTCCGGATCCGTCGAGCCAGCAGGTCTGCTCGATCGGCGGCAACGTTGCCGAGAACTCCGGCGGCGCACACTGCCTGAAGTACGGCTTCACCGTGCACCACGTGCTCGCCGTTGAAGCAGTGTTGTCAAACGGCGATCTCGTGCATCTCGACAGCTCGATCGCGGATGCGCCCGGCCCCGATCTGCTCGGCGTCCTCATCGGGTCAGAGGGCACGCTCGCGGTCGTCACGAAGGTGACTGTGAGGATCCTTCGCCGCCCCGAAGGGGTGCAGACGTTGCTCGCCGCGTACGATTCGGTCAGCGCTGCCGGGACGGCCGTGTCGGAGATCATCGCCGCCGGCATCATTCCGGCCGCCGTCGAGATCATGGACGGCGTGTCTCTCATCGCGGTCGAAGCGGCCGTCCATCCCAACTTCCCACCCGCCGAGGCGATCCTCATCGTCGAACTCGACGGACCGGTCGCGGAGGTCCACGAGCAGTTCGCGCAGGTCGAAGCCATCTGTCATCGGGCGGGCGCCACGACGGTGGAGGTCGCACGCGACGAGGCGCAGCGCGCGCGCATCTGGAAGGGTCGCAAAGGTGCGTTCGCGTCGATGGGGCGCGTGACGCCGAACTACTACGTACAGGATGGCGTAGTGCCGCGCACCAAACTGCCTGAGGTGCTCGATCGCATCCGGCAGCTCGAGACGCGGTGCGGGCTCCGCATCGGCAACGTGTTTCATGCCGGCGATGGCAACCTGCATCCGCTCATTTGCTACGACGAGAAGATTGCCGGCCAGTCGGACCTCGCCGCGCAGGTGGGTGCGGAGATTCTGCAGTACTGCATCGATGCGGGCGGATCGCTGACGGGTGAACATGGCATTGGCGCGGACAAGGCCGAATACATGCCGAAGATGTTCTCGCACGACGATCTGGACGTGATGCTGACCGTCCGGCGCGCGTTCGATCCGAAGGGACTCTGCAATCCGGGCAAGGTGTTTCCGACGCCCCGGCTGTGCGGCGAGGTGCCGGGACCCTACCACGCGCATCCATTCGAAAAGGCGGGGCTCGCCGAGCGGTTCTGACATGCAGCTGGTGGGCGAGCGCAGGGGCGGGCCTTCAGGCCCCGCCGGCATCGACGGTGTCATGCCGCGCGAGATAGTTGAGCCGGCATCCGCCGAGGATGTCGCGGCGGTGCTCGCATCGGCCTCGAAGCAGCGAAGCTCGGTCGTCATTCGCGGCGGCGGGACGAAGGTGGGCTGGGGCCGCACGCCGTCATCGCTCGATGTCGTCCTGAGCACGGCACGACTCAACGCCGTCGTTGCTCACGAGCACGCCGATCTCACCGCCACGGTGCAGGCAGGCGCCAGGCTCGACGAGGTCAATCACATTCTGGCGCGCCACGGTCAGGGGCTGCCAATTGAATCGGCCTTTGACGAATCGACCATCGGGGGCGTCATCGCCACCAACGACAGCGGGCCACTGCGGCATCGGTACGGCACGCCGCGCGATCTATTGATCGGGATCCGGCTCGCGCTGACCGACGGCCGTTTGATCAAAGCCGGAGGGAACGTCGTCAAGAACGTCGCCGGGTACGACATCGGGAGGTTGATGAGCGGATCCCACGGCAGCCTGGCGGCAATCGTCAGCGCGACGTTCAAGCTCTCGCCGCTTCCGGGCGCGACGCAGACACTGGTGTCGACCTTCGATCGCGCCGATGCACTCGTTTACGCGGTATCGGCCATCACCAGTAGCCAGCTCGAACCAGCCGCAGTCGAAATTCGGACTGGATCATCGGTGGGGTCCGGCTTCAGCCGGACCTCGGAGCGCTACGAACTACTCCTCAAGTTCGAATCGACACCTGCCGCGCTCGATACCTACGCTCAGCGCGCCCGCGCGCTGATGCCATCCGCAAACTCGCAGGTTGTCTCATCGCAGTCCGAAGTCGATCTGTGGCGCGAGCACATCTGCGCTCCATGGCGATCGCGCGGCATGGTCGTCAGGTTCGGATGGTTGCCGGCGTCGCTCCGCACGGTGCTCGCCTTGGTCGAGGAGCTGCGGAAGACCGTCGCCGATGCGGAGCTGATTGGCCGCGCTGCACTCGGAGCCGGTCTGCTTCGGATTGATGCCGACGTCCTCGTGCAGCGCAACGTGGTCGAGCGAATGCGATCGCGCAACGATCTCTTCCGCCACGTTGTGGTGCTTCGCGCCGACCCGCAGTTGAAGCAGCAGCTCGACGTGTGGGGACCGCTCGGCGATGCTGGGTCCATTGGCGCGTCTGTGAAGCACGCGCTCGATCCGAATGGAATTCTCAACGCGGGACGGGGCCCGGTATGACTGCGACGGGACGGGCAGGAGAGGCGGGAAGGGCGGGAGGGGCGTTCGCCGGGCCCGACCAGCCATCGATGGCACTCATCGATGCCTGCGTGCATTGCGGCTTCTGCCTTCCGACGTGTCCCACCTACGTGCTGTGGAACGAGGAAATGGACACGCCTCGCGGCCGCGTCTACCTGATGAAAGCGGGCCTCGAGGGGCGCGCCGCGATGACGCCGACCTTCGTCGGCCATTTCGATGCGTGTCTCGGGTGCATGGCGTGCATCACCGCGTGCCCGTCTGGCGTGCAGTACGGGCCGCTCATCGAGCGCACGCGCGCGCAGATCGAGCGTCATTACGAGCGTCCACTCGGCGAACGGGTATTCCGCTCGCTGCTGTTTAAGGTACTGCCGTATCCGGCACGGCTGCGGCTGGCCATCGCGCCGCTCGTGGTTCTCGGACCGATTCTCCGGGCGCTCGAACGAGCCGGCGTCTTGAACCTGTTGCCAAGCCGGATTCGGTCGTTGATTGCCGTCGCCCCGCAGCCGTCGCTCGCGTCACTGATGAGCAACGGCGTGCCGGAGCATACGTCCGCGTCGGGTACGCCACGCCTCAGAGCGGCGGTGCTCACCGGATGCGTGCAACGGCTTGCGTTCGCCGGCGTGAACAAGGCGACGGTTGACGTGCTCGCGGCGGAAGGCTGCATCGTCGACGCGCCGTCCGCGCAAGGCTGCTGCGGTGCGCTGGCGCTGCACGCCGGCAACATCGATCAGGCTCGCGAACTGGCGAAGCACAACATCGAGGTGTTCGAACGCGCCAACGTCGATCGCATCGTCGTCAATGCCGCCGGATGCGGCTCCTCGATGAAGGAGTACGGCGAACTGTTTCACGACGATCCCGCCTGGGCGGAGCGGGCGGCCGCGTTCAGCGCGAAGGTGCGCGATGTCTCCGAGGTGCTGATCGAGATCGGCGAACCGCGTGCAACGCGGCATCCCATCAACGCTCGTGTCGTCTATCACGACGCCTGTCATCTTGCGCATGCGCAGGGTGTACGTGCGGAGCCGCGAGCATTGCTGGCTGCGATCCCGGGGGTTGACGTGCTGACGCCCGCGGAATCCGAGATCTGCTGCGGCAGCGCCGGCATCTACAATCTGGTGCAGCCCGAGCCCGCCGAACAGCTCGGCGAGCGCAAAGCACGCAATATCGCGGCGCTGAAGCCGGATGTGATCGCGGCGGCTAATCCCGGATGCATATTGCAGATTGCTGCCGCCGGACGGCGGCTCGGATACGACTGGGAAATTGTTCACCCGATCGAACTGATACATAGATCGATCAACGGTTAGCCACTGAGGCTTCGTGTGCTTCGTGAATTGCCGCGAAGCGGCCTTCGTGGTTCAAAGGAGACGCGCGCATGTCATACGGACCGTCAATCAGTCTCGAGAACGCGAAGAAGGTTGCTGCCGCGGCGTTGGCCGAAGTCCGCAAGAACAACTGGACGATGGCGGTGGCGGTGGTCGATGGGAATGGGGATCTCGTCTACTTCGAGAAGATGGACGATACGCCGCTCGGCAGCACCATCGTCTGTCAGGAGAAGGCGCGTTCGGCGGCGAGGTTCAAGCGGCCGACGAAAGCGTTTCAGGACATGCTGGCGGCTGGTGGCGAAGGCGTGCGCGTGCTGCGGATCCAGGGCGCCGTGCCGGTCGACGGCGGCATGCCGATCATGATGAGCGGCAAAGTCGTCGGCGGCGTCGGACTATCGGGCGGAACGAGCGCACAGGATGGCCAGTGTGCCCAGGCTGGTGTCAGCGCGGTCAGTTAGACGGTGACGCCTTCGGCTGGTGCGAGCGCACCGCCGCGCTCACCAGCCGATGACCATCTCCTTTGAGACGATGTTGAAGCAAACAGGCGTTCTGTAGATCACGTCCATCGTCCGGGTCTTCGGACTGGCGTCACGGATGGCGAGCGCCGGCGGGTAGTTCGACGCCCACTTCATCGTTCCCTCGGCATCGTGATGCCCAAGGAAGACCGTTGAGGGCTTGAAGGTCTTCACCAGTTCCACCAGCGGCGGGATTCCTGCCTCGAAGCTGAAGTAGGGAAGCATCGCGACGTCCACCGATGGCACCTTCTGCGCCAGCGCGCGTTGCGCGTCTGTGATCGGCCCGGGACTATCGGCGAACAAGATGTGGAAGCCATTGCCGAAGGTGAACAGGTAATTGATCACTCCGTCGGTCGCGATCTTCGGATCGCGGCTCCCACGTGCACGAACGGCGTCCAGCTGCTGCTTCTCTGTGTCGCTCAACGGCTTCTGCAGCGACGCGGCGTCTACGGCTGCGGCCTGCTTGTCGAGGAATCCTTCCGGCACGGTCGTGGCGATGACGTTGTGATGCCCCAGCACCGCTTCCACGGTGACACCTGGATACTGCATCACTTCGCCGCCCTTGACGGCCTTGAACTGATTCGCCGGAGCGCCGCCCTTCGCCAGTACCTCGCTCGCGAACGATGCACCGACGACGGGCGCGCCGGTCTGCTTCGCGACCACCGCTGCATCGGACATGTGATCGAAGTGCGCATGGCCGATGAAAAGAGCGTTTGCTTTCTTGAGGTCCGCCGGCGCGACGCCGATCGGATGCATCCGCGGGCCACGATCGTAGTACGCGTCGAGCAGGAACACGTCGCGGCGATAGGCGACTTCGTAGTTCGTCCACCCCAACCACCGCACGACCACAGTGTCCTGACTCTTCGGCGCAGGCCCACCCGCTGACACCGGCGTCAGACTCTGACATGCCGGATCCTGCTGCATCGCGGCCTTCGAGTTCTGAGCGGCGGCAGACGTCGCAAACCAGGCCACGAGTAGGGCGATCGCTATAGCTTGGGATTTGGGATTTGGGGTTTGGGATGTGGGATTTCCCATCTCAATTTCCCACATAGAGTTCTTTGGTCACCGTGTTGATGCACACGGGCGCTCGCAGCAGGGGGGCAATCGCCTTCGACTTCGGAAACTCGTCGCGGATGGCGAGGTTCAGCGGACCCATTGGCATGTCGAGCATCCGGTTGCGATGGCCGTCGTGATGCGTCGGCAACATCACGGTTGGCTTTAACAGCCGGATGTACTCCATCGTGATCGGCACCGCGAGCTCGCCGCCGTAATACGGGATGAATCCGAGGTCGATGCCGCTCTTGCCCTGCATGATCTTCTTTTCAGCGTCGGTCGTCGGCCCCGCGCTATCCGTGTAGAACGCCTTGAAGCCTTTGTCGAACGTAAAGAAATAGGCGATCGTCCCCTCGGTGATCAGCTTTTCCCGTTCGACCGCATCGAGCGGCACGGCACCGTTGAGGCGCCTGTCGTGTGCCTGCTGCTCCGACGTCAGCCCGCCTTTGAGCGCGCCAACCGCTTCGGCGGCTGTACGATCCTTTCGCATGTACTCGTCCGGCACGATGTTGTGATGCCCCTGGACGGCTTGGACAGTGAAGCCGTTGAACTTGAAGATTTCGTTTTCGCCGCCGAGCCCTTTCACCACGGCCATCTTCTTCTCGCCGATGCGACCGGTGCTGCGCACCCACTTCATCGCGATTGGATCGCCGACGACCAGCGCACCGGTCTTCTCGCCAATCGACGGCGCATCCCACAGATGCTCGCCATGCGCGTGGCCAATCAGGATCGCATTGACGTGCTTGGTCATCTCTTCCGGCGTGATGTTGTTCGGCGCCCACCATGCGAGCTTGTCGATTCCGGCATCCAGCAGGATGACGTTGTCGCGGTAGGCGAGCTCATAGTTCGACACGCCAAGGAATCGCAGGACGATGACGTCAGGATTGCTCGGGAGCGGACCGCCCGCCGCTGCTGGCGTCAGCGTCTGACAGGCGGGCTCTTTCTCGAGCGCCGGATACCTGGTCTGAGCGAACGCGGACGTACAGAACAAGAGAAAGACGAGTGCGCCGGCAGCGATACGCATCAAACGCAGGCTCCTTGTGCCGGCTACTGTAGCACCGGAGCTTGGCCACGACAGATATCAGGTTTCAGGCGTGGTCCAGGGATCAGTCTCTGGATATCAGGCCCGCGTGGTGCGAGTCGGACCGATGTGTAACGCGTCCAGTAGATGCGCGCCGAAACTGGTCGGATGCACGCGCGCCCACCCATACAGCACGAAGTACGTGACGACGAGCCCGATGCAGAGGCTGAGCGCGATGGCCCTCAGGACATCTGGAAGAAACATGATGCCGAAGATCGCGGGCACGAACAGGATGGCGTCGACCCAGAGCAGCTCTGCCCCCTCGAACGAAACGAGCTCGGTCGGAATTCGCGGCGTGACTTCCTGTGACGGTGCATGCAGATCCTTCATGGGCGCTCCTTCGACTACTCCCCGCAAATCCTACGCCCAGTCGTCTGCGGGCGACATCCGGTTTTTACGCGTTCAATTCCTGAGTCTACGTGTCGTGTTCAGGTGTCCTAAGGGGATAGCAGACGTCCCCGCAGCTCATGTGTAACGCACCTGTCATCGTTCGGGCATGAAGGATGGAAGCGTTGCCCGTGCGTTCGCGCTCAGATAGACTGCGCGCCTTGGTCGCCGGCCTCGTCGAAACAATCTGGTTGTTCGTGCGTGGCTCGGAATCAGTGCGCCTGATTCGCGCGTCGACACCCAAGGGGCGCACGCGCCTGCTCGTGTACGGCCCCGGCAATACGCAGACGACGCACGAATTCGAGGACGGCTCGTCGTGCACAGCGCGTCAGTCGGAGCTCGAACGAGAACTCGTCTCGGGCGGATTCATGCTCGAACAGTTCACCGACCGCCGCAGCGGCGCCGATCGACGCAGCGCGCCGCGCGAAACGCCAGAGCGGCGGAGAGAATAATTCGCAAATCCCAAATCCCAAATCCCAAATCCCAAGCCCCAAATCCCAAAACTCGATCACGGGCCTCAGAGACTCAGAGGCAAAATTTTTATCTCTGCGTCTCTGAGTCTCTGCGGCAATTCTTGGTCGTGGCTTCGAGCTTGGAGTTTACGTTTGGGATTTGGGATTTGGGATTTGGGTTTTGGGATTTTCCAACGCAGCAATCCGCCGATCGAGATCCGCGATGGCCTGTTCGAGCATGGCACGGTGTGCGGGTGCGCAGGCGCGCTGCAGGTCAGCGAGCGCGCGCGTTCGTGCCAGCGAGAGTGTCGCGCGCTCAGCCAGTCGCGCGCTTTCGTCCGCCGCGATCGGCACCGTCCGCGTGCGGCGCTCAGTGGCGGCTTCCTGTTGCGCTTCGACTGACTTGCTTTCCCATCCTCGAGCCATGCCCCTCATTTAATCGCATCATGACGGGATTCGGGAGTCGGGCTGACGGATTGCCAACAAATAACCCGAGCTCTTCGAGTCCTGAGTCCTGAATTCCGCATCGAGACCGCTGCGCACCTGGGTTAGAGATTGCTTCTCCTTATCTCGGAGGTTCCCCAATGCCGAGATTTCCGCTCGATACCGACGAGGATCCGTCGCGCACGCCACCGCAGACCGAGCCTTCCAAAGAGCAGGGCTTCGGCGACGAAGACGCGCCCGATGACCTGGGGCGGACGCGCGAGTACGACGATCTCGACAGCGACGATGACATCGCGGACGAGAGTACGGAACACCGCGGTTAGCAGTCGCAGCCTGCGATTTCGTCGGTTCTTCTTCTCGGACGACAGATTGGTGCGATAGGAAGCGGCACGGTTGCGGTTCTCCCAACGCGAGGTAATACTGGGGGCCCAACCGTTCTGCTTAGCACCGCTCCTGGAAGAGGACGTCCATGATCCGTAGCAATGCTCGGTCCCTGTTTTCCGCATTCCTGATCCTTACGCTCTTACCCACGCTTGCGGCCGCGCAAGCCGGATCCACCGCGCAGATCGCCGGCACCGTCAAGGATGACACCGGCGGCGTGCTGCCGGGTGTCACCATCACCGTGACGCAGACCGCGACCGGTTTCACCCGCACTGCCGTGTCCGATGAAGCCGGCGGTTACGTGCTGCCGAACCTTCCAGTCGGGCCGTATCGATTGGAAGCGATGCTGCAGGGCTTCCGCTCGTACGTCCAGACGGGCATCGTGCTGACCGTCAACGCCACGCCGAGCATCAACGTCGTGCTCGCGCTTGGTGCGGTGTCGGAGCAGATTTCGGTCACCGCGAACGCGGCGATGGTGGAAACGCGCAGCACCGGCGTTGGGCAGCTGATAGACAACCAGCGTGTGTTGGAACTACCGCTCAACGGACGCCAGGTCACCGATCTCCTGTTGTTATCGCCAGGAGTCACGGTGAACACCGCGGGGGGATTTGCATCGAGCCGCAATTACCCAACGGTGCCCATCTCGGTTGCCGGGGGATCGCCGGGTAGCACCGTGTACGTGATGGATGGCGCCAGCCACAACGATCCGGGCACGAACTTCAACCTGCCGGTACCTTTTCCTGACGCGCTGCAGGAGTTCCGCATCGAGACGAGCGCGCTTCAGGCTCGCTACGGCCATCACGCGGCTGCCATCGTCAACGTCGTGACCAAGTCGGGCACCAACGCCGTGCATGGGAGCGCGTTCGAATTCAATCGCGATCATCGATTCAATGCGACGAACGCCTTTGCGGCGATAGATCCGGCGACCGGCAAGCGCCGCGACGACGGGCTCTCGCGAAATCAGTTTGGCGGCGCGATGGGCGGGCCGATTGCGCGGAACAAGCTGTTCTTCTTCGGCGGGTATCAGGGGACGATCATTCACACGCAGCCGAGCACGCTGCAGGCGTTCGTGCCGACCGCGGCGATGCTGAGCGGTGACTTCACGGCGCTCGCCTCGCCCGCGTGCAACGCCGGTCGGCAGGTCCCGCTCCGTGCGCCGTTCGTCGACAACCGGATCACCCCGGCGCAGATCGATCCGGTCGCGTTGAAGTATCTCCAGTACATTCCGGTTTCGACCGACCCGTGCGGCCGGTACAACTACGGCTACCCGACGCCGAGCACCGACAACCAGTTCATCGGTCGTGTCGATTACCAGAAGAGCGCCAGACACTCCATGTACGGGCGCTACATGGATATCCGCTACGAACTGCCGAATTACTTCGACGGAACCAACGCGTTGACAACCCCGAGCGTTGGCGTGGACAACCGAGGCCGCTCGTTGGTGGTCGGAGACACGTTCTCGATCAGCAACTCGGTCATCAACTCGTTCCGGGCTACCGGCATCAGGTCGATCAATTTCCGGACTCCGTCGGTCTTCAAATCGCCTGCCGATTTTGGCGCGAGGGTCTACACGACGCCGCTCGCCGGTGCGTTCACGAACCTGAGCGTCACCAACGCATTCAGCCTCGGCGGCGGCGGCAACAACAACGCGAAGTACGACTACACCGTGTACGAGATCGCCGACGACTTCGACATGGTACGTGGGTCACATCAGATCACCTTCGGCGTGAACTACCTGCATCAGGTGATGCATGTGTTCAACACGCAGTACTCGAACGGGCAGTTCACCTTTGACGGTAGTGTCACCGGTCTCTCCCTGGCCGATTTCATGGTCGGCCGAGTGGGCACGGTGCAGCAGGGCGCTGACGTCCATCTGAACGAGCGCGCGCCTTACTTCGCGACCTACGTGCAGGACGCGTGGAAGGCGAGTCCGAAGCTCACATTGAACTATGGCCTCAGGTGGGAGCCGTATTTCCCGCTGACCAACGACGACGACCACGTACTCATCTTCGATCCGGCGCGCTTTGCGGCGAATAAACGCAGCACGGTGTATGTGAACGCTCCCGCAGGTCTCATCTTCCCGGGCGACGACGGCTATCCGGGCCATGCCGCCAGCGAGGGCAACATGGGAGGCGTCGGTCCGCGCATCGGTGTGGTCTACGACCCGCGCGGCGCAGGACGTGAGGTGATTCGCGCCGGCTATTCCATCGTCTACGACCAGCCGGCAATGTTTCACCACATTCGTAGTGCCAGCGTCCCGCCATGGGGGTCGCTCATCACCCTGAACAACGTGCCGCTGTCGGATCCGTTTTCCACGTATCCGGGCGGCAATCCGTTCCCGCTGGGAGTTGACAAGAATGCGACGTTCCCGCTGGCAGGCACCTATTGGACGCAGCAGGTGAAGGCGGATCCGCCGCGCACGCAGCACTTCAACGTCAGCTTCCAGCAGCAGTACGGCGAGAACTGGTCGGTAACGGCGAGCTACTTCGGCAACCGCACGGCGCATCTGTGGAACGGCATCGAGATCAATCCGGCTGTCTACACGGCGGACGCGACGACCGCGAACCTGAACCAGCGACGCGTGCTGTATCTGCAGAACCCGGATCAGGGCAAGTACTTCGCCTCGGTCACGCAGCTCGATATGACAGGCCGCGCGCGGTATGACGGCCTGCTGTTGGGGGTGCAGAAGCGGATCAGCAGCAACTACAGCCTCAATACGAACTACACGCTGTCCAAGTGCATGAACGACGGCGATCCGCAGCAGTTCATCGATCCGCTCTACTCGCATCCGGGAGACCCGCATGCCGACTGGGGGGCGTGCGCCGGCGACCGCCGGCATGTGCTCAACACCACAGTGGTCGTGAACACGCCGCAGTTCGCGTCGCGCACGATGAACTTATGGGCCGGCGGATGGCAGGCGTCGGCGCTTTTCCAGGCGCTCAGCGGCGGGCCGCTGAACGTGACGATCGGACGAGACCAGGCGCTCACCGGCGCGCAGAATCAGCGGCCGAACGTCAACGGCGACTGGAAACTCGACAATCCGACCAACGACCGCTACTTCGACACGGCGGTGTTCTCGTTGCCGGCGCCGGGCACGTACGGAAATCTGCCGCGGAATGCGCTGCGTGGTCCGGGCACATGGCGCATCGATACGGCGTTGACGCGCAGGTTCTCGCTCGGCAATCGGCAGCTGGAGGCGCGCCTCGAGGCGTTCAACCTGTTCAACCACGTCGGCCCCGGGGTCACGCAACAGATCAATGGGTTCGGCGCCGTCGGCAATCCGACGACGGTGTTCACCAACACGCTGTTTGGGAGGATCACCACGGCGGGAGATCCACGGATCATGCAGTTCGCGGTTAAATATCTTTTCTAGGGCGCAATGGGCCTAGTCGCAGGTCAGAGAAAGGCATCTATGAAATCCAAGCTGTTGTTGGCCATGGCTGCATTCGCGATGGCTGGCACGAGCATTCAGGTAGCCGCACACCATTCGCAGTCGCAGTTCGAGCCCGAGCTGACCATCTCGGTGGAGGGGACGCTCACGAAGGCAAGCTGGGCGAATCCGCACACGCTGTTCGTCCTGCAGGGGCGGAAGGCCGGCAGCAGCGACGCGATGCAGGAATGGACCGTCGAAGGGCCGTCGCCGAGACAGCTTGAAACAAAGGGGTGGGGACGTGCTGTATCGAAGCCGGGCGATAAGCTGACGTTCGAAGGACGCCCTCGTCGTGATGGACAGCCCGAGCTCCTTCTTCTCAGCGTGACGCTCGCCGACGGCAAGACCCTCTCCTTCAAACCGGAGTAAACGATGTCTAGATCCGTCGGGGATCGTCCGGTGGGGTCCGGCTTTAGCCGGACCTTCTGTTTTCTGGCAGCTTTTCTTACTGTCCTCTTCGTCTCACACGCGTACGCCCAGACGCGAGTGCCATCTGCCTTTCTCGGCACATGGGCGAGCCTTGGTCTGAACCCCGGGGCGCCGCCGCTCGGCGCACCGGCAACGGAGCTGCCGTATGAAGCGCTCGACCAGAAGCTCGCCGAGTACGTCACACCGTGGGCGCTGGCCCAGCATAACGCGACGGAGTGGAACACCGACGATACCGGTCAGGTCTGCAAGCTCGATGGCATCTTCCGTCAGGGCCACGGAACCGGGGCCGGCAATTTTCGTTTCGTGGAAGCCACAGGTA
>DASTZI010000433.1:0-2118 GCA_035764385.1 Vicinamibacterales bacterium
TGGTTAAACAACCTCTACCCTACGACGCAAAAAATTCCCGCGCCTTCATCACTCAGTACTGCCTCAACTGCCACAAGTCGAAAACGGCCCAGCCGTCATCGGATCCAGTCGATCTCGAGAAGGCCAATCTCGATGACGTTCTCGCCAGCGCCGCAACGTGGGAGCGCGTCCTCCACAAGCTGAGCGTGCGCGCGATGCCGCCGCAGAACATGCCGCGCCCGCAGGAAAGCGAGTACGCCGCGTTCACGACCTGGTTGGGAAATTCACTCGATCAAGCCTGGACCGCGCGCGGCGCATCACCGGGCAATTACGTCGTGCATCGCCTGAACCGAACGGAATACGGCAACGCGGTACGTGATCTGCTCGCGATCGATATTGACGTCACGTCGCTGCTGCCGAGTGATGGCGGCGACTTCGGATTCGACAATATTGCTGCATCGTTGAAGACATCGCCGTTGTTGCTCGAGCGATACGTCACTGCTGCTCAGCGCATCAGCACGCTCGCCGTGGGCAATCCGAAAGAGTTGCCCGGCACGACGGAATACTCGGTTAACCGCGAGTTCAGCCAGAACCAATACATCGAGGGGCTGCCGCTTGGCACACAGGGCGGTCTCGTCGTACGTCACGTCTTTCCTGCAGATGGAGAGTACAAGCTGGCGGCCCGCTTGTTCCGGGGAGTTGAAGAAGGTTATGTCGGAGTCGAAGGCAACGACACTCCGGCCACGTTCGTAATCACGGTCGATGGTGAAGAGGTATTTTCGACCACGATCGGCGGTCCGAAGGATCACGAAGAACAGTCGAAGTCGCTCACCGAAACGCAACCGATTCTGGATCAGCGGCTGACAGGGAAGGTGAAAGTCACGGCTGGTCCGCACGATCTCGGCTTCACGTGGCGTGCGCGTCCGGCTCAGCGTCAGGATGTCTGGCAGCCTGCATTGCGCGACAGCCAGGAAGTTCACATGGTCGGTGGCTTCCCGAAAATTCGCACGGCATTGATTGAAGGTCCTTACAACGTCACCGGCGTCAGCACGACACCGAGCCGCGATCGAGTCTTCGTCTGCCGCCCATCAGCTCCTTCCGAAGAAGGTTCGTGCGCCGAGCGCATTTTTACGAACCTGACGCGTCGCGCGTATCGACGGCCCGTGACTGCTGCTGATGTCGAGGCGCCGCTGGCCTTCTATCGCCAGGCTCGTCAAAACGGCGAAACATTCGACGCGGGCATTCGTTCCGGTCTGGCGCGAGTGTTGTCGAGCACCTCGTTCTTGTACCGCGTCGAAAGCGATCCCGCCGGCGTTCGGCCGGGAGCCGCACATCCGGTGAGCGACGTAGATCTCGCCTCGCGTCTCTCGTTCTTCTTGTGGAGCAGCATTCCGGATGAACGACTGCTCAACCTCGCCGCGTCGGGTCAACTTCGCCAGCCGGGCGTACTGGCAGCGCAAGTGAAAAGGATGATCGGGGATAAGCGCGCGGACGCTCTCATCAACAACTTCACCGGGCAGTGGCTTCAGCTACGCAACCTCGAGGCAAAGGTCAATCCCGACCTGCTGACGTTCCCGGATTTCGACGACAACATCCGCAAAGGATTCCGCCGCGAAACCGAGATGTTGTTCGGATACGTCCTGCGCAATGATCGCAGCGCGCTGGAACTGATGAGCGCAGACTACACGTTCGTCAACGAGCGCCTCGCGAAACACTATGGGATTCCGGGGATCTATGGCGAGCGGTTTCGTCAGGTGAAGCTCACGGACCCGAATCGCTTCGGCCTGCTCGGGCACGGAAGCATTCTTTCGATGACGGCTCTGGCTACGCGAACTTCTCCCGTTTTCCGCGGCAAGTACGTGCTCTCGACTTTTCTCAATACGCCGCCTCCGCCTCCGCCGCCGAATGTGCCGACTTTGGATGACAGCAACAAAGGAAACGAATCAGCGACGACAAAGTCCGTGCGCGTTCAGCTCGAATTGCATCGGCAGAGCCCGGCATGCTCGGGCTGCCATCGCGTGATTGACCCGCCTGGTTTTGCGCTCGAAAATTTCGATCCGGTGGGCCAGTGGCGCCGGGCCATGCCCAACGGCGCGAACATCGATACCAACGGCGTGCTTGCTGACGGCGCTAAGGTCG
>DASTZI010000434.1:0-2644 GCA_035764385.1 Vicinamibacterales bacterium
CGTTGAGCTGGGCGGACGGCAACGCGTCCCGTTCGCGTCTGGCATGGCGTGTGACTCTCTGCTCTCGGCTGGTTTCGGTATGGCCGCCATAGACCATTCAGGATGCGACCTTCACCGTCCAGCGGGAAGAATCGATGACACACGAAAGGCAGCAGGTGAACGCCTTCATCCTCATCAAGGTCGAGGGGCCTGAGCAGAGTTTCTCTCGCATCGAGGAGATTCTCGAGGCGCTCGGCATCCCCGTCGCGATGGTCGAGACCGGACGGCGGCTCCACTGGGCGACTGCAGTCGTCGTCGGCGTGCCAGAGCAACGGCTCGCGGACGCGATGCTGGCGTTGGAGCTGAAGGGGTTCTCAGACGTTATGGCGTTTCACGGGAAGGCAGATGCGGATGCAACGCAGCCCGGTGTAGAGCAGCAGTAACAATCGTCAGCCGGCAAAGCGAAGCAACAGTGATGCTCACCATGCTCAATGTTCTCGCGCAAAGCGCGGCGCGCGAAGCGGCACGAGTCGGCCATGCGGATTTGGGGCAGTGGGAGCACGCCAGATCGAATCTTGTCTCGGATGGCTGCTGCACAGTACGGGGCCAGCTTCGGCGGACTCATCGACGTACCTTCGATGATGCGGGCGCAGGCATAGGGATCGCGACTTTCGCAACTGAATACCGGTTCGCCGCTGACACTGACCGCGCTGCGGCTTTGGCGTCTGCGAGACTAATCTCGAGCCATAGCGTCAAACAGGCTTCGCAATACGAGGACGGGCTGTGCTGCGCGAGAAGCTCCCGAATTTCGGAGATCGCGTTTCGCTCGGGGGCCCGGGCCATGCGCCCCATCGTTGTCACACAAACGCCATGGCGCGAGCTCAGCGCCGAGCTCGCGCCAGTGCCCGTGTTCGCGCGTCTCGCCACGACCACGACGCAAAGCACGCGACGGCGAGACGAGTGTCGCCTCGCCCGACTCCCCAGTTATTGCATCCGTATCCGGCGACGCAGTGAGCGGCCGACGATCGCCGACAGAACGCCCATCGTCACGAGCATCATCGACGCGGGCTCCGGGACGGCCCGTGGTTCGCTATAGAGGAAGTCGTCCATGACAACAACATCTCGAGTGTTGCCGTTCTGATCGGTGATCCCGGCGCCGAGTGCAATGTTTCCGTTGGTGATCCTTACCCGCCCCACTTGCTCGCCGGCATTGAAGGATACGCCGAGGAACGAGAGCGTCTCACTGCCGACGATGGCGGGCACTGGGAATGTGCCAAGCGACGCGTTGCCGGGCGTGAAGTATTGGATCGACGTCGTGTTCGCGAGGTCGACGTCGGTGAACACAGCACCGAACCCACTGACGGCGGCCGGTATGTTCGTTCCTGGCACGAAAAACAAAACATCGACGACATTGCTGCCGAGCGCCGTGAACAATCGCTGTGGACTGAAGACCGCGAACGTCGAAGTGTAGCTGGGATCGATATTACCGAACTCGACGGGAGCGATTCCAGCATTGGCGCTCACCTGGAATCCCGTCCCGGGCGTCTCGAACACGGCGCCACGCGGCGAGTTCACGTTGAAGAAGTTGGCTGGAAGATTATTCGGGGCGGACAAAGCGTCGGGAACCCCATCCCAATTGATTTCGCGGCGGACGCCGCCGAAAGACCCATTCGCGCCCGCCACGTTGCCGCCTCCGAGATCGGCGCGAAACGTATCGACGGCCGACGTAATCGCGGCCGCCGAGGTTCCCGAGCCCGACTCGACGACTGGAGCGCCCCACCCGGGTGCGTTAAACAGCAGAACGACGAGCAGTGGGAGGACCGCAATGATCTTCTTCATGTGCTCCTCCGAAGCGTCAGAGCCGCTTATATAGATCGCGTCAGGAAAACTTACAGTTCCGTCGTGTTCGCGGACGATCGCGGTTCGGCTGCAACCTCTGCGCCTGGGGCGTAATGCCTTCATTGACGATTATTTGTCGGTGCCCTCCGAGCGTCGCTTGGCAAATGTGTAAGGCACTCCGACGTTGCGCCTGGACCAAAGTCCAGGATGCTTTAGGAGATCGTCGAGTTGAAGCGCGCCGACTACAACGGCTTAGGCATCGTCGCGCGGCGCGTCTCTAGCGTCGTTTAGGCGCACTGGCCCACACCTGCGGCCGTATCTCTGCGCGTGCGCGATGGAGCCGGCCAGATCGAGCGCTCAGCATCTGAACGGTGAGCCGACGGCATCGCTCGCGGATTCGATGTCATCGTCTGGCGGGCGGGCGATCTGCGGCCCGCACTGGTGCGGCGCGGCACGGTAATCAGATGGCCGCTCAAGACTTAATGTCTCGATCGACCTAGGGAGTCTCTCGACGCCGCTTTCGAGCGCGTCCAGCGACCCGGTAGAAGACTTGCCCCGCTTGCTGCGCCTCGGCGGCGAGCGGCGCGGCGAGGAGTGCGAAGCTGCCAGTCACGAACGCGCGGCGGTTCATTCAATAACCTGATCCGCCCGCAGCAGCAGCGACGGTGGGATGGTGAGGCCGAGCGCCTTCGCCGTCTTGAGGTTGATGACCAGCTCGAATTTCGTCGGCTGCTCGATGGGAAGATCGGCGGGCTTGGCGCCTCTGAGGATCTTGTCGACGAAGGTCGCGGCGCGACGGAAATTCTCAGCCACGTTCACTCCGTAG
>DASTZI010000435.1:0-7012 GCA_035764385.1 Vicinamibacterales bacterium
CTGCTGATGCTCGCGGGCGTGAACTATCTGGTGCTCACGGTCTACGACGAGGCGTGGGCGCTGCCGGCGTCGGCGGAGGCGCCGCTGTCGGGCAAGATTCTTGGGGCGTCGGCGCTGGTTCTGTCCATCGGCGTCATGTATTTCGGTCGGATGCTGCCGTTCATCGGCAACGCGTTTTGATCCCGGGGTGAGGACCGCATGACGCTGGTGCTGATCGTCGCTGCCATTGTGCTCGTCGCGATTGTGGTCGTCGGGACCATCGGCTATTGGATCGACGAAGCGGAGGAACCGCTGGAACACGGCGAACGGAGCTCGTCCAACCGTCATCACCACGTCTAGCGCTCGAGGCGGACCTAAAGGTCCGCCTCGACGTTTGGATCTTGCTACGTTTGTATCTTCCCGACGCTATCTTCGAGGAGTTTCCAACAACGGGAGCCGAGCTTCTCTCGCCAGGTCGCGTGGACACCTGACAGCTGTTTCCTGAACGGCGCGGGATCCGGCGTGTTGAATTCGAGCCCGCGTGCAGGCAGCTCCGTGCGCAGTCGCGTATTGGCCGCAATCTGATCCTGCCGCTGCAGTCTCACGTACTTGGCGACGTTGCGATCGATGACGGCTTGTAAGTCCGCGGGGATGCGCTGCCACGTCGGACGGTGTGCCAGCAGGTTGAAGCCCGACCACATGTGGTCGGTCATCGCCACGTACTTCACGACTTCGTACAGCTTGAACTGATCGGCCAGCGTCAGCGGATTTTCCTGCGCGTCCGCCCGGCCGTCCTTCAGGGCCGCGTAGATGCTGTCGCTGTTGATGATGACCGGCTCGCACCCGAATGCCTTGAACGTATCGGCGACCAGCTGACCTGCGGGAACCCGCATCTTCAGCCCGGCGAGATCGGCGGGCATCGCAATCTTCTTGTGCGCGGTGATTTCGCGCATGCCGTTGTCAAACGCGCCGATTCGGAAACCGTGGATGCCGTCGGCAGCCATCTCCTGGATTAGATAGGCGCCGAGCGGTCCGTCCATCGCTCGATGTGCATCCGCCGCGGATCGAAACGCGAATGGCACCTGCTGCACTTCGGCGGCCGGCACCAATGTCCCGAGAATTCCTCCCATCAGCGTGAAGAACTGAATCTCGCCCGCGACGAGCGCCTTGAGCGCGGCCGGGTCGCTTCCCTGGATGTTGTTGTTCTGCGCGAACACGGTCGTGCGGATTCGACCCTGACTTTCCCGCTCGATCGTGGACCACATTTCGACGAGCCGCTTGTGCAGGGAGCTGGCCGGTGTCTGGTTGTGATACTGCGCAAACGAGAGCGCGGAATTTTGCGCAGTCATCGATCGCGCGAACACGGTGAGCGACCCGACAGCTGTGGCAACAAACGAACGGCGCGTCAACGGCATTGGGGCTATTATGGGCCCGCTTCGCGGCACCAGGTATCAGGTGTCAGGTTGCAGAGTCATTCAAGGAGGCGTCATGATTCGGGTACGACGGCTTGTTGTAGCAGCCGCTGTCGTCGGGGCACTTTGCGCGTCGTCCAGGTCGGCTCTGGCGCAGGAAGCCACGATCACCGGGAAGATCGTCGATTCAACCGGCGGCGTCCTGCCCGGCGTCACCGTCACCGCGTTGCACGAAGCAACCGGAACACAGTTTGTCGGCGTCACCGATACGCTCGGTGTCTACCGCATCCCCGTCCGCATCGGCGACTTCCGGATCTCCGCGGAGCTCCCCGGATTTGCGACCATCACGCGGACGGGTGTCACGCTGCTCGTTGGACAGACAGCCACGCTCGATCTGCAGATGGCGCCCTCGACCGTGCAGGAGTCCGTCACGGTCACGGGTGAGGCGCCACTTGTCGATATGAAGAACTCGGCGGTCGGCGGCAATCTCGACGCGAAGCAGTTGTCAGAGATTCCGTTGTCGGGCCGCAACTGGGTCGATCTGGTCATGCTCGCACCTGGCTCGCGCGCCAATGAGGTAGGCACGAATGGGACCGGCGGCCCCGTCGCCAGGACGGGCCGCAGCGGCGGCGTGCAGGGCACCTACAACCTGACGATGGACGGGCAGCAGGTGACGCAGACGGTCGCGGGCACGTTCACCAATCCGAACTTCAGCCGGGAAGCAATCGCCGAATTCCAGGTGATCACCAACCGGTTCGATGCGGCGCAGGGCCGTTCGGCCGGCATCCAGGTCAATGCGATCACCAAGTCCGGGACCAATCAGCCGGTCGGCAGCTTCTCCGGCTACTTCCGCAACTCGAAATGGGGGGCGGAGGACTTCATCCGTCATCAGGTGCTGCCATATTCGGATCAGCAGATTGTTGGCACCTACGGCGGTCCGATTCGCAAGGACAAGATGCACATCTTCGGGCACTGGGAGTTCGAGCGTGAGCCGCGCGACATCGCGTTCACGACGCCGTACCCCTTGTTCAACCAGGATCTCGTCAACACCCGGACCGAGCACAAGTCAGGCGCGCGCTTCGACGCAGACCTGGGCAGTCAGCGCCGATTGATGGTGAGCACGAATTACTGGCGTCAGCTGCTGCCGAACCGCTTCGACCTGAACAGCTCGACGGATCATCCGTCGGCCGCGACGCGCGAACTGGCGAAGATGATTCGTGTCGGTGCGCAGATGACGCAGGCCACCAGCCGTACGGTGAACATCGTCGCGGCGGGGGTGTTCCGGCAGTACGACGACGAGACGTCGTACATCGGCAACGAGCAGGTCGGAAAGATCCAGTTCAACAACGGGCTTTCGATCGGTCCCGGTCTGTCAGACGTGGGACGGACACCGTTCCGGTGGAATCCCACGACCTACAGCCTTCGCGATGACTTCAACTTTTCCTTCGCGGCGAAGGGTCGTCACGACGTGAAGACGGGCGGCGAGTATCTGTACAACACGATCACCGACATGTCGTGGTGCAACTACTGCCGCGGATGGCTCGATGCACGCGGCGGCCCAGTGCCCGCCAACATTCAGCAGCTGTTCCCGGTGTGGAACGATCCGTCGACGTGGCAGCTCAATTCGATTCCCGGCAGCGTGATCGTCCGCTACCGGAAGGCGATCGGCAGCCCCGAGATGCACGAGACCAAGCACATGCCGGCGGCATGGTTCCAGGACGACTGGACGCTCGGCTCGAAGCTGACGGTCAACGCAGGCGTTCGCTACGATGTCGAGATCGGCGCGTTCGCCGAGAACCTCGGTCTCGAGATCAAACCGTTTCTGCCACCGAACCGGCACGCAGACAAGAACAACGTCGCGCCGCGGCTCGGCTTCGCCTACACGCTCGACAACAACACCGTGGTCCGCGGCGGGTTCGGCAAGTTTTACGCGCAGATGTTCGCCCGCGACAGCTTTTATACGCACGCGCTGATGCAGACGATCATCCCGGAGATTACTTACGACGGCCGTCCCGACTTCGTCACGAACCCGTTCAACGGGCCGGCGCCGACCTACGACCAGCTGAAAACGCGCCTCTGCTCAGTGACCGGGAACGCGCCGGGGTGCATTCGTCCAGACCTGACCCGCATCGATAGTCCGTACATGGATATCCCGTACAGCTACCAGACCACGATCGGCATCCAGCGGCAGTTGAACAGTACGACGGCGGTCACGGCGGACTACGTCGAAACGCGCCTCAAAAACACCGAGATCCAGCGCAACGTGAATCTCACCTACAACCCGGCGACCGGTGTGAATTACCCGTTCACCGATCTCACGCGTCGCGCCTTCCCGGACTGGGGTCTCGTCAACGTCGTTCGTTTCAGCAAAGACGGGTATCAGAACGATCGCGGCCTGCAGACGGCCGTGACCAAGCGGTTCAGCCGCAACTGGGAGATGCAGGGCACCTACACGCTTGCGTGGCTGAAGGATGCCGAGCCGAACCCGGTGAGCGCGACGATCGATCCGGCGACGGGTTACGTTCGCTACGATCCGCTGCCATTCACGACGGCACAGGACCTCGGCGGCTGGTATACCTACAGCGTCGGCGACCAGCGTCATCGCGCAACGCTGAACGGCGTCTGGCAGCTGCCGCATCGATTCCAGTTGAGTGGACTCTACTTCTACGGATCCGGGATGCGCTTTGCCACGGCCTTCAGCGCCGACGTCCGCAACCTCGGCACCTCGGGCGACAACCTGTTCAACCGGACGACGGGTCAGATCGAGCAGCGGAACAACTTTGTCGGCAAGCCCCTCCACCGCATCGACATGCGCGTGCTTCGCAACTTCAGGCTCGCGAACCACGCGTCATTCGACGGCATCATCGAAGTGTTCAACCTGTTCAACCACGTCAACTACGGTAATTACGTGACGACGATCGGCGCGACCAACTTCGGGGCACCGGTTGCACAGGACAATGTCGCGTACAAGCCGCGGCAGTTGCAGCTCGGGTTCAGAGCTACTTTCTAACCGCGGTGACGGGCCGCAGAGACTCAGAGGCGCAGAGAGCAGCCTTGGCAAGAACGAACTCTGAGTCTTTGCGTCTCTGCGGCTGGTGTTTGTGCCTTACAGCCGTCGTCTCTGCCCAGACGCAGGGACGCGCAAACATTCCTTACGCCGACGCGAGACCGATCCTCGATACGCTTCGAGAGGATTTGATCCCGGCGGAGCTGCGAACGCTCACGTCCGTCCAGCGCGAGGCCTTGTGGCCGGAGTGGGTCTCACGCCGCGATGCGGATATCCGGGCGCGGCTCGCCGCGGGCGACGAAGACTCTGTGATCACGTTTCTGCTCTTCGGCGTCAGCTTCACTGCCCAGCCGCGCTATTCATTCGCCACCGCTGCCGCACAGCGTGCACCGGAAACGGTTGCCGCGGATGCTGTCGTGCGCGCCAGGTTTCGAGATCTCATCGCTGGCATGTCAGCACCAGGCGCCAACGAACGCCTGCAGTTCGCGCGACGGGTCGTCGAGCGCCACGGCATCGACGTCATGACCCCGGCAGGCAAGCAGCAGACCGAACAGGTGCTTCGCGGCGCACTCCTTCGGATGCTCGCGGACTACAACACGTACTTCCGCGATAGTTCGCCAGGTGCCACGCTCTTCCGCAATCGAGGGCTGTCGTCGGACACGTCCATCTACGCCGCATTTGCCGTCGATGCGGCGTTGAAGGACATGGCGGCAAAGGGGATGCTGCGGCCCGGCAGCGTTCGCCGGGTCGCGGTTGTCGGGCCTGGGCTCGATTTCACGGATAAGCAGGAGGGGTACGACTTCTATCCGCTGCAGACGATCCAGCCGTTTGCGATCATCGACTCGCTGCGCGCGCGAAAGCTTGCGGCGGCCGACGGCGTGCGGATGACGACGTATGACCTGAACCCGCGCGTCAACGAACACATCACGGCCGCGGGAGAACGCGCGCGCCGCGGTGCTGCATATACCGTGCAGTTGCCGCGCGATCCGACACAGCGATGGCAGCGGGATTTGGTGAGTTACTGGACCCGTTTCGGCGAGTCGATCGGCGAGCCGGCCCCCCCTGTGGCGCCGCCGGCGGCGGCAGGGCGCGTGGACGTCCGCGCCGTGCGCGTTCGCCCCGACGTCGTGCAGGCGATCACGCCACGCGATCTGAACGTCATCCTGCAGCGCCCCGATCCGCTGCCGGATACCGAACGGTTCGATGTCGTGATTGCGACCAACATCCTCATCTACTACGACGTGTTCGAGCAGTCGCTTGCCGCCGCGAACATCGCCCGGCTGTTGCACTCCGGGGGAGTACTCCTGACGAACAACCCGCTCTTCGAGCTCCCCGCCACCCCCCTGCACCAGATCGGCGAAACGAAGGCCGCGTACACCGACGCTGGCTTCGACTTCGTCGCGTGGTACCAACGCGAATGAGCCAATCGGCCGGTTGACGGCACCCCGGCCGTACGTTAGTTTCGGCCACCCTACAGGAGGCTTAATGAAGCGGATCGTGTGGATCGGCATGCTGTTCGTGTCGATCGTGCTCTTCCCGGCGCTCGCGCATGCCCAGACCGAAGCCGTCATTACCGGAGTGGTCAGCGACTCCTCCGGCGGCGTACTCCCCGGCGTTACTGTGACGGCCGTCCACGAGGCGACCGGCAATACTTTTACAAGCATCACCGACGAACGCGGCGTGTTCCGCATGCAGGCGCGCGTCGGCACGTATCAGATTCAGATGGAGCTTCAGGGCTTCCAGACCGTTCGCGCGCAGGCGACGCTGCTTGCCGGACAGACCGCGAACATCCCGGTCCAGATGCAGCCGGCGACGCTGCAGGAGAACGTCACGGTCACGGCCGAAGCGCCGCTGGTCAACGTGACGCAGACCAGCCCGAGCGGCAACATCGACCCGAAGCAGTTCGCCGACCTGCCCGCCGAGGGGCGCAACTGGATGTCGCTGTTGCTCGTCGCGCCCGGCAGCCGGACGACCTCCGTCAATCAGAACGCGCCGATTCCGATGCGCGGCGGCGGTGGCGACCAGCAGTTCTTCCAGACCAACGTCGACGGCCAGCAGGTGAGCAACGAGCTTGGCGGTGGCCGTCAACCGCTCATGAGCCAGGAAATGATCTCGGAGGTCCAGTTCATCTCGAACCGGTTTGATGCGACGCAGGGACGCTCGCTTGGCGTACAGGTGAACGTGATCACCAAGTCCGGCACCAACCGCTATTCCGGCGCGCTGCGGGGCAACTTCCGTGACAGCGACATCGGCTACGCCAAGGATCCGCTGGCGGGTAAGGTCACGCCGTTCAAGGACCAGCAGATCGCCAGCTCCTTCGGTGGTCCGATCGTCAAGGACAAGCTGCACTTCTTCGTCTATCAGGATTACGACCACAACCCGAGCACGGGCGTCTGGACGACCCCATATCCGAAGTTCAACATTTCGAAAGACGGCCTGCTCACCACCAAGCAGGGTGGCATCAGGTTCGATTACCAGCTTTCGTCGCAGATGCGCTTCATGGCAAAGGGCGACCTGTGGCGAAACTGGGACGACGGTCTGACCGGCGGCAGCAACTACCCCTCATCGGCGGCGACGACGCGCGAGACGGGGAACACGCTGAACTTCCAGCTCA
>DASTZI010000436.1:0-8702 GCA_035764385.1 Vicinamibacterales bacterium
GCCACGTGCACGGTCGCCCTCGCGTTGATGATGAGAAGGCTTCCGTCGCTCTTCGTGCTGAGTGCGCTGCTGGTCGTTGGCGCCTTCGGCATCGCCGGTGGCTGGATGGCCGCTTCCGGCACCGCGGCTGACGCGCCAGACGTCGCCGCCTCGGCGGAGTTCAACGACTCGCACTTTCACCTCACGAACTACATCCAGCAAGGCATCACGCCACAGGCGTTTCTCCACATCATGGGCACCCGCGTCGGGCGATCGACGCTGTTCGGCATTCCGCTGCAGCAGGAATGGTCGTACGGCAACTCGGGTGACTATGCCCCCACTTACTACCTGCAGAGTGACGCTCCGCTCTATTACTACTCGTTCACCGACGCCTACATCGCGAATGCCTTTCATTCGTTGCCGCCGCCTGATCAGGCGCGCTTCGATCCCATGATCACCGGGTTCAACCCGGCCGACATGTACGCGGTCGATCACATTCGACGCGTCCTCGAGATGTATCCAGGTGTCTTTTCCGGAATTGGTGAGTTCACCATTCATAAGGAGTTCGTCTCCGCCAAGATAGCTGGGGGCGCGGCCAGTCTCACCAACCCGGCTCTCGATCGCATCCTCGACTTCGCGGGCGACGTCGGTCTCGTCGTCCTCATTCACAACGACATCGACGTGCCGTTCGCGAAGCCCGATTCTGAGCCGGCGTATCTGACGCAGATGAAGGCGCTGCTCAGGCGCCATCCGAAGACGACCATCATCTGGGCGCATATCGGCCTTGGACGCGTCGTGCATCCGGTGCGGTCGTCTCCCGGTGCGGCGATGCGCTCATCGAGGCAGGCGGAGATGGTCGAGGAGATGCTCAAAGACCCCGCGCTCAGCCACCTGGATTTCGATATTTCGTGGGACGAGGTCGCCAAGTACGCCATCGCGACTCCCGAGTCGATCGCGCAGGTGTCCGCGATGCTCAATCAGTATCCCGATCGCTTCCTGTTTGGAACCGACACGGTCGCACCTGCTGGCCCTGATGCCTACTTCGGCGTGTACGACATGTGGACGCCGGTATGGCAGCGGCTCACGCCCGAGGCAAGTCTCAAGATTCGCAAGGGCAACTACGAACGCATCTTCAACGAAGGACGCAGGCGCGTCCGCGAATGGGAAAGGGTCAACGTCAAATGACACGCAGCGTCTTCTCTGCATGTCTGCTCGTGTTGGGGATTTCGACAATCGCCCAGGCGCAGACGCCGGCCACAACCACTACGCCGGCGCAGACGACAACCACGTCGACTACTGGCAAGCCGACGATTGAGATCTACGGCTTTGGGCAGGCCGACGCCATCGTCGATTTCAACACGAACAACCCGGATTGGTACGACGTCATGCGGCCGTCGAAACTGCCGGCGTTCCGCAACGAGTTCGGCCGGGACGGCCACTTCTATCTCAGCCCGCGGCAGAGCCGTTTCGGCGTCAAGGGCGAGCTCCCCACCGACAAAGGACCGGTGAAGGCGGTCTTCGAGTTCGACATGTTCGGCGTTGGCGCCGATGCCGGACTGACCACGATACGACTACGCCACGCATGGGGACAGTGGCGGAAGGTGGGCGCGGGGCAAACGAACAGCCAGTTCATGGATGTGGACGTCTTCCCGAACATCCTCGACTACTGGGGCCCGAACGGGATGCTGTTCTTCCGCAACACTCAGGTGTTCTACGAGCCTTATGTCAACGGTGATTCGAACATACGAGTGGCGATCGAGAATCCAGGCGCCAGCGGTGACGCTGGTCGCGTCGCCGACCGTATCGAGCTGTCGAACATCTTCGCCCGCTTCCCAGCACCCGATCTAACCGGGCACTACCGCATGGGTCGGAGCTGGGGCTACGTCCAGGTTGGCGGCGCGCTTCGCTATATGGTGCACGACGACCTCTTCGAGGACCGGTTCGATCTGACCGGCCACAACTGGGGATGGGGCGTCAGCATCAGCTCGAACGTGAAACCGACGTCCAACGACGTGCTCCGCCTGCAGTACATATTCGGACGCGGAGTCGAGAACTACTTCAATGACGCGCCGGTGGACGTTGGCGCAGAGACTAATCCGGGCAACGCTCGCACGCCGATCGTCGGCGAAGCACTGCGCGATATCGGCATCGTTGCGTATCTCGATCACACCTGGAATAGCCGCTGGGCGTCCGCCGCCGGGTATTCCAGCGTGAACATTGACAACAGCGATCTCCAGCTGCCGGCCGCATTCCACAAGGGGCAGTACGCCTCCGCGAACCTGCTGTGGACGCCCGTGACCAACGTGATGATGGGCGGCGAACTTCAATGGCTCCGCCGCGAAAACTTTTCCGACGGGTTCGAGAGCAGCGACCGACGGTTGCAGTTCTCGTTCAAGTACAGCTTCTCGGCCAAACTCACAGGAGAGTAAACATGGTGAATAAAGGTCTGTCGGTGCGGCAAAGAGCCTGGGTGCCGGTCATGATGACGATCGCCCTTGTCGGAGGGCTCGCGCTCTTCGCCCAGAGAGCGACGACACCCGAAGCGCAAACCGCGGTCAACAACGCGTTCAATCAGTTCAAGACGCTGAATGAGGGGAAGAACGCCGATTACATTCCCGCGCTGGCCAAGGTGGACCCGAACCTGTTCGGGATCGCCCTGGTCACCGCCGACGGCAAGGTGTACACGGCGGGCGACATCAAGACCGAAGTGTCGATTCAGTCAATCTCCAAGGTCTTCACGATGGCGGAGGTCGTCCAGGAGCAAGGTCCTGAATCGATCGAGAAGCGTATCGGCGTCGATGCGACCGGCGCGCGGTTCAACTCGATTATTGCGGTCGAAGCGGTCAAGACCGTCGTCGGCACCGGTGCACCCGAAATGAACCCGCTCGTCAATCCCGGGGCCATTTCGGCGACGAGTATGGTTCAAGGGACGACGCCCGACGAGGTCTGGCAGAAAATCATCGGAATGTATAGCGCCGCCGCGGGCCGGCCGCTGAGCGTGCTCCAGGACGTCTACAAGTCGGAGGCAGACACCAATCAGCGCAATCAGGCCATCGGGGCGTTGATGTATGCCTACGGCTACATCAAGACCAACTGGCAGCAGGCCGTCGATCTCTACACGCGGCAGTGCGCGGTCGGCGTGAACGCCAAGGATCTCGCGACAATGGCCGCCACTCTCGCCTCAGGCGGCAGGAACCCGGTTACGGGTAAGCAGGTGATCAACGAGAAGAACGTACCCGGGATCCTGGCCGTGATGGCGACGGCGGGGCTGTATGACGATTCCGGCAAATGGCTGTACCACACGGGGCTGCCTGGCAAGAGCGGGGTCGGCGGCGGGATCATTGCGGTGTCACCCGGCAAGTTCGGTATCGCCGTCATCTCCCCACCGCTCGACGACGCAGGGAACAGCGTCCGCGCGCAGCGGGCGATTACGCAGATTTCCAACACACTCGGCGGCAACCCATACGCGGCATCATCGCAGCGGTTTGACGTCCAGGGTACGAGCGGTAAGGGACAGTAGCCGACGCGGATCATGCGTCCCGGCACGGTCTCACTTTGCCTGCTGATCTCGGTTCTCATCGCGAGATCCGCCTTCGCGCAGGGGACGCCGCCGGAGACGCAGACTGGCAGCCCTGCGGAGACCCAGACCACCGGGCAGAGTCGCATCTCCTGCGCATCGCAACCCGGTGAGCGCCAGCATTGCACCGCGGATACGTCCGCGGGCGTTGCGTTAGCGAATGTGTCTGGCGCGGCGCCATGTCTTCTCGGCAAGACCTGGGGATACGACGACACCGGCATCTGGGTGTCCGACGGCTGCAGTGGCGAGTTCGTCGCCGGCCAGACGACGCAGCAGGCCGAGAAGAAGAAGAAGCCGCTCGAGTATGTCCCGAACGTCGGCTTTCTTCTCTATGACGGCGAGAAAGGCCAGATCTACTTCCGCCTTTTCAGCTACGCGCGTTATCTGAATCAGCTGAACATCGACCCGAGCTACGTCGACGCCTTTGGCGTGATGCAGCCGGTCAAGCAACGGCAGGACATCCAGCTCCAGAAGTTTTTCTCGCCGTTCAGCGGATGGTTCCTGACAGAGAATTTTCGCTATTACTTGTACGTCTGGTCAGCAAACACGTCGCAGGGCGATCCGGCGCAGGTCGTGGGCGCCGGCAACCTCAGCTACAAATTCAACCGCTTCATCACCGTCGGCGGCGGGATCACATCACTGCCGACTGTGCGCAGTACGGAAGGACAGTTCCCGTATTGGCTCGGCGTCGACGACCGCATGATGGCCGACGAATTCTTTCGCGGCTCCTACACGGACGGTGTGTGGGGCAAGGGCGATCTGTTCACGAACGTGAAATACATCGCCATGGTCGGAGTGAATCTGAGCGTCCTCGGCGTCAGCGCCGCGCAACTCGACAACAAACTGGCCACGCAGTCCTTCGCGCTCACGTGGCTGCCGACCACGGGCGAGTTCGGATTGTACGGGACATTCGGCGATTACGATTGGCACGAGAAGCTCGCCACGCGCATCGGTCTGCACTGGTCGCACAGCCTCGAGGACAGACAGGAGCAGCCCGGAACGAATGCAATCGAGAACACCCAGATCCGCCTGAGCGACGGCAGCATCATCTTCACCCCCGATCTGTTCGGCCCCGGCATCACGGTCGAGACGGTCGACTACAAGATGACGAGCGTCGACGCCGGCGTGAAGTACCACGGGATGTCGCTTGAAGGCGAGTACTACTGGCGCTGGCTCGGACATTTCACGGGTAGTAACGTCGGGGGCATCCCGCGCATCCACGACACCGGCTACCAGCTGCAGGCATCGGCAATGGCCATCAAGGACATCTTGCAGCCCTACGTCAGCGGCTCACAGGTCTTCGGAGACTTCGGCAATCCGTCCGAGTTCCGCAGCGGTGTGAACTGGTACTTCACGAAGCAGCGGGGCCTTCGACTGAACGGCGAGTTCATTCACGTCAACCACAGCCCTGTTGGCTACACGGCGTATCCGATGCCGGTCGGCGCCAACGGACCCATCTTCCACATCAACCTCGAGATGAATTTCTGATCACCAGATTCCAGGAAGGAGCCGATACCGGACGACATTCGTGTACGTAGTCCACTGCGGATGGTGAGCCATGACGCGCTCCTCGCTTTCAATGCGGTAGACCATCGCGATCCAGCCGACGATCACAAGCGCCGCTGTGCCGAGATTGCATTCCTGAAGGTTGTAGCCGACGTCGCCGAGAACGTAACTGAGATAAATCGGGTGACGGACGACGCGGTACGGTCCTTGGACGACCAGCCCTCGCAACGCTGGTCGAATTCCAAACCGGCGTCCAAGCGTCCAGAGACTGATGATGCTGAGCAGCGCGCCGGAGGTAATGAGGACGATGCCGCCTTCAGGCCACAGTGGCCACCCAGGTGTCCGCTGAAGATAAATGACTTGCGCGTACGGATAGGCGTAATTGACGGCGACGGCTGCGCTCACGCCGAATGAATGATCCGTGACCGCTGGCGAAGGTCGCGTGAGCGCGATGGCCAGCACCGTGACGTGCTGCAAGACATATATCCAGTCGGGAACTGACAGTGCGGGCGTGAGAATCAGCAGGACGCCGAGTTCGACTGCCGTGACCGAAAACAGCAGTACATCGCTCCAGTGTCGCGGAGACACTGCGACGACGTGGTCCCGTCCCATGCCCAGCGCCGGCTAATAGACCGGATCAGGCGTTCGCGACATCACGATGATGCGATTCCTCGCGGTGGCGCGCACGCGGCCGTCTTGCCCAACGATCGACGCCTGAACGGCGTATTCACCGGCAGGCAACTCGCGGCAGTTGAACACGGACAGATAGGGGCCGTTCTGGCCGTCGAGCTGTCGTTCGCTGCTCCAATAGTACGAGCCGGAATCGACGACGATCATCAGGCGACGATTGTCCGCGTGACGTTCGACGGCGACCTGCACGGAAACGTTCGCAGGCTCTAAGGATGTGGCCGGCGTGACACGGATGTTAGCGATCCCGCGATCGGCCGCTGCCGATGGCGAGATTAGGAGCAGTACCGCAATGATTGTCGTTAACACCTTCACGCCAACCGCATCCTTGGCCGGCATGACGGCAATGCTCGTTCCGGGCGATTTGCGGCGTGATCCAGCTGGCTGGCTGGCGCACCTCACGAATCTCTGTTGTGCGGGTCACCACCGACGGGGACGCGAGGTCGACGGGGCCTCGTTTGGCGCGGGTTTACCGCCCGGCTGACGGCCCGGCCTGTGCACATACGGCAACGACATGAAGCCGGATGACATCGTGCGGGCCTTACATCCGCAGTTGGTCGGCATGGTCGTAACAGCCGTTGCGCCGCCCGCGCAGGAGGAATCGACTTGTCGTACTCCGTCGACCGACACGGAACTCACGCAACTCACCGACGAGCGTCGAACGGGCGCGGTGGACCGACGCCGGTTCACGCGCACCGATCGCCGTCGAAAGCTGAGGAGATGAGTGCCAGCGAGCTGGCGATTCGCGCGATTCCCTTCGAGAAGTTGACGGCAGCGGGCGTCGCGACGCAGCTGCTCACGGAGCGTCATCGCCAGAATCTCGCAGGGCTCGCCACGTCGTTGAACGTGCCGCGCCGGACGATCTTCTATCGTGAAGACACGCCCGCGGAATGGGTCTTCATGATCGCCAAAGGCGTCGTCAAGTCCTACCGTGAGCTGCCGAGCGGGAAGCGACACATCGCCGCGTTCCTGTTTCCGGGGGATGTCTTCGGCCTCGCCGAAAATGGCCGGTTCGTCAACACCACGCAGGCCATTACGCGTGTGACGCTCTACCGCATTCCGCTTGAGGCGCTGAAGGATCTGTTACTGCGCGATGCCGACTTGCAATTTCGTTTTCTCGTGAAAGTGACACACCAGTTGCGTGAAGCGCAGCGCCATACGATCAACGTCACGAGGCATGCCGCGACCAGCAAGTTGGCGATGTTCATCAAGATGCTCGAACGGGATGAACACTGGCGCACCGAATCGTCGGGGCCACGCACGCTGATGGTACCGATGACGCGGACAGATATCGCCGATTATCTGGGTCTGTCGCCGGAGGCCGTGAGCCGTACGACGAGCCGACTGGTCCGCCGCGGTATCCTGGCGTTTCCCGATCGCCATCGTGTTCGCATTCTCAATCCGACCGAACTCGATCGTCTTGCCGGCGCTGCTTGAGTAAATCCCAAAACCCAAATCCCAAATCCCAAATCCCAAATTCAAAAACACGATCACGGGCCACGCAGACACAAAGACTCAGAGAAAACCTTGTTCTCTGCGCCTCTGAGTCTCTGCGGCCCGAGTCCGTTTTGGATTTGGGTTTTGGGATTTGGGATTTGAGATTTGGGATTTGCTTAGGATAATCACCTCATGACCAGACGATCGCTCTTGTCGATGCTTCCACTGATGCTGCTGACGGCGACGCGCGCAGGTGCGCAGCAGCGGACGGCAACCGTGTACAAGGATCCAACGTGCGGATGCTGCACCAAGTGGGTCGACTTACTACGGACGAGCGGCGTTACGGCCACGATTCGAAACATCGCCGAGCTCGATCGCTCACGCTACGCGGTTCCGGCGGCGCTGCGCTCCTGTCACACCGCCATCATTGATGGTCACATCGTCGAGGGTCACGTTCCCATCGCGGACGTTCAACGGATGTTGACGCAGGGGGCCGCGGTGGCCGGACTGGCCGTTCCCGGTATGCCGATCGGGTCGCCGGGAATGGAAGTTCCAGGCACGGCACCGCAGCGGTTCGATGTGATCGCCTTCGACAAGGCCGGCAGCAGTCGCGTCTTCGCAACGTACGGACGCGGCTAGCGCTCATTTCAACGCTGCGACCACGAGCGCGATTACAGCGATGAGAAAGGCAAGGCCGGCAATCCCCACGGCGTAGGCGAGCAGCCGTGAGAGGTGTTGGACGGTTGCTTCGGCCATCGTGCCTTGACCCGCGGCGACCACTGTCGCGTCCGTGAACACGCTCTGGCGCATCACGTGTTTGCCGGCCACGACCGATTCAATGCCGGCGACGAGGTCGCGCTGGTGAATGCGTTTCGCTGAATCGGGCCCCGGCTGCGCCGCCGCGCTGAGTGCCGCTTTCAGCACCGCATTACGAATGTCGCCTCCGCTCACGTCGTACCTGATTGCGAGCTCCCTAAAATCGACGTCGCCCGCCAGCGGCGTGCGCGTTGGATGCAGCTGCACCCGCCAAATCTGCTCGCGTTCGGTTGGCCCTGGCATTTCGAACAGCACGTGCGTTCTGATGCGGCGTTCGAATGCAGGGTCGAAATTCGCCGCCAGGTTGGTGGCGAAGATGATGACGCCGTTGTACCACTCCAATTCCTGGAGCAGCACGCTGACGACGGTGTTCGACTCGCGCTGAAAACCGGTATCGAGCATCGTCGAACGCCTGGACGCAATCGCATCCGCTTCGTCGAAAAACAGCACCGCGCCTTCTTCTCGCGCAGTCCGAAAGATGGATGCGACGTTCTTCGGCGTCTCACCCATCCACAACGATTCGAGCTCGGCGTAGCGGACGAGCAACAACCGCCGGCCGAGCGAATGCGCGAGCGCTTCGGCGCAGATGGTCTTTCCCGTTCCCGGCGGCCCAGCGAAGTTGAACGCGAGCGCAAGTCCGGTCGGATGCCGCTCGCCCAGACCCCAGCGGTTGAAGATAAGGTCGTGCTGTGTAACTTGT
>DASTZI010000437.1:0-7148 GCA_035764385.1 Vicinamibacterales bacterium
TTGCCAATCGTGTTGCCGAGGTTGCCCTTGCCACGCAAGTGCGCTTCCGCGCCCGTATCGCCGCCCGGATGCATGAAGAGCAGAACGCCGAGTTCCTGGGCTTTCTCCCAGAAGACGTCGTACTCCGGCGCCGAGAATTCCTTGTCCGCGACGAAGCCGGCCGAGATGCCGCCACCCTTCAACCCGAGCCGCTTGACGCCGTCCTCGAGCGCTTCGGCGGCGAGGTCGGGGAACTGCATCGGAAATGCCGCCATGCCGACGAACCGATCCGGATACTGCTTCACGACCGCCGCGGTGCCTTCGTTCATCGTCTTTACGATTGAGCGCGCGAGATCCCGGTCGGGAACGCCGTACCACCACGCCCCCTGCTGCGTCAGCACCGCCATGTCGATGCCGAGCGTGTCCATCGCCTTGATGCGGTCGGCGCCGATGATCTGATTGGCCGCCCCGTTGCCGTTGCGCTCGAAGGGTGTCCCCTTCACGACGTCTGCGACGGCGCGGATGCTGAGGTGCGCGTGCGCATCGATCACCCTGATGCGTTTGCCGCCGATGGAGATCTGCCGGCGTCCGCCTGCCGCACCCTGCGCGAACACGTCGTAGGTGAACCGGTCCACGACGCCTGCGCCGGCGGCTGCGACCGCGATCGATTTGAGAAAGTCCCTGCGATTCTGCATGTGCCCTTCTGGTTCAACCACCAACTACGAACGACCAACCAATTACGCCGTCGTGTTCGGTGACAGTTTCAACAGTTTGATCAAGTTCCCGCCGAGGATGGCTTCCTTCTGCGCGTCGTTCAGGAACCGCGCGTTCAGGATGAAGTCCGGTGTCACCGGCCAGCCAAACGGGATGTCGGTGCCGTACACCAGCTGGCCCACGCCCAGCTCGGCGACCAGATGCCGCAGCCCTTCCTCCCGGAACACCATGATGTCCGCCATCAGCTGCGTGTGGAAATAATCTTCAACCGGCCGCTTCTTCCCGGTGCACACGTCGTCCTGCCGTCGGCACTGCGCGTCGGTCCGACCGAGATACGACGGGAGATAGCCACCGCCGTGCGCGCCGCAGATCTTCAGGCCGGGGAATTTGTCGAGCGTTCCCTCATAGATCAAACGTGAAAAGAAGATCGTCGTCTCGAGCGGATTGCCGATCGTATTCGGCAGCGCACCCTTACCACCGAAGTGCGGATCGCCGTTGCCATTGACGCCGCCGGGATGCATGAAGAGCAACGTCCCGAGCTCCTGTGCCTTCGACCAGAACACGTCGTACTCGGGATCGGTGAGATTCTTCGCGCCTGCCCATCCGGCCGAAATGCCCCCGCCCTTGAACCCCAGACGCTTGATCCCGTCCTCGAGCGCTTCCGCCGCCAGATCCGGGAACTGCAGCGGCATGGAGGCCATGCCGATGAACCGGTCCGGGTACTTCGCGACGACCGCAGCGGTGCCGTCGTTCTGAGCCTTGACGATCTCGCGCGCGAGCCCGCGGTCCTGAACGCCGTACCAGAACGCGCCCTGCTGCGTGAGCAGCGCGACGTCGATACCGTCGCGGTCCATCCACGCGATCCGTTCGGGGCCGATGATGCCGTCACCGGTTGTGACCGCCTGCCGCTCGAAGGGCGTGCCTTTCACGACCCGCGCGACATCGGCGATGTTGAGATGATGGTGCGAGTCAATCACCTTGATGCGCTTGCGGCCGATGGAGACTTCGCGCCGCTTCGGTGCCGCGCCGCCCTGGGCCCACGCAAAGCCGCGCTGCGCGACGAAGCCACCGGCCGTCGCCGCGGCGAGAGTCTTGACGAAATCACGACGGTTGCGCATAAGGTGTCTCCTTCAATGGGTGGAACGTGTCGAGGGAAGCGTGAAGATCATCAACGTTTCCGACGTTCCACCGCCACAATTCGGACTTCCGCCCGCGACGTATACCGCCTGGCCATCCGTCGCGGCGTAGAACCCGTGCCGGGCGGAGGGCATCGGCGCCAGCGTCGTCCACTTCATCGTCTTCGGGTCGTAGGCCTCGTTCTGCGCGAACGGCGTTCCGCCGTTGCATTCGCCGCCCATCAGCAGAATCTGATCGTGGTAGAACACAGCGGCGCCGCCGCTGCGCGGCTCGGGCAGAAACGGTTCCGACGACCACGCGTTGGTGGCGGGATCGTAGACCGAGTGGACGTCGGTATTGTCAGCGGTCGCGTCGAAGCGGCCGCCGAGGACGTGAATCTTGCCGTCAGCGGCGACTGTTGGTGCATGATCACGCGGCTGCGGCAGCGGTGCGGCGTCCGTCCACTTGCCCGTTGCCGGATCGAACACTTCGTGGGTACCGACCGTGACGCGATCGATCCCGCGTCCTCCGACGACGTGGAGTTTGCCGGCGAGCACGGCGACGCCCACCGAACCGCGCGGCCCCTTCATCCATGGCAGCGCGCGCCACGTATTTTTGGCCGGGTCGTATTCGAACGCATACGGCTGCGCGTACAGATGAACACTCTTCTGGAACCCGCCGACGGCGTACACCTTCCCGTTCAACGCGGCCACGGCGACGTGGCTCAGCGGCATCGGCAGCGGTGCGCGCTCGCGCCAGCGATCGGTCCTCGGGTCGTATTCCTGCACGAGCGTCGAAGACTCCGCCATCAGCAGACCGCCGGCAATCGCGTACAGTTTGCCGCCGGCAAATGCGGCCGCCACTTCGGCCCGCAGGACACCAAGCGGCGCTTTCGAGGACCAGCCGCCAGTCGCCGCGTCTTGCGCGAAGGTCGACACGAAAAGTCCTACACACGCGGCAGCGGTTGCACAGGCGACAAACCCCTTGCCCCGAGCGAAGTCGACGGGCTGGCCCCGAGCAACGTCGAGCGGTTGCATGGCCGGGAATTCTACGCTACAACTCTGAATCTTCACGTGTAAATGAAACCGCGTTTTGACGCTGTATTTACGCGAGACCCGGTTTCTTGTTCACAGGAGCACGTATGCGCATGCGCATTTCGATGATTGCGGCGGTGACGGTCGCAATCGCCGTCGGCATTGCGGTCGGCTATCACACGACGCCGTTGCAGGGGCAGGCGCGGAGCACGTTCGCCGCCGTGCCGGGTGAGAAGGGCGGCCAGGATCCGTTCGGCGCCTACGACATCGTTCTCAACTGGCCGAAACCCATCAGCTCGCTTCCCGGCCTGGCCAACTGGACGTGGGGCGCGGGGGAGTTCGTCTACGCCGAGACGCCAAACCGCGTATTCATCCTGCAGCGCGGGTTGTTACCAAACATTCAGCGACCGAAGGCGACGAAGCTGCCGCAACTCGGGCCCAACATCGAATTCCCGATCGGTCGTCTCCCGTGGCGCGATGCCACGTCGGCAAGCCCGCCGGGAGCGCTCGAGGTCAACGGCAAAGTCGGTGACGATTCCGATGTCGGCGTCGCGGGCACCGATTTTCTGTGGTCGCACATCATCACGGTCGCCGACGCGCAGGGCAATATCACCGAATCCTGGACGCAGTGGGACAAGATGTTCCGTCGTCCGCACGCCATCTACATCAGCCCCTACGATCCGCAGAAGCGGGTCTTCGTCGTCGACGACTACCGGCATGCGGTGTTCATCTTCACGCACGACGGCAAGCAGCTGCTGAAAACGCTTGGCGAGCCGAATGTGCACGCCTCGGATCCGAAACACTTCTACCGGCCGACGTTCGTTGCGTGGGATCCGGATGGCACCTACTTCATCGCCGACGGTTACGCGAACACGCGCGTCGTCAAGTACGACAAGAACGACAACTACGTGATGGCGTGGGGCGAGAAGGGTGAAGGGAACGCTCAGAAACCCGAAACGCGGCCCGGGTACTTCAACAGCGTGCACGGCATCGCGGTGGATCCGATCGAGCATCTCGTGTACGTCAACGATCGCAACAATCGGCGCATCCAGGTGTTCGACGAGAACGGCAAGTTCGTGCGGATGTGGAGCATCGGCCAGCCGCCGTCCGATCTTCACCTGATCATCATGGACGGCTCGCGCAACATCTGGGGCGCGGACCGAGGCACGTCGAAGATGATCAAATGGGATCGTGAAGGCAACTTCCAGTACGCATGGGGCACCTGGGGCGACTTCCCCGGCGGTATGTGGGGTGTGCACGGTCTGAGCATCGACACCGACGGTAATTTCTACGTTGCCGAGGTCGACAGCGGCCGCGTGCAGAAGTTCAAGCCGCGCGCGGGTGCTCGTCAGGAATTCCTGCTGACGAAACTTCCCGCGCCGACCAACGGAACCCGCTAGGGAAATCCCAAAGCCCAAATCCCAAAACCCAAATCCCAAGTGCTGGCATCACGGATTGGGATTTGGGATTTGGATCTTGGGATTTGGGATTTATTCTGAAGGTCTGCTTTACGTCCTTTTCTTCCTCTCCGGCATCAGCGGACTGATCTACCAGGTCGTCTGGGTCCGCGTCTTCGGCAACGTCTTCGGCAATACCGTCTATTCCGCCTCGCTCATCGTGGCGGTTTTCATGATGGGTCTTGGCGCTGGCAGTTACGTCGCGGGCCGCTGGGCGGATCGACGGTACGCGACGGCGCCTTCGTTTCCACTGCTCGCGTATGGGTACTTCGAGCTCGCGATTGCCGCGATTGGAGGAGCGATCGCGCTCGCGCTGCCACACCTCGATCGTGTCTCGGTCCTCGCGACGTCGTATCGGGTCGACGCAAACGGCTGGTATGTGCTTACAGCCGGCTCGTATGCCGCACGCGTCGCGATTGCGTTGACGCTGCTCACGCCGATCACGTTGCTGATGGGCGGCACCCTGACGCTGCTGATCCGCTATCTCGTGCGAGCGGAGGTCGCATTCGAGGCGCGCCGGATCGCGGTGCTCTACGCGGTGAATACCGCGGGCGCTGCGGCCGGCTGTTTTCTCACGGATTTTGCGCTGGTGCCCGCGTGGGGACTGCTGAAGACGCAGCTGCTCGCCGTCGCCTTGAATGCGATCGCCGGTGCTGGAGCGATTGCGCTGAGCCGTCGATCGTTGGGCCGGCTGAAGCCGGCCCCTACGTACGACAAGTCGCAAATCACAAATCGCAAATCGCGAGCGAAGGATCGAAGCCCGAATCGCGAATCCCGAATCCCGGCCGTCAGTGGGGTCCGGCTTCAGCCGGACCTGCCGCTGATTGCCACCGCACTCGCACTCTCCGGCTTCGCTGGGCTCGGCATGGAGATCCTCTGGTTCCGTCATTTCTCCATCATGCTCGGGGCCTTCCGCGCCGTATTCGCCTTGCTGCTGACCGTGATCCTCGTGGGAATCGGGGCGGGTTCGCTCATCGCTGCCTCGCTGCAGCGTCGAGTGAAAGATGTCGGCATGCTGCTGATTGCGATGCAGTCGCTGTTTGTCGCCGCCACGCTCGCCGGCATGTGGAGCGCCGACTCGAGTGCCATCGACCGCACCGTCTCGGATGCCCTACGAGCCTTCGGATCCGCCGTGGCTACCGATCAACTCACGTCGCCGTCCGCGCTGACCGAGCTTTGGTTCAACCTGCGCCCGATGCTGATCCAAGTCGGAGTGCCTGCGCTGTTCATCGGCTTCGGGTTTCCGCTCGCCAATACGCTGATCCAACGCGCGGAACAGTCAGTCGGCCGCCGTGCAGGCATGCTCTATCTCGCGAACACGGCAGGCGCCGTTGCTGGCAGCCTCATTGCGGGATTCGTGCTGCTGCCTCGCTTTGGTCTGCAGATCAGCACCAGCGTCCTGATGGTGGCCGCAGTGATCGGGTTGGTGCCGATTTACCGCGTGGTCCGGCTGAAGCCGGACGCCACCGATGATTCTCGCCGAATGCAGAGTGGGACGAGGCGAGAGGAGATAGGCCGCCTGTCTGCTGCGGCTAGCATCCGGCAGGAATCATCGATGGGGTCCGCCTTCAGGCGGACCTGGTGGATTGCACCAGCAATCGCCATCCTCTCGCTCGTCGGCTGGTTGCTGCTGCCCTCCGATTTCATTCGCACACGCGCGCTGCCGGAGCCTGGCGCGAACGAGCGCGTGCTGAATCAGAGCGAAGGCATCAACGAGATCGTCACCATCACCGAGACGACGGGCAAGGGACGCCGGTTGATGACAAACGGCCATGCGATGTCGGCGACCTGGCCGCTCTCCCAGCGCTACATGCGCGCGCTTGCGCACGTGCCGCTGCTGATGATCGACAGCCCCGCTCGTGCGCTCATCATCGGCTTCGGCGTCGGGAATACGACGCACGCCGCGACGCTTCACCCATCGATCCAGCGGGTCGAGGTGGCGGATCTCTCGCGCAATGTCCTCAATCATGCGTCATCGTTCGAGGCCACCAACGGCAATGTGCTCCGCGATCCGCGTGTCTCGGTGTACGTCAACGACGGTCGTCACCACCTGTTGATGCAGCCGCTGGCGTCCTACGACCTGATCGCGCTCGAACCGCCGCCAATCGGCTACGCGGGCGTGGCATCGCTCTATTCAAGGGAGTTCTATCAGCTGGCGCGAACGCGACTCCGGCCAGACGGGTTCGTGAGCCAGTGGTTGCCTGCCTATCAGGTGCCAACTGCGACGACGCTGTCGATGATTCGATCGTTTGTCGACGTGTTTCCACAGTCGGTGCTGTTATCCGGTGCCCAGGCCGACCTGATCTTGATCGGCGCGAACAATCGGATCGAGGTCGATCCCAATCAGCTGTTCGCCGCGCTGTCTCAGCGTGCAGCCGTGCGAGCGGACCTGGCGCGGGTCGACCTCGGCACTCCGCGCGAGATCGTCGGGATGTTCGTCGGCTCGTCAACCACGCTTGCCAACGCGACCCGCGACGTCGTCGCCGTCACCGACGATCGTCCGGTGCAGGAGTTTGGCGTTCGTTCGCTTCTCAATCTCGGCGAATCGGTCCCCGGTTCCGTGGTCAATCTCGGAGCTGTCGCGGAGTGGTGCCCGCGGTGCTTCGACAACGGTGAGCCGGTCCGGGTCGTGGAAGGACTCGATTTGTACCTCGCGCTGTTGAACAGCGCCTATGCGGCGACCCCGGAAGAGGGGGCGCGCATTCGAGCGGCGGCCGACAACGGCCGCCGGATGGCGGGCAGTGCGTACCTGGGCGCCGTCGTTCCCGAGACGGCGGACGTGCATAACGACCTCGGCATTGCCTACGCCTCGCGAGGCCTCATCGATCAGGCGATTGCCGAATTTCGG
>DASTZI010000438.1:0-2637 GCA_035764385.1 Vicinamibacterales bacterium
GAGGGATGGATAAATGTCGGCAGTGGGAATCTGCAGCGGCACAACGCCAAGTTTCGCTAGGATCATGCCACCCAGTCCGCCGATGCGGAACTTGAGCCCTTTGAGGTCGTCGACGGAGTTGATCTCCTTGCGATAGAAGCCACCCATCTGCACGCCCACATTGCCGCAGGGAATGGGTAGGATTCCGTCCTTCTTGAACAACGTGCGGATGAGCTCCAGTCCTCCGCCGTAATTCATCCAGGCCTGCTGCTGGCGCGTGTTGAGCCCGAACGCGAGCCCGGAATCGAACGCGACCGCGGGATTCTTACCGATATTGAACGAGGTGAGCGTGTGGCCGCACTCGACGGTGCCGTTTTGCGTCGCATCCCAGACTTGCAGCGGCGGCACGATTTCCCCGCCAGCGAAACTCTGGATCTGGAATTTCTTGTCGGTCAGTTGCCCCACGCGTTGACACATAGCTTCGACACCGCCGTAAAGCGTATCGAGACTCTTCGGCCAGCTCGTTGCCAGCCGCCAACGCACTGGGGCGCCGGTCTGAGCGATCGCCGGCCTCGCAACCGCGGTCGCGGCCACGCCCGCTCGCATGAGAAACGCACGCCTTTGCATTTTGGCTCTCCCGCTGGGATGTAACTGCTCGAACCTGCACCGCCGTCGGATTTGCAGTTTTTTTGCCGGTTGCATCTGCGCGCAGCGTGGGTAAAAGCCTAACACAGTCCCGGACGCGTGCAAGTATGACCGTATACTGAATATTTGCCGCTGCGCGAGAAGCTGGATTGTTCCGACGAGGAGGAGAGTCCAATGGCGACGAGAATAAAAACGGGAAGAAAACACGTACAGAGACTTGCCGGCGAAAGGAAAGCCCGGCGACGCAAGGCCGAGAAAGGATCATTGCGCACTGGGACGGTCCATTCCGAGATGCCGCTCTGGGGGCGGCCTGGCTATCTTCTGCGGCGCTTGCATCAAATCCACTACGCGCTGTTTTTCGAGGAATGCGCGGGATTCAACATCACACCGGTTCAGTACGGATTGTTGACGACGCTCTCGCTCAACCCCAATCTCGACCAAAATTCATTGGCCCGCGAACTCGGAATCGACCGCACCAATGTCGCCGACGTCCTCAACCGCCTCGCGAGACGCGGGCTCCTGGAGCGGCGCCGTAGCTCTGACGACGGGCGCATGGTCCTTGCGCGATTGACCCGCGCCGGCGAGCGACTGACGCGAAAGATGTATCGGCCGATGCGGCGTGCCCAGAAGCGTCTACTCGAGCCGCTTCTCGCCCAGGAGCGTAACGCGCTTATCATAACGCTGATCCGCCTCATCAACGGCAACAATCATCTTGGGCGAACGATCTTTCAGCCCAGTTGAAGTCGATGACCGAGAACGGGTGGATCTTGCCGATGCCCGCCCAGGCCGTCCGGTTCAGAATGCGTCGGCTTGAGCGTTGGGCTGCGTCGCGCGAAAGGCGTCGAGGGCCATGCATCGCTCGAAGATCGCAGTCAGGGTGGAGTAATCGTCGAGCGGACAGTCGAAGCGCTGGGCATTGAAAATCTGCGGCACGAGACAAATGTCCGCCATAGTGACGGTATCGCCATAGCAGAAGCGACGAGCGATGCCCGCGCTAGCCACGTAAGTCTCCAGACCTCCCAGTCCCTCCGCGATCCAATGGCGATACCACGTCTTGGTTGCTGCCTCGTCGGCACCGAATTGCGTCTGGATGTGCTTGAGCACGCGTACGTTGTTGAGAGGATGAATATCGCAGCCGATGATTTGCGACACCGCCCGCACGTAGTGGCGTCCGTGCACGTCTGCCGGCATCAGCGGCGGTTCCGGGTAAACCTCGTCCAGATACTCGATGATGGCCATGGATTGAATGAAGGATCGATCGCCATCGATCAGCAAGGGCACCAACCCTTGGGCATGCAGCGTCCGATATGAGGGCGTTCGATGCTCCATTTTCGGCAAGCTTACGTAATGCGGCCTGTATTCGAGCCGCTTGTAGGCCAGCGCAATACGAAGCCGGTATGAGGTGGAAGACCGGAAGAACGTGTATAAATCGCGCGGCAAGCGTCTATTCCGCCGCAGCGGCTTTGTTGAGAATCTCATCTGGCGTCGACGAGACCACCTCGACATATTTGGGAATGAACGTTCCCCCTTCGATATACTTGATGAATTCCGGCTTGATCTCGTTAGCCAGCACCTTGCGGATGCGCGCGTGCTCTTCGATGTCGGACCACTCCGCAATCAAAAAGAAACGTTGTGGATCCTGGGTGTCGCGGCACAGCACGCCGTCCTTCACTTGCGCCCGCGACTTGTGCATCGGGTTGCCGTCCGAATAGTCGAACGTCTCGAACGAGCGGATGAATTCCTCCTCCTTGCCCTTGGTGACGCGAAAATCATAGATGTGCAGAAAGTTGCCCTTCGTGGCGAGGGGTTCTTGCGCCATGGCGTCCTCCTGTTCCAGATCGATACGAAGGTACGCTGATGAATTTTTGAAAGCAACCGCGGCTGGATGTAGCGTGAGATCGTCGTGTCGTAAACACATGGTTGGCGATGGTCGTCGGCATATCGATGCCGCTGGCGAGTGGCGGACCACCCGTCCGGGGGCGGGCGCCGCCGATAGGCGGCGAAGTTGTCGAA
>DASTZI010000439.1:0-3298 GCA_035764385.1 Vicinamibacterales bacterium
TAACTTGTGCGAGCGCGTCGTCCAGCGCGCGGCGAGTTGCCGCCGGCAGGATCACATCGTCGAACGTCCGGCGCGGGACGATCGACTCGACAGCGCGGCGTCCCTGCGCGCCAAATAACCTGGCAAAAGATAGGGGAGGCATTGCTTCTTTCAGTATGCAGGAGCGAATCGTTTTGCGGAACTGATCAGCCCGCTCGCTCCCCTCGGACGGGCGGCGGAACACATCCTGCACCACGAGCCCGCGGAGGAACAGAACACATGAGTCGTACCGCACTCGTGGCAATCGTAGCGGCAACGCTATCGGCACCTGCCTTTGCGCAGGACTCGAAAGTGAAGTCGCGCACCGACATCAAAGCCGACGACGCCAAAGTAATGAGCATGGTCGGGTGTATTCGGCATGAACCGGTGAGCGACAGCTATCTGCTCGTGGGCACTGTCACCGCTGCCGGCGACGACCTGACCACGAAGACGAAGGTCAAGACCGACGTCGATAACGACAAGACCAAGGTAGACGCGAAGAGCGAGACGAAGGGCAACGACGCTGTGGCCACTGCGGGTGCATCCTCGACGTACCTGTTGCTTGCGACGCCAAAGGTCAATCTCGCACCGCACGTCGGTCAGCAGGTGCGAATCTCGGCGTTGCAGGTCGAGAAGGGGCACGGTGACGCGGACGTGAAGATCAAAGATGAGACGAAGGTCGAACGCGAGGGCGCGCCGGATTCGAAATCTGATTCGAAGACGAAGCTCGAGCTTCCGCGATCACCAAACTCTGCGTACTCCGTTGTTTCGGTGACACCGCTCGGCAGGGCCTGCGCGCAGTAGCTCCTTGGTGGTTGGTGGAACTGACGGACCTAACCACCAACCACCAACGAGGCACATATACTCAGGGCGATGACCCTGTTTCCGACGACGCTTGTAGGCAGTTATCCCCAGCCCGAATGGCTCATCGATCGCGCGAAGCTTGCCGGACGATTTCCACCGCGCGTCCGCGCGAACGAGTTGTGGCGCATATCGGAACCATGGCTATCGGAAGCGCAGAACGACGCCACGCTGCTCGCCATTCGCGCACAGGAGGATGCGGGTCTCGACATCGTGACGGACGGCGAAATCCGCCGTGAAAGCTACTCAAACCGGTTTGCGACGGCGCTCGACGGCATCGACCTCGATAATCCCGGGACCGCGCTCGATCGATCGGGCCACCCGAACCCCGTTCCCCGCATCGTCGGCAAGATCAGCCGCCGTCGGCCCGTCGAAGTTGACGACCTCAAGTTCCTGAAAGCGCACACGACTCGCAGGACGAAGATTACGGTGCCCGGCCCCTTCACCATGTCGCAGCAGGCACAAAACGATTACTACAAGAGCGACGAAGACGCGGCGATGGATTATGCGGAGGCGGTGAACGGAGAAATCATGGACTTGTTCGCCGCAGGCGCGGATGTCGTGCAGATCGACGAGCCGTATATGCAGGCGCGGCCGGAGAAAGCGAGGCAGTACGGGTTGAACGCGTTGAACCGGGCTCTCGAGGGGATCACGGGCACGACGTGCGTGCACATCTGCTTCGGCTATGCGGCGATCATCCACGAACGCCCGTCCGGCTATTCGTTCCTGCCGGAACTGGCGCAGTGCCGCTGCAATCAGATTTCCATCGAGACCGCACAGGCGAACCTTGACTGTGCGGTGCTGCGCGAGTTGCCGGGCAAGCAGATTCTTCTCGGCACGATCGACCTCTCCGATATGAACGTCGAGCAGCCCGAGACCGTCGCCGCCCGCATTCGTCGCGCGCTCCCGTTCGTTGCGCCCGAACACATCATCGTGTCGACCGATTGCGGCATGAAGTACCTCCCGCGTGAGGTGGCGTTCGGTAAGCTCCGTGCGCTGGTGAAGGGGGCGGAGATCATGCGTCAGGAGGTCCAGCGCGCGTAGAGGGCGGACCTCGAGGTCCGCCGATGTTCCGCCAACGTGCAATCTGCTAGGATGGCGCGCCATGAAGCGCGCGGCATCCCTTCTCACGCTCGCTGTCTTCGCCGCGCTGGGCAGGGCGACGGTCGTCGGTCAGGAGCAGGACCTCGAGGTCCTTCAGGTCCGGCCGAACTTCTACATGATTGCCGGCGCTGGCGGAAACATCGCCGTACAGGTCGGCGACGACGGCGTCGTCGTCGTTGATTCGGGATCGGCGGCGAATGCAGACGCGGTGCTCGCGCAGATCAAAAAGATCACCTCCGCGCCGATCCGCTATGTGATCGACACGAGCGCGGATGGCGATCATGTCGGCGGCAACGAGAAGATTTCGCAGGCGGGACAGACCCTGTTCACCGGCCGCACGATTGGGCTGCCGAGCGATTTTGCCGGGACCGCGGCGTCGGTGCTGTCTACGGAAAACGTTCTGACGCGGATGAGCGCGGCGCAGCCGGCATACGCGGCCGCCGCATTGCCGACCGAGACGTTCTTCTACCCACGGAAGTACATGTTCCTCAACGGCGAGGGGATAGAGGTGCTGCATCAACCTGCAGCGCACACCGACGGCGACGCCATCGTCTTCTTCCGGCGGTCAGACGTCGTTGTGGCGGGCGATGTTCTGGATACGACCCGCTTTCCTGTGATCGACGTCGCGAAGGGCGGGACCATCGACGGCGAGATCGCGGCGCTCAACCGCCTCGTCGACATCGCGATTCCGTCGGTGCCGATCGTGTCACGTGAAATCGGCACCTCGATCATCCCCGGCCACGGGCGCATATGCGACCAGCTGGACGTCGTCGACTATCGCGACATGGTGACGATCATTCGCGACAGGGTGCGCGATCTCATCAAGGCTGGGCGCACGCTCGAGGAGGTGAAGGCGGCCGATCCGGCGCGCGGATACAAGGCGCGCTACGGTTCCACCACCGGCTCGTGGACGACGGACCAATTCATCGAGGCGATTTACGACAGCCTCACCTCGAAAAAGTCATGACCGTTCGCATCGCGAGAATCGCTTTCTCTGTTGCGCTCGCATGGCTTGTCGCGGCCGCGGTCCCTCACGCGCAAGGACGACGCGGCGGCGGGCCGCCAGCGACGGCCAGAGCCGCGTCGCCGGTGGACCTGACCGGCTACTGGGTCGCGTTCATCAGCGAGGAATGGAGATACCGCATGGTGATGCCGCTGAAAGGCGACTACCGTGGCATCCCGCTGACTCCCGAGGGCGCGAGGATGGCGAACACCTGGAATCCTGCCGCTCCGGAACCCGAGCCGTGCAAAGCGTACGGCGCTCCGGCGATCATGCGCATTCCCGGTCGCCTGCACATCGTCTGGCAGGACGACA
>DASTZI010000440.1:0-12416 GCA_035764385.1 Vicinamibacterales bacterium
ATTCCGAGATCGTCTTCATCCGGGATGAATTGGTCGCTGTAAATGCTGCCGTCGGGCCCGGCAACAACCGGATCGATCGTGTGCGTATCGAGGTACGGTTCTTCCAGTAGTGTCAGCGTCACGGTCTCACCAGCCGCGAAGCCGCTGCCCGTAATGACGACTTTCGTTCCCGGCGAATAGTCCGCCTGGTCGGTTCTGACCGTCGTAAACCCATAGAGCTCTGCGCTCGCGGTCGGTGCGGTCGCATTCGCGTTCGTGCTGCCGCCTGCAAACAGCAGCAGTCCGTCATTGGGTCCGCCGCGAACCCTTTGACTCGCATTGAAACTAAGCGCTGCAGCTGCTGCCCACGTGCGCGACGTGTTCGGCGCATTCGTAGGGGTGAACGTCCCCTGCCACGGGACGTAGAGCTCCGCCGTGGTTGCGGCAGCGCCGCCGGACATGCCACCGACGATCAGCACCTGGTTGTTGTGTGGAAGCAGGATTGCGAGATGCCGCTGACGTGCGGTGACCATTGAACCCGCGCCGGCAAATGACCCCGTTGCTGGATCGTAAATTTCCGCGGAACCCAGATCGCCACCTGCACCTGCGCCGCCCGCCACCAGTACCTTTCCTGAAAGCAGCGTCGTCGCTGAATGACCGGCGCGCGCGACCGCCAGTGACGGACCGGCGGCGAGCGTGTCGTTCGCAGGGTCGTAGACAACCGTAGATGCCAGGAGCGTAGTGCCGCTGATGCCGCCGGCGACCAGCACCTTGCCGTCATGGAGCAGCGCGGCCGCGTGATCGGTACGTGCGCCAATCGAACCTGAGGACAGCGTGAACGTGCCGGACCACGGGTTGTAGATCTCAATCGAGCCGATCGCGGTTCCGCCATCATCGCCACCCGCGATAACGACGCGTCCGTCAGGAACCGCGGTGGCGGTGTGTCCGGATCGTGCGGTGTTCAGCGGCAGGCCGCCTGTCCACGCGTTTGTTACCGGGTCGTAAATCTCTGCCGACGACAGCGCCGCGCCGTCCGCGCCGAGGCCGCCCGCGACAAGAACGCGACCGTCCGGTAGCAGCGTCGAGGTATGCGCCGTGCGCGCGACCGACATCGGCGGTGTCTGCAGGAACTGGCCGCCGTTAGGACTGTATCGCTCGGCAGTCGCGCTCGCCGCCCCCGTAGCATCAAGACCGCCTGTCACGAGCACGCGGCCATCCCCCATCAATGTGGCCGCCGCGCCGGCTCGAGCCTGGCTCATCGCTCCCGTCGCATTCCACGCTCCGGATGGAACATGCGGCACGTCGGCGCGCAGCAACGCGACAAGGCCGACAATGGAAATGCCCACGAGAACACCGATGACTGTCGTCTTGACGTACTTCACGTTCGTCCTTCACTTTTTCCGGCGCTGAGCGCACCGGTATTCACACGGCACAAGGCGCCGTTGAAAAACACAGGTTTGTACGAGGTTGAGCCGAGGTTTCGGATCGGTGAACGCGCTGATGCGCGCGGACACCGGGGTCACGAAGGTGGCAGTCTGTGCCACCTTCGCGCTATCTGCAATGCGACTAACGTCCCATTACAGGGTCGAGCTGTCCAACCGGTGGTGGACCGCGAAGAGCGCGAGCTCCAGGCGGTTCGACACACCGACTTTGTTGAAGATGTTCGTCAGGTGATGCTTGACGGTCTTTTCGCTGATCGCGAACTTCTCCGCGATCTCCTTGTTCTGGTACGCGTTAACGACTGCCGAGACGATCTGCCGCTCACGCGTCGTCAGACCGAAATCCGCCTTCCGCGGCGCTCGTCCTTCGATGGCCACCCCGCGGCTGCGGACCGCGCTCACCAGGTCGGCCATGCACTCCCGTCCGACGAAGTACTCGCCGCCATGGACGACGCGGATGCTCTCGAGCAGCTGCGCTGCGCCTGATTCCTTCAGCACGAACCCACGCGCGCCAAGACGAAGCGCCTGGCGCAGTTCGCTCTCTTCCACCGCGCCGGTGACCATGATGATGCGCGTCACCTTCGAGGCCGCGGCGATCTGCTGGAGCACCTCCATGCCGTTGGCATGCGGCATCGCTACGTCGAGCAGCAGGATGTCGGGCTCGTACTGGAGCGTCAGCGCGACCGCTTCCTCGCCGTCGCCGGCTTCGCCGACGACCACGAGGTCAGGCTCGGCGTCGAGCAGGCGGCGGACCGCGTCGCGGAACATCTGGTGGTCATCGGCGAGAACAATGCGAACCCGCTGTGGTGCTTCTTCATCCATCGTTGTTACTGCTTCGCCGGAATCCATGGTTGTCACTGGGTCGCCGGAACCTTCACATGCAGTCGCGCGCCTTTGCCCGGCATCGACACGACGTTCAATTCACCGCGCAGCGCGCGGACCCGTTCCCGGATAATCAACGGGCCGGCACTCATCACCTCGAGCTCGCGCTGCGACCGGCGGCCCGAGAACGAGAAGCCGCGGCCGTCGTCTTCGATGACCAGCCTGACGGATCCGTTCATCGAGGCCAGACGCACCATCACGTGCTTGGCTCCGCTGTGTTTGCGGATATTCGTCAGCCCCTCCTGGACGATGCGCACGATTTCGTGGCGGGTGCGTAACGTGAGATCGGCGTCGAAATCGGTTTCGAAGCGAACGGCGATTCCGGATTCGCGCTCGAAACGGGTAATCAGATCGCTGAGCGCCTGCTGCAGGTCGTTGGGCACGGAAGCCGGCGCCTGCATCCGCCGCGTCAGCATGCGGAGGCCGCGGACTTCGCCACTGAGCGCCGCTTGCACGCTCGAGAGCTCCGCGGCGTCGTCGGCAGCGATTTTCGAGATTTTGCGGCGGACGACATCGACGCGAAGTTCGGCCGCCGAGATCGATTGCAGCAGGCCGTCGTGGAGTTCACGAGCGATGCGCGCACGTTCGCGCGCTTCGGCCCGCGAGCGCAGCCGGCGTAGCCGGAACACGTTGTGGGCGGCCGGTGCAATTTCGGAGGCGATGCGCTGCCCGAGCTGAATGGCGCTCTCGCGCTCGAACAACGGTATGCAGGGGTCGATAAGGAAAACCCGGCCGATCACGGCATCGCGGAAAGAGACCGGAACGGAAATCACGGAGCGGCATTTGAAAAACGCCATAAACGACGTGATTTCCGGCGTTGGCTGCGCACCTCGAATACGCGCCCCCTGCCGATCGAGCATCACGACGTCGATCGAGTTGCCAACCCGCCGAGTCGCGTGCCACGCCTCAGAGGACGAATCCGAAAAAAACATGCCGCGCTGCGGATCTTCGAAACTGAGCGCCGTATGAAGTTCGCCGGCCGGGGACGATACCTCACTTCGCCAGACGGCGATTCTGTTCCCCCGCCCTTTCAGGATGGTCAGCGCTCGCGTCGATCCGAACAGCTGCAGCACCGGGCCGAGCACCGATTTGAGGAGACCCTGTCCGGCGTTCAGCCAGGCCTCGCGACCAAGCGAGCTGATCGCTGCCGTTTCCCGACGCCGCTGATGCGCAGTCTCGCCCAGGTAGCCGACACACATGCCGATGATCCACAGGTAGACCACGCGCATGATCAAATGATTGATGTCGAACTGACCTTCGATGCGCTGGACCTGGAAACCACCCAAGTAGCCGTCGACGAGGATCGCCTCGACCAGTATCAAAGCGGCCGCAGCCGTCGTCGTGAAAAGCGTTTCGTACAGACCCCACCGATACGCGGCAGCCAGCAGGCTGTACACGAAAAACGTGAAGAACGGGCTGTTCGGACCCTCGGTAAACAGCGTCAGGGCGGCGGCAACGGCGACGTCGGCAGCGTGCGAGAGCAGTGCCTCGCCGCGCTTCAGCGTCGTTCGCCTGCGAAGCCACAGGAGCGCGAGGACCGATGCGGCAACGTATGTGGCCGCCAGGATATAGGTGACGGAGGCATACCGCGCCGGCTCAGGAGGATCGAGCCAGATGGCCAGTAGCGCAATCGCCGAGACGAGTACCCGGGCGAACGAAATGACCCGTTCGACGCGGATCAGATCGTCTTCGGCTGCCAGAGTGCCAAAGCGGCGATGAAGGTCAGTGATCGGCACGTGGGGGAAGGCCGCCTCTGCCACAAGCATGTGGCTTGCCCGCGTAACAGAACTGCAATCTGTCGCTGTAAATGACTGTGCAGGCAGCGATTAATTCATGCAAAACGGCGTGGAGAGGCGTTGATAAAAATCAAGATAAGTATCGCTGGGCAGACGAAAATCATCCGATGAGCTGACTCGCACGTCCGCGAATGTCATTTGGCGCCAGCAGGTTACAGCGAGAGTTCCGGTCGGAAAGATGGAACGATTGTGACGGAAAGCGATCAAAACTGCCGTGTTCGGGTCAGCCTCTGGGGGAGTGGACGATTGGCACAGCTGCGCGGTCACAACCTCGGCCGATGTGACGGCAGTGTCATGTCGTTCGTCTACATGACGCGTGAACGCGGGCAGCACACCGCGCTGTCGATACGCCGATAAGGAAGTAGAGCAATGGCCGATATCGATCCCCTCGAGCAGTTGATTGTCGAGACGCGGGCATTTGTCGACGCACGCCCTGTGCCCGACTTTGCCAACGCCGTGATGCGTGAAGTCGAGCACCTCGAAATCGATCGCGCGACGACACCGCGCAGCTGGATTGCCCGAATCGGCCAACACCTCTGGACGCCACGGGTGGTGACGTTCGCCTTTCGACCCGCATACACGTTGTTCGCGGCAGCCGCTGTGTTGCTTCTCGCAGCCGTCGTGCCGACCTCATGGTCCAGCGCTCCATCGACGATGGCCACGCAGGCCGGCGGTGAAAGGGTGTACGTCCAGTTCCGACTGCAGACCTCTGACGCCACCGACGTTCGACTGGCGGGCAGCTTTACGGATTGGCAGCCACAGTACCAGCTCCATGAAACCGCTCCCGGCCTGTGGACCGTCACACTCCCGCTCGCGCCCGGTGTGCACGACTACGCATTCATCATCGACGGCCATCGATGGGTGACCGATCCCTATGCGGCCGCCGTTCAGGATGGGTTCGGCGGACGCAACAGCCGCATGACGCTCGTCGCGGGAAGCGATCGTCGCTTGTGAACTGGCAGATTGCCGGACTAAGCCTCGTCGCTTGCCTCGCCGGCAGTCTCGTTTCTACGGTATTCGCGCAAGGCATCGCGCTCGACCTTTCCGCAGGGCAGATCGTGTATCAGCCGCTGCCATCTGATGTCTCGACCAACAATGCGGCGACGACGCTGCGGTACGACTCGCCGCAAGGTGTCTGGCTGTACGGAACCGGGGCGATGCCATTCGGCGGCACCGATTCGCGATGGGGCAGTTTTGGTATCGGCGACCGATTGATACAACCGTCATCCTCCAGTCGGCGCGTCAACATCGGCGCTGACCTTGGCGCACATGGATTCGTGTTCCGTGACGCCGTCCTGAATCAGGGCGGGAAGGGCGGCTTCATGGAGGCGATACCGTTCATCCAAGTGCCGGCCGGCCTTGCCACATTCGAAGTTGGCAGTGGCTGGCGCGCCGAGACGCTCTCCTACGCGGGGATCCGTGACACACGACATGTCTGGGAATCTCGGGCTCATGCCACGGTCGAAGCCGGACCCCGCGGAGCAGGGGACGGCTGGACACTCGAAGGCGATGCGCGCTGGGTCCGCGCGAGTGAGGGGCTCTATCCGTTTTTCGGTGGTGGCCTGCGATATCGCGGCACGCCGGTGCAGGCGTGGCTGCAAACCGGCAGGTGGTTCAGCAGCGGCCTCAACGATGCGGCATGGGGCGCTGGTATCGATGTCACGTTGACCAATCGACTTGCGCTGTGGAGCAGCGTCCGCCGGGAGGCGACCGATCCGCTGTACTGGAATCTCCCCCGGCGAAGTTGGAGCGTCGGCATCACGCGCCGGTTCAACCGTGGTGGTCAGACGCAACCGTTGGCGACGGCGAAAGCCGATGCGGGCGGCGTGTTGATTCGTCTGAACGCGGCCGACGTTGACGGTGCTTCGGTGTCTGTAGCGGGCGATTTCAACGGCTGGCGTCCGGTGCCGATGCAGCGTGAAGGGCGCGACTGGCTCGTCCGACTGCCGCTTGCCGCCGGCGTCTACCATTACGCGTTCCACTCCGACCGCGGTGAATGGTTCGTGCCCGCATCAGTACCAGGTCGCCGTGATGACGGCATGGGCGGGTACGTGGCGGTTCTCGTGGTGAGCTGATGCACGCCATACCCGATCACGCTGACGCCTCGCTGGACGACGCGGCGGTGATCGTCCGTGTGCTGCGCGGAGAGAAGCAGCAGTTCGCGGTGCTCGTGGCTCGCTATCAGGCCGCGCTTTACCGACATGCGGTGTCGATGGTGTTGGATCACGATGTCGCCAGCGACATGGTGCAGGAGACGCTTGTGCGAGCCTACACGCGCCTGTCGACGTGCCGTGATCACGACCGGTTCCGCGCGTGGATCTTTCAGATGCTGCGCAACCGTTGCCTCGATTATCTGAAGGACGTGCGCCGCCGCAACGTGTCGCTCGATCGCGCACTTGACGTTCCGGATCCGACCGAAGAACCTGTTCGCCAGATGGAGCGGGCGCGTTTGCGGGGAGAAATCGCAAAGGCGCTCGACCAGCTGCCCGACGCGCAGCGCGAGGCGTTTCTGATGCATTACGTCGAGGAGCTTCCCTACGAAGCGATGGCGGAGCTGCTCGGTGCGTCGGTCAGCGCGTTGAAAATGCGTGTGCTGAGGGCCCGCGAGGCGCTCGGAGACGCTCTGCGAAACCAGGATGTGACGGTTCCGTCGCCCGTTCGTCTCTTATTCAGACGAAGTTGAGCTGGAAGGAGCCCGCTTCCGGAGAAGAACCATGAAGATTCTGTATGCCATCGCGATAACCGTCCTCCTGACGGCTAGCGCGCTTCCCGCTTTGGCACAGGGTGGGCAGAGTGCTCAGGAGCGCGTCGACGCCGCGATGGCGCGTGCGCGCAGCCAGGGCGTGCCCGTGAGCCTGCTGGAAAGCAAGATGGCGGAAGGGAAGGCCAAGGGCGTGCCGCTCGACCGGATAGCCGCCGCGATTGAACATCGCGAGGCCTCGCTCGAACGCGCAGCAGAGGCCATGAAGGGGCACGAATCGATCACCGAGGCGGATCTGTCGGTCGGTGGCGATGCCGTCGAAGCTGGTGTCAGCCCTGCGGTTCTCAAGGCAGTGACCGACAGCGCACCGCGCGAACGCCGAGCGGTTGCCATCGCGGCACTGACCGAACTCGTACAGCGTGGCACTGCACCCGATGCAGCGCTCGCGCGCGTCCGCGACGCCCTCAAGCGTGGACCGGATGCACTGGCAGCGGTCGGAGGGGGCCATGACGATCACGGCGCCGCGCGCGGCGGCGAAGGCAACGGTCGCGGACCCACTCCGGGTCCGCCTGCCAACGTCCCTGCGCCAGGCGGAAGCTCTCAGCCACGCAAGCCGTCGACGGCGGGCGGCGCTGCGAATCCCGGGAATGGGCGATCGGGTAGATAGTTAAATCCCAAATCCCAAATCCCAAATCCCAAATTCCAAATTCCAAATCCAAAGTTACAAGTCGCGAACACGGGCCACAGAGGCTCAGAGACACAGAGAACAACTTTCCTCTGAGTCTCTGTTTCTTTGAGGCTCGTGGTTTGGTCGTGGGATTTGGAATTTGGGATTTGGGATTGGGATTTCTCGTCCCGTGACCCCAATCGCCCCTCGCTCGTCTCCCAAAAGAAAGGACGGGTCCATGAATCGGAGATTATTCGTGAGAACAGGAACGATTGCCGCGTTTGCACTGTTCGTTGCAGGCAACACCGTTGATGTCCAGGCGCAGCGCGGCGCGGGCGTCGGTCATGTATCGGCGCCGACGCACGTTGGCCAGGGAAGGCCGGCAACGGCGGGACGGCCCGACACCGCGGGCCGACCGGCGGGCGCGACGGGTAAACCGACCACGACGAGCGGGAAACCTGATTCGACTGGGCGGCCGACAATCGCCGCTCAACTCTCCCGCGATCATGGTCTCGCCACGCAGCTTGCGAAGCTGTTCCCGATGGACACCGACCTCGTGAAAGCGAGCGACGGGTTCGACAACCTGGGACAGTTCGTGGCCGCCGCACATGTCGCCAACAACAATCCGAACTTCACGTTCGAAGAGCTGACGGCGAAGATGCATGACGGTGAGGGAATGAGCCTTGGGAAGGCGATCCAGGAGCTCGATCCGCACGCCGACGCAGGGGCCGAAGTGGAGACAGCGGAGGCTCAGGCCGCTGCGGATCTCAAGGCCGCCGGCAAGAAGAAGTAGATGCGACTCGTGACAATCGTTCTAACGGGTGTCGTGTTCCTCACGGGACCGGCGCCCGTTAGGCCCCAGGGAATCGGGCACGGTCAGCCGCCGGTCGATCCCGGGCAGCGCACGAATTCTGGTTCCACGACCACGACGCAGCCGTCGTCGACACAGGCAGGCACATCATCGACACTGCTTCCAAGTGGAAGTCAGGCGGGAGCCGGCCTGCGTCTCCAGACATTCGGTTCCTGGCTCGACACGGCAGGCGTGAGCGCGCCCGGCGAAGCATGGGTTTCGATCTCGAGCGCCTACTGGCGCTCGCCCTCGTTGCGCGAGGTCGATGCCCCGGCCGTGGGCGTCACGGCCGGCGTCGCGCGCCGAACGCAGATCGGCGTGAGTCTTCCGTACTATCACGTGACGGATCAGTCGGGCTTCACGTCGCAAGGACTTGGCGCGTCGTATGTGACGACGAAGTTTGCATTGAGCGAAAGCCCACGCATCGGCGTATCGATGTCGCCCACATTGGAGATCCTCAACTGGAGCTCACCGGAGATCGGTCGAGTGAATTTCGTCTTTCCGATCAGTCTGCAAACATCCGTCGGCGCTACGCAGATCTATGGAAGCACTGGCTACTTCACCCGAGGATCCGTGTTTGGCACCGGAGCAGTCGAATGGCCTGCCACATCGAAACTGACGCTCGCCGCGACGATGGCGCACAGCTACTCGGTTGTGTCGGATCCCGTCAGCGATGCACTGGGTATTGCACGACACCGTACTGACGGCAGCGGCGGCGTCTACTACGCGGCGACCCCTGCCGTGGTGGTCTTCACGAGCATCGGTCGCACCTTCGCGCCGATTGATCAGACCAGTGGCCGGCTGGCCGTCAGCGCCGGCATGACGATGAATGTATCGGGGATCGCGACACGGGCTCCGCGAACGCCCTGAACGTGATTTGCGATTTGTGATTGGCGATCGCGGCGCGTTACCGTTCGCGGCGGTCCGTTCTGCTTGCTTTCCGTCGATCGGGTATCGACCGCCGCTCCAGTGGCTCCGGCGATGGCGTTGACCACCAATAGCCGCAATGCAGACAACCCACGAGGAGGCGATTGGTCTCGGTGTTGCGCTCAACGACGAGCGAACCCGACTGCTTGCAGAAATTGCAGGCGGTTGGAATCGTCACTGCACATAGAGACGATCGAAGGCGTCAATTCGTCACTTACGAACCTGCGTTATGCCGTTACAGGATAGTAACGACAGAGACCACGCACGTTCACAAAACGACAGGTAACACAAAAGCGCACGGATGGCACTCAGGTTGCGGATGTGCATTTCGCTTCCCCGACCGGAGGACCAGTCCATGGGCGTGATTAGCCGCTGTGTGGCGTCGCTGCGTGGGGAGCAGTGTTTCGTTACGGTGAATGGCCAGAGTGAAGCGATGGCGTACCGACGGGGCCAGGAGATTGTCGCGGGCGATCGCTCGTACGTCGTCACGCGGGTCGTGCGCACGAGAATCGATCCACGTGTGCCCTCGTGGGAGGTCTGGGCGCGGCCTGCAAAACACTGATTCTCGTCAGGCCGCCTCAACGGTTCGCGTGTGACCGCGCAGACGCTGAATCGTCTTTCTGTTATGTGGGTAAGCAGCATAAGCCCGGAGGGACGAATCCAGCGCATGACACGACACCGCCACGGTCACGGCGCGCTGCTTCGAGGTGACGACGTCGCGCTCGCGCATGTCGGCTACTGGATCGTGGAACACCGGGATGCGTCGACGTGCGCCATCTCGGGACACGTGCGCGGCGACATCAGAGTGCTGGAGTCGTTGAACCGGGCCGGAGAACAGCTCGCGTTGGTTCTTGATAACGGAACGCCGCTGTCGATCCTGTTGACCGAAAAGCGCAGAGATGGGCTGACGTGGGAATTCATATCGCCCACGGCGTCACCCATTGAATTCGTCAGCCGTCGTCCGCTCAGGCTTTGAGGGTAGCCCTTCGGTCGATGTGACCGAACGGGACCTGATTCGTCCTTATCTGTGGTGAGCGTCGGTCTGACCTCCAACGTTGGTTCGGGGGCTCCGACCAACCTGCCGCCGCAGACCGATGCTCGCCATTTCAACCGCACGACTCCTCGCGTCAGCGCTGCGGCGTGACAGCCCTCGCTATCCAGTACATCGCCAAGACATTCAATGACCCGCTGAGCATGAGGGCGAGGGTGTTCCAGGTGTCCCAACCGAGCAAGTCCACCGTGCCGGGGACCTGGCCGGCCATCGCAAAAAACGGAGGCGAGACTACGTACCATGCGGGTATTGCGAGATACGTGGCCGCGACTCTCCACCCGTGCGCGAACACTGCGGCCAGAGTGATCACGTACACGGCACCGACGGCGAGTACGCAGGCTGGAATGTTCATACCCACCGTATCGGCCCCACACGTTCGGGACTCCGATGGGCACTGACGAGAGAGCCTGCGGTGCGTCAAATCGACATCACACCGCAGGCCCGGTGAGCACTATTCGCAGCGCTCGTTCGTATCCTTGATCGACGTCACACGGAACTGCGGAAGCGGAGCGTTCGTCTTCACGGTCTCCTTTGACTTCGTATCCGGTGCGTCTTCGCGCTCGACTTTGGTTTCCGTTGTGGTCTTCGATTCGCCCGCCGGGATCATCATCCCGGTGACTTCGACCTTGTGGCCGACGTGCGTCTGGAGCTCGACCTTTTCAGCGGGAACCAACGCGTAGGTGGTGCTTGTGGTGGTCGTCGTGACACCACCTGTGCCGATCGCGGTTTCGGTCGTGCTGCTTACCGGCTGGACCTTCGCGAGCACGACACTTCGCGTCTCGGTTCCAGTTTGCATACACCCTGTGTAAGAAACGGTCGTTGCCTTTCCACCCTCGGTCTTCGTTTCAGTCGTAGTCTTCGTCTCCTGAGCATTGACGCCAATTACACACGCACACGCGAAAGCGACGCCGAATGCTGCGATCGAACGTGTCATCTCTTTGTCCTCCTCTTCAATTCCGCGCGGTGACAACGCACGACGCTGGCCAACATTCGCCGGCAGCCGAAGCGTGCCGATAACGCAGAGGCGTGGAGCTCGAGAAACCGCGAATCGCTCAGGCTTGAATATGGTTCGGACGAGTTGTTGCAAAGCGTCCGGCTATGAGTTGTCGGTCGCCCAACCATTTCGTCTGGATTGTTGTGGTCGCCTCCGTAGCGACTGCATGCGCCACATTCGGACCGCGTGTCAGCCCGGAGCAAGCCGCAGCGCGGAAGGCCGTTCTCGGTCGCGCTGAGATTTGGCGTCAGACAAACGTGCGCACCATGGATGTGAAGAGGGGCCCCCAACAGCCTGGAGCATTCCCATTCGGTGCGACCGTTGTCTGTTCGTATCGCGACAAGCAGCTGGAAGGCCACTCTCCGAAGTTCGCATGCGTGATTGGCAGCGACGACGAAGTGAAAGTCAAGTTCGGCGGTGCGAATGGCGAAGTGTACGGAGAAGTCCTTGCCACTCGATTGCTCTGGGCACTCGGCTTCGGTGCGGATCGCATGTACCCGGTCAATGTCGTATGCCGTGGCTGCCCCGACGAATTCGGTGGCACTCGGCTTCCTAACGGGGATAGTCGATTCAATCCGGCGGTAATCGAGCGCAAAATGCCCGGCTCGGAGTGGCCGCGCGAGGGCAGCAGCGGATGGTCATGGAACGAACTTGACGAGGTGCGCGCCTCAGCAAGAGCGTCGCGAGCGCACCGCGACGCACTCGAGTTGCTCGCGGTCTTCCTTCAACACACCGACAGCAAGCCGGAGCAGCAGCGCGTCCTGTGCCTACCGTCGCAACGGGTCCGTACGCGCGGGTCGTGTGGCTTGCCATTCTTGATGATTAACGATGTGGGCCTGACATTTGGCCGCGCGAACCGTACGAATGCGGCTGAAACCGGCAGCGTGAATCTTGTGGCATGGCGCGAAACACCGGTGTGGAAAGAGCCGACTGGATGTGCCGGCAACTTGCCGAAGTCGTTCACTGGCACGCTTGAAAATCCGCTGATCAGTGAGGAGGGTCGGCGGTTCCTCGCCGCCCTCCTGAGTCAGCTGTCGGAGCGCCAGATCCGCGACTTGTTTGAAGCGGCGCGCGTCCAACTGCGGCTGCGCAATCCGGCGGATGTTTCATCGGGATTCGCCACGACCGAC
>DASTZI010000441.1:0-22842 GCA_035764385.1 Vicinamibacterales bacterium
CGGGTCGAGACCCGCGGTCGGCTCGTCGAGCAGGACAATCGACGGGTCGTGCAGCAGCGTGCGGGCGAGCGCCACCCGCTGTTTGAGGCCTTTCGACAGCTCACCAGCAAAATCGCGCGCACGATCCGAGATGCCGAACAGATCGAGCATCTTGTCGACGGCCAGTTTCGGCATCGCAATGGCGTGAAGCCGCGCGTACACATCCAGGTTCTGCCGCACCGTCAAGCGCTCCCAGAGCCCCGGCGCTTCGGTGAGGAATCCGATAGAGGCGCGCAATCGAGCAGCGGTTGCCGGTGTCACGGTCTGCTGGTCGAGCAGCACCGATCCCGATGTCGGGTGGATCAACCCGCCCAGCATTCGCAGCGTCGTCGTCTTGCCGGCGCCATTGGGGCCAAGGAGCGCGACGATCTCGCCCGGCGAGAGCTCGAACGACACGTCGTCCACGGCGAGGCGCGTATCGAAGCGGCGCGTAAGATGTGACGCGGTCAGCGTCGATTCGGATCGAACTCGTAACACCCGGGCGTCACCAGGATATGTCCGCCGCGCGTGAAGAAGAGGCTCGTCGGGCTGATGATGCCCGCGGCGCTGAACTGCGCGGTTTGCGCCTTGTCGCCGTGCGTGTCATAGACGTAGGTGTACGGAACGATGAGCGAGATCCACAGCTGCCCCTGCGGATCGACGGCAGCGGTGCGGACGATCGGCTGCACGAACGGGACCTCGCGGTCTTCGAGCCTTCTGGTCGGCCACGTCGTCGGCTGCGACGCGACGAGGTCGTCGATCTCACGCCCTTCAATGTGCCGCTCGAACACCAGCTTCCCGCCGGCGTCGTACTTGCGGAACATCGGCTCTCCGGTGAGGAAGACATAGTAAAACCCGCCGGTCGGATCGACGAGCGGCAGTCCGCTGTTGAGGGCCAGGTGCAGATCGCGCTCCTGCTCGTGACCTGTCGTCCGCAGCCGTCCAATGGTTCGTTGCGGCACTCCACCCACGGAGTACTCGGTGATGAGGGATCCGCGCTCCGGCTCGCTGACAAAGATTGAGTCGCCGTTGAACTGCAGCGACGAGATCCCCGTCAGGGCATAGTTGCCGATGATCAGCTGTGGCATCGCGCGTCCCGCGACGAAGAACCCCCCGCTGCGCAGCGCCCCCGGGCCGAAAATCTGAATGCGTTCCTGTCCGCGCGGAACATCCGCGACGACGAAGGATCCCTCGGTCGCGATGTCGAAGCCGCTCGGCTGAATGATCCGGCCTTCTTCCTGTCCGACGTCAACCACCTTGCGAGCGTTCGCCCGCTCGGGGTCGATCATGTAGATCGCATGCGCGCGGCGATCGAACACGAAGTAGTAGCCATTGGCTGCCTGCTGAAATGCGATCGGCTCTTCGAACAGACCAGAGATGTGCGGCGGGAGCCCGCCGACCGAGCGCAGCACGTCGACCCGGACCGCGGCCCGCGGATGCGCGGCGAGACAGAGCAGGCAGAGTACGGCGAGCTTAGTACGCAGCAACAGAGCGGATCGCTTTCAGAACATCCGGCGACCCGGGGAGAATGACTTCCTCGAGCACCGGCGCATATGCGACCGGGCAATCGAGGGCGGCGATCCGGGTCACCGGGGCGTCGAGCTGGTCGAAGAGTTCCTGACCGATTCGCGCGGCGATGTCTCCACCAAACCCGGCCGTCATCTGGTCTTCGTGGGCCACGATCACGCGATTGGTCTTCCGCGTGTAGGCCGCAATCGTGTCCCAGTCGAGCGGCACGATTGTACGCAGGTCCACGACGGCGGCGCTGATGCCCTCCCGTTCCGCCTGCTGTGCGGCGACGATCGAGCGCTGGACGAGCGCGCCCCACGTGAACACCACCACGTCGGTTCCCTCGCGCACGACCGACGCGCGGCCGAACGGAATCATGTACTCGGGTCCCTGATAGGGCGCCTTGTTATATGTCTGCCGGTAGAGGTGCTTGTGCTCGAGAAACATCACCGGATCGTCGCAGCGAATCGCCGTGCGCAGCAGCCCAGCGGCATCCCGAGCGTTTGACGGAAACACGATGCGAATGCCCGGACAGTGGGCGAAGATCGCGACGCCGGACTGACTGTGATACGGCGCTCCGCCCCGCAGGTAGCCGCCGATGGGAACGCGCACCACCATCGGACAGCTCCAATGGTTGTTCGAGCGGTAGCGCATCATCGCCATCTCGTCGCGGAGTTGCATGTAACCGGGCCAGATGTAGTCGAAGAACTGAATCTCGACCACCGGCTTGATGCCCCGCATCGCCATGCCGACGCCGCGGCCAATGATGTTCCCTTCCGCGAGGGGCGTATCGAAGACGCGATCGCTTCCGTACAGCTTCTGGAGGCCGTGCGTCACCTTGAAGACGCCGCCCTTTCCCGCGACCTTCGTCAATGCACTCTCGCGACCCACGTCGGCGACATCCTGTCCGAAGACCACAACCCGAGGATTCCGCGCCATCTCGTCGCGGAGGGTGGCGTTGATGGCAGCGACCATCGTGTCCGGCGCGCCTGCGGGCGTCGGCTCGGTATCGAATTCGGATGACGTGGGATCGACGGTAGGAGAGAAAACGTAGAGTGCGGCGGTTTCGGGTTCCGGCTTAGGAGCGGCCAGCGCCTGTTCCGCCGCCGCGTTGACTTCCTTTTCGACTTCCGCAAGGAGCTTCGCCAGCTGCTCAGGCGTGGCGAGCTCCTCCGATAGGAGCAGGTCGCGCATCCGTAACAAGGGGTCGCGGCGCGCCTCGGCCTCGCGCTCTTCCTTCGTCTTGTACAGCTTCTCGTCGTCTGACAACGAGTGCGAGTAGGGACGAATGACCTTCGCATGGACCAGCACCGGCCCTGTGCGCGCACGCACGTGCGCGACGGCATCGCTCATCGTCTCGTCGCTCGCGAGGTAATCGGTGCCGTCGCAGCGGTAGACCTGAAGACCCGGGAAATGCTCGACGATGCGCGAGAGGTCGCCGCCTGGCGTCTGCACTTCAACCGGAGTGGAGATGGCGTAGCCGTTGTCTTCGACGAGGTAGAGGACGGGGAGTACGCGCGTGCACGCGGTGTTGAGCGATTCCCAGAACTCGCCTTCGCTGGTCGATCCCTCGCCGATGGTGATCAGCGTCACTTCGTCGCGTTCGAAATGCGACGCGCGATCCGGGATGGCTTCGAGCCGCTCGTACAGACGCCCCGCTTCTGCGACGCCGATGCCGTGCAGGCACTGCGTGGCGACGGCGCTGCTGGCAGATGGAATGTGGAGACGCGGGTTCGACCAGTGCGACGGCATCTGCCGGCCACCCGACGCCGGATCGTCCTTCGCGCCCACCGAGCCGAGCAGCATGTCGAGCGGCGTGACGCCGAGGGTCAGCGCGAGCGCGCGGTCGCGATAGTACGTGAGAAACCAGTCGTAGCCCGGCCGCAGATGGCGCCCGGCCGCGACGAGGATCGCTTCATGGCCGGCCCCGCTGATCTGGAAAAACGCCTGGCTCTGATTCTTGAGTTGTATCTCCTTGTCGTCGATCTTCCGCGACAGGAGCATGAGCCGATAGGCGGAGAGTAGATCGTTCGCCGCCCCCTTCGAGCGCGTTTCCGCGCCATTGGTGAGGGTCGACCCCTTCATGGCCGAAAAAATTATGTCACACTCCTACCGTAGAAGAACCCTTAGGATGGCACCTAGAATCAGCCTCCACCGCTGGGATGAGATTGCGCTCGAAAAAATCACCGAGATGATCTCGCGTAAGATTGTCTCGGGCGAACGTGAGATGCTGGCGCAGATCTACTTGAAGCGCGGTGCGCTCGTTCCGATCCACACGCACGAGAGCGAGCAGATGACGTACATCCTTCAGGGCGCGTTGCGCTTTCTCGTCGACGGCGAGGAAGTCATCGTGCGCGAAGGCGAAGTGCTGCACATTCCGTCGGGGCTGCCACACCAGGCCGAAGCACTCGAGGACACGCTCGAGCTCGACGTGTTCAGTCCGGTGCGCGCCGAGTGGGTCGACGCGGCGGACGAAGGGAATTTCTGATGGCGACGGTCCAGGCGCGCGCGCGTGGTGTGCCGGCGGCGGCGCCGACAGCCGGCCTCGGTCTTCGACTCCTCGCCGTCGGGATCGGGATCTTTTTCCTCGGCATGTGCTCGTCGAAAGTCGCCTGGTTCACCAACAGCGACATTCTGTTGCAGAAGTTCCAGATGATCTTCCTGCCGAAGGCGCCGCCGATTGTGCGGTGGTATCTCGAGACGGTGTGTATCCCAGGGGCGCCGCTCTTCGCGCGGCTCGTGCCGCTCGGCGAACTCGCCGCAGGGCTCGCGCTCATCTTCGGCTTCTGGACACGGATGGCCGCCACTGTGGCGTTTCTGATGGTGCTGAACTTTCATTTCGCGACGAGCGCATTCTGGTCCGTGGATTATCTCCGCGACGCCCAGGGATTCCCGCTGCTCGGCGGGCTGCTTGCGCTCGCGATCGCCGGATCGCGACTGCCGTTCAGCGTTTCTCGGCCGTAGGGGCCGGCTTCAGCCGGACCGCTGGTATTCGAATCGTGGGGTCCGGCTTTGGCCGGACCATCCATTAATGGACGCGCCGATTGACGTCGTCCGCGCGGCCACCTGAATAGACATCGAACTTCCGCCGCATCCGATTAATCCGCCACTTGAGATAGCGGTACTTGAACTCCGACAGAAGATGAATGCGGCCGCCCTTCAGATAGAGATAACCGGCGACAAGCCCACCAAGATGTGTCGTATGGGCGATGCCGCCGCCGGGACCGCTCATCGACGAGAGCAGCGAGATGCCGCCCATGATCGCGACGAAGTATTTCGCCGGAATCGGAAAGATGAAGTAGAGCAGGATTGGTCGATTCGGAAAATACAACGCGTAGGCGAGGAGAATTCCGTAGATCGCGCCTGAGGCGCCGATGGTGAGTGAGTAGTACAGCTGTGCGCCGAACGAGCCGGGTAGAAACGACAACAGCACGGTCGTCATCGCGGCGCCGACGCCGCAGATGAAGTAGTACTGCACGAAGAACCGGCTGCCCCACATCCGCTCGAGTTCGACGCCGAACATCCACAGCGCGAGCATGTTGAACAGAATGTGGAAGATCCCCGCGTGGAGGAACATGTAAGTGACGGGCTGCCAGAGATAGAGCTGCCCGAAGATATCCGCGGGGCGGAGGCCGAACAGCCGCGTGATCGTCGGAAAGACGAGCGACACGACAAACGCAACAACGTTCGCGATGACGATCGCCTTGATTGCGGACGTCAGCGGACCGGGGCCGAATGAATACGCAAGCGTCGACGAGGATGGATACCGGGACCGCATTGCTTTCAGTCTGTTCCAATTACGCTGCGCTCATCAACAGCAACTTCTATGCCCCGGAACCGCTGCGCTTCAGGACGAGTGCGATCGCCTCGCGAAACTCCCGAATTCGGAGGACATGGGCGGTCGTGGCAAGGACGACCAGGGCAAATCCGATCGTCAGCGCCAGGCGGAGCGCCTGACTCAGGAATGCATCACCGGCAATCCATTGAGAGAGCAGTCGTTCAATGAGGAGTGCCGCCCCTCCCATGACCACTGAAGCCATCGCGATTCTCGAGAATGAGCTCAAAAGTCGTCGGTCATCCAACCCATCGAGCCTGCGGCGCAGCAGCCACAGCAAGCCGGCGGCGTTGAATAAGGCGGCGATTGACGTTCCGAGCGCAAGGCCGCGATACCCGAACAGCTCGGCGAGCACGACATTCAGCACGGCATTGACGAGGACGGCAACCACGCTGATTTGCACGGGGGTTCGGCTATCACCGAGTGCGTAAAAGGTGGGCGCCGCGATTCTCACGATCGAATAGCCGAGCAGACCCACGGCGTAGTACTGCAGTGCGGCGGCAGTGGCCAACGTATCTGACGGCAAAAAAGCGCGCCGCTCGAAAATTACACGAACGATCGGATGCGACAACGCGATGAGCCCCACCGTCGCCGGGACGTTCAGCACGAGCATCAGCGAGAGACCATCGGCAAGCGTGGAACGCACGGCCGCTTCGTTGTGTTGCGCCGCCTGACGCGACACGGCGGGAACAGTGGCGGTGGCAATCGATACGCCGAACAAGCCAGTCGGTAAGTACATCAGACGGAACGCGTAATTCAGCCACGACACCGCCCCCGTTCCTTCATGCGTCGCAAGCACCGTGTTGACGAACACATTAATCTGCGTCGCGGCCAGTCCGATGGTCCCCGGTCCCATGAGCAGCAGCACACGCCGCAACGCATCCTGCTTCCAATCCAGAAACGGACGATAGGCGAATCCTTCCCGACGCAGCAGCGGCCATTGGATGAGGAGCTGTCCGAAACCGCCGACGAGTGCCCCAATCGCGATCGCCGTGATCGGCGGCACGCCAAATCGCGGCATCAGCGGTACCAAGAGCAGCGCACAGACGATCGTCGCGACGTTGAACATCGCGGGCGCCAGCGCGGGGACGAAAAAGCGATGCAGCGAATTCAGCATCCCCATGAAGACCGCGGCGAGGGCCACCAGCGTCAGGAACGGCAGCATGATGCGCGTCAGCAGGACCGTGAGTTCGAGCTTGCCTGGAACCGCGGCGTAGTCCGCGGCGAACGCCGTCACCAGCGGCCGCGCGAAGGCGATCCCGCCCACGACCAGAACGCCGGTGACGACGAGCAGCGCGTTGATCGCGTTGTTGCCGAGCCGCCAGGCGGCGGTCCGTTCGCCGGACGCCAGTTGCTGCATGAAGACCGGCACGAACGCCGCGGTCATCGCACCCTCCGCAAACAGATCGCGAACGACGTTTGGAATACGGAAGGCGACGTTGAAGGCGTCCATGGCGTTGCCGGCGCCGAACATCGACGCGAGCACCTGGTCGCGCGCGAGGCCCAGAATGCGGCTCGTCATCGTCGCGGCTCCGGCGGACGCGGCCGAGCGCGCGAGTCGGCTCTGTTGGGAAGGAGTACTAGGCTCCAAGCTTGCGGCGGACCGCTTCGTTGATCGCGCGGCCGTCCGCATTCTTGCCGGCCAGACGCGGCATCACCGCCTTCATGACCTTGCCCATGTCTTTGACAGAGGTCGCGCCGGTCTCGGTGATGGCTTCGGCGATGGCGGCCTCGATGTCCGCTGCGGACGCCGCAGGCGGGAGGTACTGTTCGAGGACCGCGATTTCAGCCGTTTCCTTGTCGACCAGATCGGTGCGCCCGGCCTTCGCGAACTGCTCAATGGAATCGCGACGCTGTTTGACCAGCGTTGAGACGACCTGCAGCACTTCGGCGTCGTCGAGATCGTGAGCTTTCTCGACGCCCTTATTCATGATCGCGGCTTTGAGCATCCGCAACGCGGAGAGGCGCGCTGCCTCCTTGCTCTTCATTGCGGCCGCGATATCACCGTTAACTTTTTCGCGCAGCAACATAAATCACAAATCGCAAATCACTAATGGTCCTGATCAGAATCACCGTACGTGACGTGCCACTTGTTCGTCTCGTCGTAAAACCCTTTTGGCACCTGTACGGCGTTGACCTTGACGTTCACTTCGAGCGTGGACTTCACGACGAAGTAGCCGTTGCGGCGCAGCGCGCGCCGGAAGGCGCCGTTCATCGCGTAGGCGCGAACCTTGTCTGCATCTTCCGCACGCGCCGCGCGATCGACCCACCGCAGCAGCGTCTTCATTCCGGCGACGTCCCCCGGATCCGCAAGGAAGTCCACGAGTAGTGTGACGCGGCCCAGTGGTTCATGCAGATGGCGATAGACCGCGTAGCCATGCAGCTCGCCCTGGCGCTTCAACGCCACGACCGAATACCGCACGTGAGGCGGCTCGATATAACGCCAGTTCAGGTATGGCGCGTCGCGACGCACCGAAAGATCGAACTTCGGCGCCAGTCGCTCCCACAACGCCGTGAATGACGAATCAAAGCGGCGGATCGGCTCACATTCGGCGCGCAGCGGACGCGACCGCGAAATCACATGCACGATCGGCCACGTGAGCGCGGAGACGAGGCGATTGAGCGGAAGCGGCCACTGCGGGAGGCGGACGGCGCGCCGCGTCAGCGGTTTCACGAGACACGGAACCATGTGCGCGTCGGGCCAGTGCAGGCGGTCGAGCAGTTTGCGGCCCTCCGCCGTGGCGCCCAGCGACAGCACGGCGCCGCTGTGGCGATCCCAGGTCCGCACGAGCGCTTCGCCGATTCCCTGACGGCGCCGCTCAGGGGCGACCATGGCGTCGCTCCCCCAGGCGCCTTCGACTTCAATGCCCTTGATGGAGACGCGAACCGGAAGCGTCGTGTAGTGTCCGACGACCGTCGGCCCCTCGCGCGCGACCCAGATCTCCGGCTGCCCGCTCTGGTTATATGGATTGCGGCGGTGCTGCCAGTCCCATCGCAGACGCAGCGCGTTGGCCGCATCGGCTCCGTGCGTTCGCCGGTAAAGAGTATCTACGCCGCGACGATCGTCCGGCTTGAAGCGATCAATTTCCGACACGCGATCAGTCCTGATCGGGGGGGCGCGGCGGCTGCGTTTGCTGCGGTGGCGGCGCGATCACGCCCGGTCGCGTCGACGATCCTGCAGGCAGGCCAAACGGATTGGCAGGGGTGACGACGAGTGGCGATTGCGGCTGTGGCTCCCCATCCGGCACGACGGCTGGCGGCGTGATGGGAACACCGCCCGGCATACCGACGGGTACGCCGCCGACAATGGGACGCGGAATGGGTACGGGTCGTCCGAGCGGAACGCCGTCGTTCCCTTGCGCCGCGTCGGCATCATCGGCGTTCTGATCGTCGCCCTGACGCGGCACGACGGGCCTGATGATGCCTGGAGCCGTGCCCGCGACCGCGGGAGGCGGATTGCGCGGCGCGACGCTCGTCGGAAGAATCATGATGCGGTCGTACATCGACACGCCGACAGCGCCAGTCTGGCGCGCCGCGAGTACATAACCGCTGACGCCGCGCAGAACGATGTCGAGTGCCTGGCGTTCCGGCACGCCTTCCAGATCCAACGTGAGCGGAGCGCCCGCTACAGCCTCGCCGTTGATGATCTTCGCGCCGCCGACCTTTGACCATTCCGCGAGGATCGTCCGCACCGGCACGTTCTGCGCGTGCAGCGTCACGCGTCCGTTGCTGATATGCAGCTGGAGCGGCAGCACCTGCGCGGGTGCGACGGCGGCAATACCGACGAGCGCGCCGGCAAGCACAAGAATGCGGAACGACATGAGCTTCCTATTGTACGCCTCGGGACCTAATTGCCGCGCATATGGTCGATCACGCTCCGGATGATGGCATCGAGCTGCATCTTCGGCTCATAGCCGACAAATTCGCGGATTTTCGAGATGTCCGGCACCCGGCGCGGCATGTCCTCGAACCCCGCCTCATAGGCCTGGTCGTACGGGATGTAGTGAATCGGTGAGCAACTGCCTGCCATTTCCCTGACCCGCACCGCCAGCTCGCCGATGGCCACCTCGCCCACATTTCCGATGTTGAAGACCTCGCCGACGGCGCGCGTATTGGTCGCGAGCCGAACGAGCGCATCGACGACATCGCCGACATACGTGAAGCTCCGCGACTGCGTCCCGTCGCCGAAGACCGTAATCGGATGACCCGCGAGCGCCTGCCGGACGAAGGTCGGCAGCACCATGCCGTACTGGCCCGTCTGCCTCGGACCCACCGTGTTGAACAGCCGCACGATGATGACCGGCAGCTTCTTCTCTTTCCAGTACGCGAGCGCGAGAAACTCGTCGATCAGTTTGCTGCACGCATAGGCCCAGCGATGCTTCACCGACGGCCCGAGCACGAGGTCGGCGGCTTCGCGGAACGGAACGGCCGCGCTCTTGCCGTACACCTCCGACGTGGACGCGATGAACACCAGCTTCTTCTTCTTGTTGGCGTGCTTGAGGACGACCTCCGTGCCATGCACGTTGGTTTCAATCGTATGAACCGGCTGCTCGACAATCAGCTTCACCCCGACGGCTGCGGCGAGATGGAATACGACATCGCAGCTGTCGATCAGTTCAGCCAGCAGCGGCTCGTTGGTCACCGAGTCGATGGTGTACGAGAAACCGCTCCGCCCTTTGAGATGCGCGATGTTGTCGATGGATCCGGTCGAGAGGTTATCGAGAACGCTGACGTCGTGGCCGTCGTCGAGAAGCCGTTCGGCCAGATGCGAGCCGATGAAACCAGCGCCACCGGTGATGAACGCCTTCACGCGAGAGTGTGTCCCTTCTGAAATGCGTCGATGCCCAAACAAACGCGATCGACATCTTTATCGGCCAAACGCTGATGAAGCGGCAGTGACAGAATCTCGCGCGCCGCACACGCCGCACGCGGGCACTCGCCGCGTGTCCATGGTTCGAACGCCGGCTGATGCGTCATCGGAATCGGGTAATGAATCAGGGTTTCAATGCGCGATGCGGACAGATGCTCCTGCAGGACATCCCGCTCATTCGACCGGACCACGAACAGATGGTACACGTGACCCTCGTCGCGGCCCGGCAACGGGCGAACCGAGCCGGTGAGCAGGCGCCTGTAGCTGGCGGCCAGCGCTCGCCGCCGGGCCGTCCAGCGCGGCAGCATCTGGAGCCGAGTCCGCAGGATCGCGGCCTGCAGCTCGTCGAGCCGGCTGTTCACGCCGGCGTCCTCATGCACGTACCGATTGGTCTGTCCGCCGTTGCGTAACCGACGAACCCGGGCGGCAATCGAACTGTCGTTGCTGACAACGGCGCCACCGTCGCCAAGCGCGCCGAGGTTCTTCGTCGGATAAAAACTGAAGGCCCCGCCCGCACCGAGTGTTCCAACGGGAGTGCCCGCGCATGTTGCGAGGTGCGCCTGGCAGCAGTCTTCGACGATCGCGAGCGAGCGGCGCGCGGCAATCATTGTCAACGCAGCCATGTCGGCCGGCTGTCCGTACAGATGCACGGGAACAATCGCAACCGTCCGCGGAGTGATCGCCGCCTCACAGGAAGCGGGATCGAGCGTGAGTGTGTCGGCATCGACATCCGCGAACACCGGCGTTGCTCCAGCGAGCAACACCGCCAATGCCGTGTATCCCGCCGTGAGCGCGGGCACGATCACTTCGTCGCCGCGCGTGACGCCAACCGCGCGCAGCAGCAGTGCGATCGCGTCGGTGCCATTGCCCACACCGACCGCATGGGCGGCTCCCGATGCGGCGGCGAACTCGGCTTCGAACGCCTCGACTTCGGGTCCGAGGACGAACCATCCGCTGGTGACGACGCGATCGATGGCGGCGCGCACCGCCGCGTCATCCTCACCCGGCCGTAAGTCGATGAATGGGACTGACTCCGTGGTCACACGCTCGCGACCTGTTCGCCGCTTGCAGGAACGTACTGATCGAAGTGCGCGCGATAGTAATGGAACGTCTGCGTCAAACCTTCGGTAAGCGTCGTCGTCGCCCGCCATCCAAGGCCAGCGGCGATCTTGGACGAATCGGAGTAGAAGTCGCCAATGTCGATCGCCTGCTTGTCGGGTGGCCACGGTGTGCAGTGGAATCGCCCGCTCCCCGCGATTCGGATCATCATCTCGGCAAGATCGCGGTGCTGGATCGGTTCGAGGCCACCCACGTTGAACACTTCGCCGTTGGCGACATCATCTGCGCCCGCGCGCAGAAATGCATCCACCGCGTCGTCGACGTAAACAAAATCGCGAAGCTGCGTTCCGTCGCCGTAAATCTGAATCTCTTTGTTCTCGAGCACCAGCCGGATGAACCACGCGATGAAGCCCTGGCGACTATGTTTGATCAGTTGTCGCGGACCGTAGACGTTCGTGAGCCGCAGCGATGTGGCGCGCACGCCAAAGACGTTGTTGTAGACAAGATGGTAGTACTCGCCGGCCGCCTTGTTGATGCCGTTGATATCGGTCGGACGAACGAGGTGCGACTCGGTGACCGGAAGACTTTCAGGGCGACCGTAAATCTGACGCGTCCCGGCGAAGACGACCTTCACGGCCGGATTGTTGTGACGGCACGCCTCGAGCAGCGTCAACTGGCTGCGGCAGTTGATCTCGAGGTCGGTGTACGGCTCCTCCATGCTGTCGATGTGACTGACTTGTCCGGCGAGATTGAAGATCACGTCGTGGCCGCGCACGAGATAATTCATCGTCGACTGCTGGCGAATGTCGGCGATGTTCACGCGAATGCGGTCCTCGATACCCTGAATGTTGAACAGGTTCCCGCCGTAGGCGGGAATCAGTGAGTCGACGATGAGCACACGCGCGCCGAGCGAGACGAGCTGGTGTGCCAGGTTGCTGCCAATGAAGCCGAGGCCACCCGTGATCATCACCGGACGATCGCGATAGAACTCGCGATACGTCGTCACGGTTTTGTGGATTCGGGCGGGACGACGCCGCTGATAGTCGGATTGCGGAACAGGACGGGCGAATTCGTGCGTCCTCGGCCGAGCACGACGAGCTTCACCCAGAGCCGCATGACGTCGATGCCCGTCCAGAACACGCGCTTGAAGTTGAAGAACTGCGAGCGGCCGTGGAGCCGGTGGTAATGGTGCACCGGAACCTCGACGACGCGAAAGCCGGCATCCTGAATCTTCCGCATCATCTCCAGGCAGATGACGCCGGTATCTTTTTCCAGCTTGACCCGATCGAAGATCTCACGGCGCATCAACCGGAAATCACAGTCAACATCGCGCACGCGAAGCCGGAACAGGAACTTGACCGTGTGGTGGTAGACGCGTCCGATGACGACGCGATGCCACGGATCGGAGCGGCTGATCTTGAACCCGGTGACCATATCGGCGTCGGGTGACAGGCGATTCCAGAGGACCGGGAGCTCCCCCGGATCGTACTGCGCGTCGCCGTCGGTATACGCGATGAGATCCTTGGTCGCGGCGCCGAACCCGGTGCGGAGGGCGGCGCCGTAGCCGCGATTCTGCTGATGGTGTATTGCGCGGACGTTGGGGTAGGTCCGCGCGAGATCATCGAGGATGTCCCTGGTGGCGTCCTGACTGCCGTCGTTGACGACGATCACCTCGAAGTCAGGCGTCAGACGTCCGGCGACCTGGACGGCCAGGATGACCAGACTCGCAATCGTTCCCCCGTCGTTGTACGCAGGGAAAAAGATGCTGAGCCCCGGTGGGCGCGGCGAGCGCGAATCTGCCATTGGGGACGACAAACCGTACCACGGTAACACCTTGCCGACAATGGGGCCCTGCAACGCATATCAGCGCGGTCGTCCGGCGAGGCGCCACGGCATGACCGCCGATTCGACGATCACCGGCCACGACAGCTTCGACGCGCCTTCCCGGCGCTCGACGAAGGTGATCGGAACTTCCGCGCACCGAAACCCGGCGCGCGATGCTTCCCAGCTGATTTCCACCACGAACGCGTAGCCGTCGGAGCGGATCGACGCGAGTGGGAGCCGCTCGAGTGCCTCCCGGCGCCAGCATCGGAAGCCACTGGTGCAATCGCGAATGGTCATCCGGGTGACCGCGCGAATATAGCGATTCGCGAATGCGCTGAGCATGCGTCGACGGATTGGCCAGTTCTCGATCTTGCCGCCTGGAACATACCGCGAGCCAATCACGAAATCGGCGTGGTCTGCGGCTTGAAGCAGCCGGGGAATGTCCGCGGGATTATGCGAGAGGTCCGCATCCATCTGGAGGATGTGGGTCGAGTCGGTCCGCAGCGCGACATACATCCCATCGATGTAGGAAAGGCCGAGACCGCGCCGCCCTGTGCGGTGCAGCACCTGCACGCGCGCGCGATTCGCGGCCGCGTACTCGTCGGCAATCTGCCCCGTTCCATCGGGCGACGCGTCGTCGACAATCAGAACGCGGAGATCGGGAATCGTCAGCAACTGCTCGACGAGAGCACGCAGGTTCGCGCGTTCGTTATAGGTCGGGACGATGACCAGCGGTCGCATGCCGTCTATGTTCTCGGGCCCTCGAATCGCAGCGAGGCGATCTGTTCTGAGATCAAACCAACGAGAAACACGATGACCGCAAACAGGATCAGGATGACAGCGCCGTTCGGGATCTTGCCTGTCGCGATCATGTTCCAGATGCCGTAGATCGCTCCCGTGGCGATCGACACAATGCTGATCGGCAGGAAGATGCGCAGTGGACTGAAGAGCGTGACGATCTTCAGCAGGATCAGCAGAAAACGCGTGCCGTCTCTGGCGAAGCGGATTTTCGAGCTGCCACTCCGCTGCCGTGCGTCAATGGGTTCGAACGCCACGTTGTAACCGGCCTTGATGAATGCGAGCGTCGTCGTCGTCGGGGTCGAGAAGCCGTTCGGAAGAAGATGGAGAAACTCGCGGAGATACTCGGTACGGGCGCCGCGGAAACCGGACGTCAAATCGTCAATCGGACGGCTGGTGAGATAACTTGCCAGACTGTTCAGCAGTGTGTTGCCGAGGCGGCGGGCTGTCGTCGCCTGCGTCGATCCGGAGCGCGCGCCAATCACGAGGTCGAATTCGCCGAGCCTGGCGGCGATCCGGCGCGCATCCTCAGGCGGATGTTGACCGTCGGCATCGATGATGAGGACAAAATCGCCGTTCGCGCGGCGGATTCCGGTTTTCACCGCCGCGCCGTTTCCCTTGTTGTACGGATGTCGGACGACGCACGCCCCGGCGGCACGCGCCTTCGCCGACGTCTCATCCGTCGAGCCGTCGTCGACGACAAGGACCTCGCGCCACGGCGCCGTTGAACGGAGGGAAGAGACAACCGTTCCAATCGCGTCCGCTTCGTTCATCGCGGGAATGACGATTGATACGCTGGAAGGATCAGCCAAGCAGCTGCTCGATCACGCCGTCCCACGTGATCGTCTGCGCGAGCTCGCGGCCAGCGCCGCCCAGCCGCTCGGCGAGCGCCGGGTCGGCACCGAGCCTGTCTATCGCTGCGGCGAGCGACGCGGGCGCTGGCTCGCAGACGAACCCGTTGATGCCATCCCGTACGAACTCGAGCGGACCGCCGGCATCGGCCGTCGTGATCATTGGTTTGCCCGCGAGAAATGATTCAAGCGTCACGTATCCGTAATCTTCGTCGAATGGCGCGTAGACCACGCCGAGTGCGCCAGAGTACAAATCTGCCACGGGTTCGCCCCATAACGAGCCGGTAAATGTGACGCGGTGGCCGAGGTCGAGTGCCGCCGCTCCGCGTTCAAGCTCCATCCGCTGCGATCCGTCTCCGACGATGACAAGGCGAACTGGAGATGAGACGTGCGCCATTGCCCGGATCACGAGGTCGATGCGCTTGAGCGGCTCGAGTCGAGCCACCACCAGCACGTAATCACCGTACGCGCCTTCACGGAGACGGCCGGCAAGCGGCGGCGGATGATACAACGGTCTTGCCGAGACGCCATTGAAATGTTGAACGCGCTTCGCGGTGTTTCGTGAATTGGTGAGAATCCGCTCGCATTCGCTGAACATGCGCGAATCGAGGGCGGCAATCCGTTGGCGAAGCCGGGTGTCGGGTTCGCTATCGGAGAAATCACTGTATGGCGTCCCGAACAGTTCGTACGCGGCGCGATGTTGATGTATGAGCCACACGATCTTCCGAGGGTGCCGCGCGAACCACGTCGGGAAGCGAGTCGCAACCACCGCGTCGATCGGCCGCGCGTTGCTCGTCGATATGTTGAGCATCCGCCAGGCACATGCCTGATCCAGCAGTTCGTCCTTCCGGCCGTTGAAGGGGAGCGTCACCGTTTCCGCATCGTGGCCGCGGAGGCGGAGCTGCGTCACCAATGACTGCACGTGAAGCTCAGCGCCATCGCGCACAAACGGCACGCACGCTTCGGCCACGACTATCCGCATGGCTGTGCGGCGCGTACCCTTTGGGTCCGCGATCCGGCCTCAGTTAGCCGCTCGACGACGTTGTCCCAGGTAATGTTTGCCGCGACACCGTGACCCCGCTCTGCAAGTGAGGCCGCGAGCGCCGCGTCGGCACCCAATCGATCCACGGCCGCAGCCAGAGCATCCGGCGTCGGGTCGCAGACGTATCCGTTCACGCCGTCGCTGACGAACTCGAGCGTGCCGCCTGAATCGCGCGCCGTGATCACGGGCTTGCGCGAGAGAAAGGCTTCGAGCGTCACGTATCCGTAGTCTTCCTGATATGGCGCAAAAAGCACTGCACGGCAGCCAGCGTAGAGCTCGACGAGACGATCGTCATCCACGCGCCCGAGGAGCATGACCCGATCGGTCAAGCCGCGGCGCTCGATATATTCGGCGAGCTCATGGCGAATCGAGCCGTCGCCAGCAATGAGCAGCCGCAACGCCGCTGTGGTCTTCTGGAACGCATCGATGGCGAGATCGACGCGCTTGACGTGCTCCAGTCGCGTGACCGTCAGCACATAGTCACCGTATGGACCACCATGCAGCCGCCCCGCCAGCTTCGGCGGGTTGTACAACGCCTCCGACGCGATGCCGTTGTACTTCAACATGCGGTCTGACACGGTTCGGGCAATGGTGAAATGGCCGACGCACTCGCGCAGTACGCGTGTATCGGTGGCGATCAGTCGACGCCGCAGCGCGACATCACGCGGCGTGTGGGAGAAGTCGCTGAATCGTGTGCCCGCCAGTTCATACGCGGCCCGGTGCTGATGGACCAGCCACAGCACCTTCCGCGGATGTCGCGCGAAGTAGGTCGGAAATTTGGTGGCGATGACGAGGTCGATGGATCGGCCGCCTGCACACGTGACATCCAACAGGCGCCACGCCTCTGCTCCAGCAAAGATCTCATCTTTCGGAGCGTCGATGAACGGCACTGACACGATCTGCGCGTGATGGCCGCGCGCCTCCAGGGCCGAGGCAAGCTCGCGCACCAGGATCTCGGCACCGCCGTGGACGAAGGGCACCTGCGCTTCGAGAATCAGAATGCGGAGCGGTGTCACTCAGGTTGCGAACCGGAAGTTGATGATATCGCCGTCCTGCACGACGTACTCCTTCCCTTCAAGGCGAACCTCGCCGTGCTCGCGGCATGCGGCCATGGAGCCGCGACCGATGAGCGCGTCGTAGGCCACGACTTCCGCGCGTATGAAGCCGCGTTGAATGTCGCTGTGGATTTCGCCCGCGGCGAGCTGCGCGGGTGTGCCGCGCGCGATCGACCATGCGCGGCACTCGTCCTCGCCGACGGTGAAGAACGAGATGTACCCGAGCAGGTCATAGCTGGTTCGAATCACGCGGTCGAGTCCCGACTCGTTCAAGCCGAGATCCGCGAGAAACGCCTTCGCGTCCTCGGCACCGAGCTGCGCGATCTCGAGCTCGATTTTCGTGCAGAGCGCGATCGCGCGCGTGGCGGCGAGCGCGAGAAACGGCGCCAGCCCCGTTTTCTGTGCGGCTCGTCCGACGTCGGCGCCGACCTCGGCCACCTCGCTCTCATCCAGGTTGATGACTAAGACGAGCGGTTTGGCCGAGAGAAACTGAAAGCCGCGCAGCCGCTTGAGATCCTCGCCCGCAAGTTGCAACGCGCGTAACGGCGTGCCGTGCTCGAGCGCGTCTTTGCAGCGCTGCACAAGATCACGCTCCTTGTCGAGCTCCGTTGATTTTCCTTTTTTCAGATCCTTCTCGATGCGTTCGAGTCTTCGTTCGGCAACCCCGAGGTCCGCGAGAATCAATTCGTCTTCCATCGTCTGCGCGTCGCGAGCCGGATCGATCGAGCCGGCCGGGTGCGCGACGGCAGGATCGCGGAAGGCGCGGACCACGTGCACGAGTGCATCGGCATTCTTGTAGCCGGCCACGTCGACCAATGCCTGGGCACCCCCGCGCGTGGCGACGATATCGGTGAACTCCACCGTCGCGGGGACACGCTTCCTCGGGTTGTACATCGCCGTCAGCGTGTCGAGTCGTTCGTCCGGGACTTTTGAGATCCCGATGTTCACGTCGCCCTTGCCGCGCGGCGTGTCGTGAATGCTCGTCATCAGCTGAAAAAGGGTGGTCTTGCCGCTCGAAGGAAGGCCGATCAACGCCGCGCGAAGCATGAATTCACCAGCCTATCGCGAAAGTTGAGTCGCCTCGTTACCAGGGTCTGACCCCGGAACGCGGCGTCACTGGGGTCTGACCCCTTGGACAGGGGTCAGATCCCAAAGCGAAATAAAGACGAAAACTAGGGCTCAAATGCAGATCTGTGAATGATTTGGCCGTTGACAGCGGAATCAGAGCGGTTCTACTATCCGTGTGGATTTTAGTGGACCAAAGTGGACCAAAAGAGCCTGCGGGGGAGCGCCCCGACACGTGTCGACGACAAAGGGCGGTTGAAGATTCCGACCCTGTTTCGACCCCTCGTCCAGGACCAGCGGGGCCCCGATGTCTTCGTCACGAGCGTCACAGGCGAATCGGTCCGCATCTATCCGATGAGCGTCTGGCTGCAGGTGGAGGAGCGGCTCTCGAAGATGCCGCCGAACCACCCGTCCCGGCTCAAGTTTCTCGATCGCGTCAGCTACTACGGCCAGGAAAGCGAACTCGATGGCCAGGGGCGCATCGTGGTGCCGCAGCAACTGCGCGAGAGCGCGTCCATCGTCGGCGATGTGCGGGTGTTCGGCAAGATCGATTACCTCGAGGTGTGGAACGAAGAGCGCTTCGCGCAGAAGCTGTCTCGCGATCAGTGGACCGACGAGGACGGCTTGAGGCTCGCGGAGCACGGGATATGACGGCAATGCTCAATGCGCAATGCCCAATGCTCAGTGCTCAATGGGGCGGACGCGTTGGGCATTGAGCATTCGGCATTGAGCTTTGGGCATTCAGGTGTCACACGAGCCGGTCATGGTGGCGGAAGTCGTCGAGCATCTGGAGCCGGGGCGCGGCGGCGTGTTTGTCGACTGCACCGTGGGGCTTGGCGGACATGCGCGGGCGCTGCTCGAAGCGGGCGCCTCGCGCCTGATTGGGCTTGATCGCGATCCGGCTGCCGTAGCGGCCGCCCGGGACGCGCTCAGCGGGTTCGGCGATCGCGTCGACGTCGTGCACGCCGACTATCGACAGATCGCCGCGGTACTCGACGAGCGGGGCGTGGCGAAGGTGGACGGCGTGCTCGCGGATCTCGGCGTGTCATCGATGCAGCTCGATGCGCCGGGACGCGGGTTCAGTTTTCGGCAGGACGATCCGCTCGACATGCGGATGGACACGACGGCCGGTCCCACGGCCGCCGACGCCCTCCGCGACGTGGACGAGCGAACGCTCGCGGACGTGATTTACGAGTTCGGTGAGGAGCGCCATTCGCGGCGCGTCGCCCGGGCCATCGTCGCCGCACGCGAGCGGGGTCCAATCGAGACGACTGGGCAGCTCGCCGAGATCGTTCGGCGGGCGATTCCGCGCAAGGGGTACACGCGAATCGATCCGGCGACGCGGACGTTTCAGGCGATTCGCATCTGGCTGAACCGCGAGCTCGAGGGGCTCGACAGCTTCCTCGGCGTCGCGACATGGCGGCTGGCGGATGGGGGACGCATGGCGGTGATCACGTTTCATTCGCTCGAGGATCGGATCGTGAAGCACACGCTGCGCGCGCTCGCTGCTGAACGCGCCGGACTGCGCATCCGCACCAAGCGCCCGCTCGTGCCGAGCGAGGCGGAAATCGGACGCAACCCGCGGGCGCGCAGCGCGAAGCTTCGCGCCGTGGAGATGGGACACGTGCGATGAGCGGCGAATTCGAGTACGCAATCAAGAAGGACGTCCGCAACAACCCGATCGTCCGTGAAGTCGATCGGGAGCGGCACGTCGAGATGTGGCGGTCGGTTGGTGTCGGCGCGTTCCTCGTGGCGGTGCTCCTCTTTTCGGCGTGGCAGCATTTCGAACTCCTGCGTCACGGGTACCGCATCGAGGAGATGCAGAAGGAGCGCGCCGCGGAGGAGGAGATCAATCGACACCTGCGTCTCGAAATTGACACGCTGCGGTCACCGGCGCGCATCGAGCGTCTGGCAACCCAGCGCCTGGGAATGGTGGCGCCGAAGGCTGACGATGCCACGGTGATTGAGCGCGTGACGTCCACGCCGCCGCCGCCGAAATCGGTCGTCGCCAGCCGCTGAACCGGGAAAGGACCGTGACCCAGCCGCCCGTCGACGCCGCTCAGGGCAAGCCTGCCAACGCCTGGCGCACCACGCTCAAAAGCCGCATCGTCGTGGCCGCCGTCGGGCTGTTTGTGTGGTCGACCGGCATTGAAGCGCGGCTGATCTACCTGCAGGTCTACCGCCACGCCGAGCTCGCCGCGCGTGCCGAGCGACAGCAGCTCCGCACGATTGCGGCGTCCGGCAACCGCGGCGAAATTCTCGACCGTGAGGGTCACGTGTTCGCGTACAGCGTCGATGCCGACTCGATCTACGCGGTACCGACGGAAATTGCTGATCCAGCGAAGGCCGCGGGCTCGTTGTGCGGCGCGCTTGGCGACTGCACGGTCGCCGATCGGCAGGCGCTGGCCGAGCGGATCCGCCGCGGCCGCGCGTTCGTGTACGTCCGCCGGCAGGTCACACCAGACCAGGCGCGACGCGTCGCAGCTCTAGAGCTCGAGGGCGTCGGTTTCATGAAGGAAAACCGCCGGTTCTATCCGAACAAAGAGCTGGCGGCCCATTTGCTCGGCTACGTCGGCGTCGACAACAACGGTCTCGCGGGCGTCGAAGCGACGTATGACAATTTGATCAAAGGACACGCGGGCACGGTGCTCATTCAGACCGACGCCAAGCGGCACGCATTCAGCCGGGTCGAACGTCCGTCGACAACGGGCGCGGACCTCGAGCTGACGATCGACCAGTATCTGCAGCACATCGCCGAGCGTGAACTGCAGGCCGGGGTGGACTACGCGGGCGCCGAAGGCGGTTCGGCGGTCGTGATGGATCCGGCGACGGGCGAGATCCTTGCGCTCGCGAGCTACCCGACGTTCAACCCCAACGCGTATCGGAACTTTCGCGATGAGACGCGACGAAATCGCGCCATTCAGGACCTGTACGAGCCTGGATCGACGTTCAAGATCGTGACCGCGTCAGCGGCGCTCGAACAGAAGCTCGCCAAGCCGAACGATTGGATTGACACCAATCCCGGTGTCATCAGATTCGGCGCTCGTGTCATCGACGAGGACAAGCATCACAACTACGGCGTGCTGACGTTCACGGACGTCCTCGTCAGGTCGAGCAATGTCGGCGCAATCAAGATCGGCCTTCGTGTCGGCGCCGAGCGCCTCGGCCTGTACGCGCGGCGCTTTGGCTTCGGCCGTCCGACTTCTCCGGATTTTCCATCCGAGAGTCCCGGGATTCTGTGGGACCCCGCCCGTCAGACAGACAGTGCGTTGGCATCGATGTCGATGGGCTATCAGGTCGGCGTCACGGCGCTGCAGATGGCATCGGCCGTCAGCTCGGTGGCCAACGGTGGCGAGCTCGTGCAGCCTCGCGTCATCCGCGCGGTGATTCGCGACGGCGTCCGGAAACCGGTGCCACGGAAGGTCCTTGGGCGCGCGATCGATGCCGCGACCGCGGCGGAAGTGACGTCGATCATGGAAGCAGTCATCGACCGCGGCACGGGCAAATCCGCGCAGATCGACGGCTACACGGTTGCGGGCAAGACCGGAACGGCGCAGAAAGTCGAGAACGGGCGCTACTCCAACACCGATTACAACGTGTCGTTTGTTGGATTCGTTCCTTCCCGCAAGCCCGCCTTCACGATCGTTGTCGTCGTCGATTCGCCACACAGAGTGCCGCCGTACGGCGCGACGGTCGCGGCGCCGATCTTCCAGCGCATCGCAGCCGCCGCATTGCGTCAGTACGGTGTTCCGCCATCTTTGAATCCGGCTCCTCCTGTGCTCGCCGTTCGTCGCGAGGCGGACGATGTACGAGAGCAGCCGACATCAACCGCCGGGGTTGGTCCGAACATCGTCACCCTGGCGGGTGGTGAGCATTCGGTTGCGGCCGTGTTTCCCGATATGCGTGGTCTCAGCGCGCGGGATGCGCTTCGAATGCTGGCGCGGCTCGGCATGACCCCGCGTCTGAATGGCGCTGGTGTGGTCGTCAAACAACTCCCCGAAGCGGGCGCGCCGATCGACCGCGAAAGCGGTGCGACGCTCTGGCTGGAACGCCAACAGGATTTGGTGCCATGACCGTCCGCGAGTTGCTGTCGGCGTTGACGCGAGACCTGAAGGGCGAGCAGGTCGCGTTGCCGGCGGATGCGGCGCTCGATGTGTCGTGCAGCGGTGTTGAATACGACTCACGCAAGACGAAGCCTGGCTCGGTATTTGTGGCACTTCCCGGACAGAAAGCGGACGGTGCCGCCTTCGCGCCTCAGGCTGCTGCGTCGGGAGCAGTGGCGATCGTGTCCGAGCGCCCGCGGCCCGACAACGTCGCGGCACCCTGGATTGCGGTCGGCAACGCGCGCCTCGCGCTCGCCCTCCTGGCTTCGGAGTTCTTCGGGCATCCCAGCCGCCGGATGCAGGTGGTCGGCATTACAGGCACCAACGGCAAGACGACAACCAGCTATCTGCTGCAGGCCATTTTCGAAGCTGCGGGCACGCCATGCGGGCTGATGGGCACCGTCGCGTATCGCATCGGCGACCGCGAGATTGCGGCGACGCGTACGACGCCCGAAGCACCGGACGTTCAGCTGTTGATGCGGCAGATGGTCGACGTAGGCTGCAGAGCGTGCGTCATGGAAGTGTCGTCGCACGCCTTGGCGATGCACCGCGTCGATGGAATCCACTTTGCTGCCGGAGTGTTCACCAACCTGACGCGAGACCACCTCGATTTCCACCAGGACATGGAGTCGTATTTCGCCGCCAAACGCCGGTTGTTCGAAATTCTTCCGCCCGACGCACCGGGCGTGATCAATGTCGACGATCCGCGCGGCGCATTGCTGGTGGACGTGACGCAGCGCCCCATGACCTACGCGATCAACCGCGACGCCGAGGTGACGCCCGGCCCGCTCTCGTTCGCCTTCGATGGATTGA
>DASTZI010000442.1:0-4862 GCA_035764385.1 Vicinamibacterales bacterium
ATACCGCAGTTGAAGCGCGCCATCGAGCTGGACCCGACCTTTGCCATGGCGCACGCGCAGCTGTCGGCGGTGTACGCGAACACATATCAGTCCGCGCTCGCTCCGACGTACTCGAAGCGCGCGTTCGAGCTGCGCGACCGCGTCAGCGAACGCGAGCGGTTCTTCATCTCCTGGCGGTACTACCGGGACGCCGTTCAGGCCTGGGACAAGGGGCTGGAGCTGGCACGTGCGTGGACGGCCGCGTATCCACGCGAAGCATTCGCGTTCAACAGCCTCGGAGCCGCGTTCATTCGATTCGGAGAGTTTGAGGCATCCGTTGATCCGTTTCGGGAGGCGATTCGGTTGGATCCGAAATTCGTTCCCGCCTATGGAAACCTTGCCGCGTCGCTGCTTGCCCTCAATCGCCTGACGGAGGCACGCGCGGTGTTGCAGGATGCCGCCGCCAAACAGCTCGATTTCGCCGGGGCGCGTCGCCTGTCATACCTGCTAGCCTTCGTTCAGGGCGACTCGACGACGATGGCGCGCGAGCTCCAGGCGTCGCTTGGCGTCGGCGAAACCAACGCGGCGTTCGGCTGGCAGGCTCAGACGTCCGGTTTCGATGGACGCGTACGACAAGCGCACGAGCAGTTCGCCGAGGGCATTGAAACGGCGCGGCGAGGGAACTTCAACGAGATCGCGGCGCAGATGACGATCGAAGACGCGGAAATGCATGCGATCGTTGGGCAATGCAGCGAGGCTCGCAGCGAGGCGTCCGCGGGTCTTGCCCTGAGCCGGGATAACGGAACGCTGGAACATGCGAGTCGCGCCCTGGCGACCTGCGGAGCCGAACGCGAAGCGCTGGAGTTGTCGACCGAGCTGGCGAACGGATTTCCTGAAGCCGTCTTCACCAATCGTCTGCAGATTCCGCTCACGGCGGCTGCCGTCGCGCTTCAGCGCGGAGACGCCGCGCGCACCATCCAGCTTCTCGAGCCCGTGCGGCGCTACGACCACGCCCCATCGGCCGAGTTCTGGCCTGCGTACCTTCGCGGCCAGGCATACCTGCGGTTGAAGAACGGCCAGGCCGCAGCCGCCGAGTTCCGCAACGTCATCGCGCACCGCGGGGAGGTACCGGCCTCGATGCTCTATCCACTTTCCCATCTCGGCCTGGCACGTGCCGCGGCGTTATCGCAGGACACAGAGACGGCACGGCAGTCGTACCGAGAGTTCCTGACGTTGTGGAAAACGGCCGACGCGGACCTCCGTATCGTGAGCGAAGCCCGCAGCGAGCAGGCCGCATTAGGCTCGCGTTAACGGGTCGAGTTCCTCATGACAAAGACCTGGTCGCCCGACGAATTGCGCCAGACGATGTACGGCGAGCTGCGGCGCGTCGCACGCCGATATCTCGGACGCGAGCGGAGGAACCACACGTTGCAGCCAACGGCGCTCGTGCACGAGGCGTGGCTGCGGCTCCAGAACGAACGCGGCGGCCCCTGGCATGGGCGCACGCATGGCCTTGCGCTCGGTGCGCAGGCCATGCGACGGCTACTCGTGGATCACGGCCGCCATCAGAAACGCCAGAAACGCGGCGGCGGCGCGCAGCCAGTGGCGCTCGATGATCTGATGCAAGCGGCGGCGACGCAGGAGGTGCCGGTCGAGGATCTCCTGACGCTCGAGGAGGCGCTCACCCGTCTCGAAGCCATCGATCCACGCGCGGCGCAGGTGATCTCGCTTCGCTTCTTCTCAGGGATGTCGAGCCCCGAAGTCGCCGAGCACCTTGGCGTTTCGGTTCGGACGGTGGAAGGCGACTGGGCGCATGCACGCGCCTGGCTCAAGCGCGAGCTCGCGCGAGAGCAGCCGGGGCCGGGAAGCTCGGAGGAGGAATCATGAGGACGGCGTCGAGTAGGTCGTCGACGTGTCGACGGTGAATTTTCGATAGCCCGAGAAGTCCGAGATGCCGCGAATCCGCAGCCGCCTGACGAGCAGCACGCGAGCGCCGGCCGTCCACGTGACCTGCAACGGCAGCCAGACTTCGTTGTTCACCTTGCGTCGCTGATACGTCGCCGTCGTCCCCTTGTGGATTCGCGCCAACAGCCCCATGCCGATCGAGAGATCGTCGATCGCTTCGATTTCCACGCGCACCAGCTCGTAGTCCGATTCGCTCACCCACGCGCGCGCCTTGAAGTGCCGCATGATGTCGCCGTCTTTCGTCTGCGGCTTTACCGCCGGCTTCGGCGTCAGTGTCGCGAGGATCGTATCGTGCCCCTCGAGTGACTCGCGACGCACCATTTGGATGTCGTAGATGCGAAAGAGATCGTCGATCGCGGCGCTGTAGCGGCTGCGTTCCTTGTCGAGCTGCTGCTCCTGCTTGCGCCGGTCGGTCGCATCAGCCATTTTTTTGGCATAGGCTTCGACTTCGCGCCGGCGCTCGCGATCCGTCTCCGCCAGCTTCTGCGGCGGCACGTGTTTGCCGTCTTGCTCGATCAAACGTCGATACCGGTCCTGGCCGGGAAGTCCCGGATACACCTCGAACACCTTCACAGACTCGCTGGTCGTCCGACCTGAACCGTCGAGCTTCTGCTCCGTGCGCCGCTCGGTGAACATGTACCCGCTCTGCCGCTCTTCGTCGGTCGCGAGCTTCTTTTTCACCTGTGCGGCGAACGTCGCGAAATCGGGTAGCGGCCGCTCCTGCGCGGCCGGCATGGCCAGCATCGGGATGAGCAGCGCGACGGCAGCGAAACGGGTCACGCGTACAACAATACCAAGGAGCCGGCTCGGCTACAGGCGTCCCCGACTGTAGGAGAACGGGTTGTCGTCGAACTCCATCTTGCAGGTGTGGCTGCAGAAATAAAACCGCTCCCCCTGGTGTTCGGACCATACGAATGCGGCCTGCTCTTCGATCTCGGAACCACAAACGGGGTCGATGAACGTCGTCAGGCGCGCAGGCACCGACAACGAGGGGCCTGTGGCAAACTTCGCGATCGTCGGACGTGACAGCCGCTCGAACTCGCGATACGGCATTCGAATCGCGTCGCCATGCGACCCACCGCTGAACACGATCTCCGGATCGCTGGCGAGCGCGGAATCGACCACCACCCGTTGTCCGAACAGGGGGCCGAAGGGCGGCATCGCGCCTGGCTCGCATTCACGATAGGCCGACACGAATTCGGACTCGAGCGCCAGCCGCACCGAGTCCGCCTCGACCGTGCGCCTGAGCCGATCGAAATCGACGGCGCATGGGGCCGGCACAACCGCAAGAAACAGCTCGTCGTTCGCCATGCAGACGACCGATTTGGCCCACGCCCCACCTGGAACGTGCGTGGCGGCCGCCTCCTCCTGAGCCGTGTAGGCAGGCCGATGCGGGATCACCGAGTAGCGAGCATGGTTCTGCTCCAGGAACTTCGTAATCGATGCGGGAATCATCGCTGCCTCCTGCTCAACACTTGGTTGCAGCCTTCATTTCGCGAAGAGTGTTATCTATGCGACTGCACATGATGTGCCCCGACGCGACGTGCCGGCGTGCGCCGGTCTCGATCTCGAATGGGGTCCGATCAAGCCACGCGTGGTAATCGTCAACATACCGAGATCGATTTGGTCCCGCTTTAGCCGGCCCACTGCGGCAGCCGTGAACGGCTCCGCACTTGCAGCTGGAAATAACACAGCAGCTCGAACATACGGAGGCTGAGATGCGAAAAGAAGACCGTATCCGCCAACAACACGACCGCGAGCAGCCATCGAATCCGACATCCTCAACGCAGCCCAAAGAACAGGAAAAGATGAGAGGACGCGTCGAGAGTGATCAGCCATCCAGGCCGCCGCGGAAATCGGGAAAACTTCCGTTGCCAGATTAGCCATGCGAGGCTGGCGGGCACGTCCGGAAGGACGTGCCCGCCGGCCGTGTTACTTGATCGCCGCGACTTCCAGTTGCCCCTCGCGACGCTGCACCGTGATTCCGATGTCGTGGGCATGCTGCGTCAAGAGCAGATCGACGCTCGCATCACCGACGCGGAGGTTGACGATGCGCAGCGATTCAATCGATTCGGGCAGAACCGCGCATGTAAATGACACGCGGTGGTTGACCGCATCGACGTCCAAGCCGAGGCACGCCTGCAGGAGCAGGAACACCGCACCGGCCGCCCACGTCTGCGGCGCGCACGCGACGGGATACAACGTGGGAAATCCATCCTGCCGCCGGTGGAACCCGCAGATCAGTTCCGGCAGCCGGTAGAGATCGACGACCTGGCTCAAGTCAAACATGCCGCACAGCACGCGTGAGGCTTCGCTCATCAGCCCGTACCGGGCAAAACCGGCCGCGATGAGGGCGTTGTCGTGCGGCCATATCGATCCGTTGTGATAGGACATCGGGTTGTACCGCGCCCCCGCCGCACTCACCGTGCGGATACCCCAGCCGCTGAACGACGCGTCGGACATCAACGTGTCCGCAACCCGCCGCGCGTGCTGGGGACTCGCGATCCCGGTGAAGAGGCAGTGGCCCGCATTCGAGGTGCGAACACGGCACGGCTCTTTGTTTGCGTCGAGCGCCAACGCATACGTGCCGATGTCCTCGCACCAGAACGCGCGTTCGAATCGCCGCTGCAGGTTCGTTCCACGCTCCATCCATCGCTGCGATCGATCGTGTTCGCCCCGTGCCTCGGCCAGTCGCGCGGCGCCGACCCATGCCGCGTATGCGTAGCCCTGCACTTCACACAGCGCGATCGGCGGTTCCGCCAGCCGGCCGTCGGCGTGAAAGATCGAATCCCACGAGTCCTTCCATCCCTGCTGGATCAGGCCCGTCTCGCTGCGGCGCGCGTACTCGATGAACCCGTCGCCATCCGCGTCGCCATACTGATCCATCCAGTCGAGCGCCGCGAGAATATGGGGCCACA
>DASTZI010000443.1:0-2360 GCA_035764385.1 Vicinamibacterales bacterium
GGCGCATCCGGAAAAGCGCAGGCTCGGTGACAACCTATTACTTCTACGGACTCACCGGCCTGATGTCGGAATTCACGACGACGCCAGGCGCCACCAGCGCCGCCTCCACGGATCGCCTGCAGTACCGCGTCGCCGAGCAAACCGGGACTTCAGTCCTGCTCGTATCGCCCGCCGGCGCCGTCCTCGAAAATAATCGCGTGCTGCCCTATGGCGAACTGTGGTCGATTTTCGTCAATTCCAGCAACGATCAGAAATTCACTACATATGACCGAGAGTCCATCTCCGGGCTCGATTACGCCATGGCAAGGGTCTACGCGAATCGGAACGGACGATTCACGACTCCGGATCCGGGGCACGTCGCCGGCGATCCTGAAAATCCACAAAGCTGGAATGCCTATGTCTACGGCGGAAACGACCCGATCAATACGAGGGACCCGCAGGGTCTGGATTACGAGCTTTGCGACAACTACGGCGACTGCATCGAAGACTATAGTGACCAAGACTTCTGGAGATATTTTCAGAATGCTCCCGACGTGTTCCTGACAAGTAATGGCTTGATCGTTCAAAACGGGCAGTTCATCGGAACGTACCGATATGTCGGCGGTGATTGGACGTGGCAATTCCTTCATCAGATGGACCGGCGGGCAGATGCTTCGAACGAAATGATTGCTGTTGCTGCGGGCGCTTCTGTTGTAGTCGGAATAACCGGCGGCGTTGCAGCGAACTATTTGGGATTGACGGCAGAGTCCGGCCTAACATCACTGGGTCGAATTAGCATCCAACAAATCGCGAAGCCCAGTCCTGGTCAGGTAGCGCAGATGGAGAGAGTGCTTGCTCAACAGGGTCGGTCTGGTGTTGAAAAAGCTCTTCGAAGTCTTGAACAGAGACTGGCCGAACATCTGGAGAAGATCAGGGCGGCGAAGGATGCGGGAGGGTATACCAGTTCGATGGAACGTGAAGTACAGAATTTCCGTCAATTGATAGAGGCGGCGAAGAAGGTTTTGGGACGACGATGAAAAGCCAAGCAGAAAAATTTGCGGCTGAATTGCGAGAGCTTGCAGAGCGCCTGAATACCTGCGATCAGGTCAAACGGTATGACACAGCGGAGGAGAAACAGGCATGGACCCTCGCGCACAATTTATTGGATCTAGCTGAGTCGTGTCAGGCATTGCTGAGCGATCTGCTACCGAAACTTCGTGAGGGTGAGCCAGATTCGGATCGACTCAACACAGTCCTTCTGGAAATAGGCGAAGAACTGCGGCACGTTCTCTACCACATCCGTGATTCCGAGTTTTACGCGTATCTTCGAGATCAATAGCGTTCGTCTCTCGGAATCTGAGTTAACCACGGAAATCAAGGCTCGTTTGATTCTTCCTTGAGCCGCGGCCTTCATGTCTTTCATCGGAGACCGTCTCCGAGAAGATGGGGCGGCCCACACGCGAGATTCAGAATCCGGTTGCGGGCAATGCTTATGTCGACACGCAGTACGATGCCGACGGACGCGTCTGGAAAGTCGCAACCGTACCGTGCGAGAGAAAACGCGGTGTGGACGACAACGACCTACGATGCGCTGGACCGCCCGATCGTCACGATGGACTATACGATGAGTGCGGCTGGGCCGGCGGTGACCCAAACCGATGAGGCGGGCAATGCGCGGAGAATGACTCATGACGCATTGGGCCATCTGGTCAAGGTCGAAGAACCGAACCCGCGGAATTGGCTGGGACAACTGCGCAGCGAAAGCCATCCGGAATCGGGAACGACCATCTACGAGTACTACGCTGACGGCTCGCTCCAGTCGCGCACGGACGCCCGCGGCGCCGGATTCCAAGCCACGTATACCTACGACGCGCTGGGGCGGCTGAAAACGGCGGGCTATGCGGACGCGACGCCCGGTGTCACATACACGTATGACGAAAACACTTATATCGGACTGCTCACCAGCGTCTTGACGGCCGGCGTCACGAGCTCGGCATTCCAATACAACAGCGCGGGATTGCGGACTTCCGAACAGATCACACTGTCGGGTGTGAGCGGAACGTTTACTGCGGCGTATGGATATGACTACGCCGGGCGGTTGACGCAGATCACGCATCCGAGCGGGCGCGTCGTCACGCGCCGCTATGCGTCAGGCGGAGATACGGCCGTGGACCGGATCAGCACGATTACGGACGGTCCGACGTCGGCAACGCTGGTGAGCAGCGTCGTCGATAACGCCGCCGGACAAATAACCGTCCGGACGCTGGGTGGCGTGGTTGCCGAGAGCCGCGTCTTCAACACGCGGAATCAAGTGGAACACATCACGGCATTGGCGAGCGGCAACACGGTGCTGGACCTGGGGTACGGCTATGGCCCGCTGA
>DASTZI010000444.1:0-2489 GCA_035764385.1 Vicinamibacterales bacterium
TTGCAAAAGTCTTTTTGCACTGCTGATCAAAAATTCTCCGGGCTGTAGACGCGATTTTCGTGTAAAGATGTGAGGGACCTCATCGCCTGACGATGAATTCACGGGCGACTTCGGTAACGCGATTGAGGCTACACAGATCGCCAGTCGTCGGTTGGTTCGTCTTGTGGCGGGAAATTTATCACCGGGCAATTTTGGACTTTTGCAACACAATCGGCACGTCGCGTCGATTCGCTGCGGTGCCAAACTTCGGACGCGATCGGAGCAAAGCGGACATGCGGCGAAGGTCGGGAGCGGGTCGACCTTACTAAAATGACCCGTTGCTGCCGTCAGGGGCCCCCCGCAGCATTGAATTCACAATTTCAACTTTGGGCGCGCGCCACGAACGCCGCCAGCGCTGCGCCAAACAAGATGGAGCGTCGCGTCAGCTTATTCATCTTAAGGCTTCAATCCGCTTGGATGTTGTGTTCGCGCGCGACCGGCCCCCACAATCGCATCTGCTCTCTGACGAACTTCCGAAGCTCTTCCGGGCCGCCCAGCGCGAACGTCACCTGCTGGGTCTCATTGAGCTGCTTGGCCACGCCCGGTTCGCGCAACGACGCGGCAAGCTCGTCGGCGAACCTGCTGACGATCGCCTTGGGCGTCCCTGCGGGTGCAAAAACGCCCCACCAGGCATAAGCTTCGAACCCGGGATAGCTCTCTGCTATCGCGGGCACATTCGCGAGCGTCGAAGTCCGGGTCTTGCCTGACTGTGCCAACGCTCTGATCGAGCCGGCCTGAATGAACGGAACGGACTGCGCTGTGCTGGCGATCAACAGATCGACATGCCCGGCGATTAGATCGTTCATGGCGGGGCCACCGCCGCGATAGGGTACGTGCACGAGGCGCACGCCCGCCTGCTTCCACAACAGCTCCATCGCGAGGTGGCCGACGCTGCCGGCTCCTACCGTTGCGTAGCTTAGCGTGCCCGGTTTGGTCTTTGCCGCGGCGACCACTTCGGCCAGTGTCTTGAATGGCTTTTGAGCATTCGTCGACAGCACATAGGGCGCAGTGCCGATGAGTTGCACCGGGTCGAGGTCCTTCTCGGTGTCGAACGGCATATTGGGAAAAACAAAGGGATTGGCCGCGTGATTGTCGAACACCATGGCCCAGGTGCTGCCATCAGGCGACGATTTTGCGACCGCCGCAGTGCCGATGCTTCCGCCCCCGCCCGCCCGGTTCTCGATAATGACGGTCGTACCGAGCCGCTGCTGCATGTGCGGTTGAATCAGACGCGCGATCATGTCGGTCGATCCGCCTGGCGGGTACACCACGACGATCTTGATATTGCCTGCGGGCCAATTCTGGGCATGAACGGTCAATGGGACGACCAGCGCGCCGAGAAGCAGGTACCGTCTGGAAAGCATGCGCATGAATATGCTCCCTGAAAAGCTGCGCCTGTGCCGCAACGATGGATTCGAAGCTGGACCTGTTGTGAACAGGGGTTGCCAATGTAGCACGCCCCGATTTTACGGTCCGTGACCTTCTTCACTTACCAGAAGCAGCCCATGACCGGTTTTGGCACCTCGCGACAATTCGCTGCGGCGCATCCATCAATTCGGTAGCAATTGGACGTAGACCGGACATAGGCGGCCCGCAGAGGCTGACCGCCCGCCGTTGTCAACGGCGCCCCGCGAGTTCCTGCCGTCCCGCCGCGGTGATCCGCACGCGGCTACCAGATGAAACGCCGCGCGTGCTGCTCAAGAAGATCCGCGAGATAAATAGTCATACAAGACATCTCAGTAGATGGCGCTACAAGCGCCCCGTAACTCCCTGACTGTGGGGCACTGCGGAAACCCGGCGGACTGAGACGCCGGTTGAACCCCTCGCTACGGGGTCCAAGGAATGACGACCGGAGCAGGGAGCGGTCGCTAAGCTGACCCTGCGAGAGACGGAAATCTTTAGACCGTCGAAGGCTGGTGCGATCGTCGGATCGGTCCACCGAGGGCCTTGCGCGGACAAGCAGAGGGTAATTGGGGCGAACCGCACCGCCCGTCCCGACCACGAGCGTGGTTCCTCTGATCCGATGTGCCGACCTCCGCTAGACGCAGGTGATCGAGGCGCGCTTTGTCCCAGACGGGCAAAGTGTGCCTCGCAACCGCTACCGCAGGATAAAGTTGGTCGGATCAAACCATCAACGAGGCAGTGGCCCGAACGAAGTGAGGGCCACCTGCTCCGAGCGAAGCGAGGAGCAGTCGAAGCGGTTGCTTCCGGATCCACTGGCACCGACTCGAGCGGCTAGTCACCTTCTAGGCCGTTTACCCATGGATCGCGATCGTTAGGCGATCGCGTGGCGATGTCCGCTTTGCCTTCGAATGTGTTGCAAAACTCTCGTTGAGACCACGGGCGAACCGTGATTCCGTCGGATTGAGAGGTGATTCGCGGGAGCGGTCCATGATGGGGCGGCGAGAGAGTGGACAAGGGCAATTCTTTTACGCGTTTGATCTCGACAA
>DASTZI010000445.1:0-2598 GCA_035764385.1 Vicinamibacterales bacterium
ACGCCGGAGCAGCGGCAGCAGGCCACGTTTCAGTTCGACTCTCCCGAGCGGCTGCGGTGGCACTTCGTACCGCAGTTCGAGCGCAACGGCCTGCAGTTGAAGGCGATGACCGAGCCGCAACGCAAGCTCGCGCACGACCTGCTGAAGACCGGACTGAGCGATCGTGGCTACACCACGTACACGCAGATCATGCAGCTCGAGAACATCCTGAAAGCCCAGGAGAAGGGAAGTGGCCCCGGGCGCGATCCCGAAGGCTATCGCTTCTCGGTGTTCGGTACGCCGTCAGCGAAGGGCACGTGGGGCTGGCGCGTGGAGTTCCATCACATCTCGCTGCACTACGACATCGTGAACGGGACCGCGATTTCGAGCACGCCGTCGTTTGCCGGCGCCAACCCGGCGGAGGTCAAAGACGGTCCGCAGAAGGGTCAGCGGACGCTCGGAGTGCTCGAGGACACGGCGCGCACATTGGTGATGTCGCTGGACGCGACCGAGCGCAAGACAGCGATCTTCAACAACGTCGCGCTCGGCGACATCGTGACGGAGAACGCACTCGACATCAACCCGCTCTCGCCGGCCGGTTTGAAGGCGTCGGCGATGACTGCGGCGCAGCGCGATCAGCTGATGAAGATCCTGGACGCGTACGCTGGATTGATGGCCCCAGACATCGCGGCCGACCGGATGGCGAAGGTCAAGATCGCCGGCGTGGACAACATCACGTTCGCATGGGCGGGCGCGCTCGAGCGCGGGCAGAAGCACTACTACCGCGTGCAAGGACCGACGTTCCTGATCGAGTTCGACAACACGCAGAACGATGCGAATCACGTGCACTCGGTGTGGCGCGATTTCAAGGGCGACTTCGGGCGCGACCTGTTGCGCGAACATCTGCGGACCTCGCTGCACTAAACGGCATTGTTGATTCTTGATCTTTGATTGTTGAATCGCTGTTGATTTCTTGATTCTTGATTGTTGAATGTGATCGAGTCTCCGCTCCGAATGAGGAGGACTCAAGTCAACAATCAAAGATCAACAATCGCCAACGAATCAGCAATCAAAGATCGCCAATCACAAATCGAAGATTCCGTTATGAAAACTCTGACCGCCACGTGCATTGCCTTTCTGCTCGTGATTCCCCTGGCTGGTGACGACAGCGAGCGAATCCTGACCATCGATCATTTCGTTCGCGTGCAGTCGACGGTCCCGGCGATCGCCGGGCAGCCCGCGCAGTTGTACGTGCGCGAGCGTGTCCACGCCGGAACGCTGGCACGCGGTGCGCGCGGGGCCGACCGCGTCGTGCTGTTCGTCCATGGCGCGGGCACGCCGGCCGAGGTCTCCTTCGACGTGCCGTATCAGGACTACAGCTGGATGGCCTACCTGGCGCATGCCGGCTTCGACACCTTCTCCGTAGACATGACCGGATACGGGCGCTCGACGCGGCCGCCGGCCATGAACGATCCGTGCAATCTCGCACCGAATCAGCAGGCGCTCTTCGTGCCTCGCCTCATCCCCGCGCCCTGCGCGGCGACGTACGGTCAGAACTTGACGTCGATCGCTTCGGACTGGGCGGACGTCGGCGCGGCTGTCGATTACGTTCGCGCGTTGCGCGGCGTCGATCGCGTGAGCCTTGTCGCATGGTCGCTCGGCGGTCCGCGGTCGGGTGGCTATGCCGCGAGGAATCCGCAGAAGGTGAACCGGCTCGTGCTGCTGGCGCCGGCGTACGGCCGTGAAGGACGAGGGGAAGCGCCCGCCAAGGTGCCTGCCGACGGCGTGGTGTTCAACACGCAGTCACGGAGCGAATTCGACGCCAATTGGGATCGGCAGGTTGGCTGCTCTGGCCAGTACGATAAGGCCGCGGCAGACAGCGTGTGGTCGGAGATGCTCGCGTCCGATCCAGTTGGTGCGACGTGGGGATCTGGTGTTCGTCGCGCACCGCAAACGACCTCGTGGGGATGGAACGCATCCGTCGTGACCAAGACGCAGACGCCAACGCTGATGGTGGCTGGCGTTCACGACAAACAGGTTCAGCCCGAGCGCGTGAAAGATCTCTACGAGGATCTCGGTGCGTCGCAGAAGGTCATGATCGACCTCGCGTGCTCATCGCACAACGCCATGTGGGAGAAGAACCACACGATGCTGTTCCGCGCCTCGCTCGAGTGGCTCGAGAAGGGCACGATCAACGGCGCGACCACCGGCATCGTGCGGATGGGATACTGAGCGCGGTGGCGGCGCGCGGGCGGGACCATCGCAAAGCGGACCATCCGATCGATCCGCTGTTCCTCGATCGCTGGTCGCCGCGCGCGATGTCGGGTGAACCGATTTCGCAAGCCGAGCTCGACGTGCTGTTCGAGGCGGCGCGCTGGGCACCGTCCGCAGGCAACTCATATCCCGGTCGCATCCTCTACGCACACCGGGATACCGAGCACTGGCCCCTCTTCTTCGACCTGCTCGTCGAGCGCAACCAGATCTGGTGCCGCAACGCCGCGGCGCTCCTGGTCTTCATCTCACGGACGACGAACGAGCAGAACGGACGCCCGCTCAAGACGCACAGCTACGACACCGGCGCGCTGTGGGAGAACCTGGCGCTGCAGGGGACCCTGAGCG
>DASTZI010000446.1:0-35438 GCA_035764385.1 Vicinamibacterales bacterium
CGAGGACCCACTGGCATGCTGAGCCAATAGGCAACGCCGGGCGCAATGAACCACAACAGCAGGAACGGCATCGCAGAAGGCAAGCTCGCGCGGTGTGTGGCCGACACGACCAACGCGAGGACAGCCGCGATGATCGGGCTGGCCATCATGCCTGCGACGAATCGAAGCAGCGCCTGGCCGCCGAGGATGCCGGCTGCGCGCGCGGCCGTTGCAGCGGCGGTTTCCCATTCCAGGAGCCGGCGCCTCGTCATCGTCAGGCGCACCAACGTCAATACGATCGCGTGGATGGTCTGCCACGCGTGGTAAGCGAGGAACGTGACGCCGAGAAAGACCTGCGCCAGCGTAATCGCCGCGTCCGCGCAGAGATTCCTCCAGAACACCGGGAACGATTGCGCTCGTCGCGGTCCGACCAGCATCTGCGCGACGAGTGGCAGGAGCTGCGACGCCATCACGGTGAGCACAGATACCGTCCAGAACCAGTGAGCGCCAGGCAGAACCGTCCACCCGGCGACCAGGAGCGTGAGCAGCATCGGCGCGACGAGACTGCGGCGTAGATTGTCGAGAATCTTCCATCGCGAGATCAGAGGGAACGGGTTCCGCTTCACCCCGTGACGAGTCGGGACGAACGGAAACAACCAGAGAAGAATCTGCCAGTCGCCTCGAATCCACCGGTGCTGACGCCGGGCGTGGGCGAGGACGGTCGACGGATACTCGTCGACCAACTCGATATCCGACACAAGAGCCGCGCGCGCATGCAGACCTTCGAACAAGTCGTGAGACAGCAGCGCGTTTTCAGGCACAGCGTCCGCAAGCGCGGCGGTGAAGGCATCGACGTCGTACAGGCCTTTTCCGGTGAAGATGCCCTCGCCGAACAGATCCTGATAAGTGTCGGACACCGCGGTCGTATACGGATCGACACCGGTATGCCCGGAATACAACCGCGCGAATAGGGAGCCGGCCGCACTCGTGAAGGTGACGCTGATGCGAGGCTGGAGAATGCCGTACCCTTCGGTGACGCGCCCGACCGCCGGATCGAAGGAAGGCCGATTCAGCGGATGCGCAATGATGCCGATCAGCTGGCGAGCGGCGTCGCGTGGCAGTCGCGTGTCGCTGTCGAGCGTGATGCAGTACCGAATCTCCGGCAGAATCGATGCATCACCTACCGTCAGCACAAAGCTTGTGTCGGTGGCGCCACGAAGCAGGCGATTGAACTCCTCGATCTTTCCTCGTTTGCGCTCCCATCCCATCCAGAGGCGCTCCTGCGCGTTCCACTGACGCGTGCGGTGAAACAGGAAAAACCGGTCGGAACCGCCATCGCCATGCTTGGCGTTCAGCGCGCGCACCGCGTCGGCCGCCGCGGTGAGAATCTCTGTGTCGAGCGGCATCCGTTCCGCATCTGCGTCCCTGAAGTCACTCAGGATGGCGAAATGGATGTGGGGATCAAGATTGCCGAGGGCCTGCACTTCGAGATGCTCCACCAACTCCCGCGCCCGCTCGACGCTATCGAGAATCGTGGGGACGATGACCATCGTGCGCGCCGACTCCGGAATGCGCCGGAGATCGAGCCGAGGCAGGCGCCGCGGCGGCACCCAACGGGCGATCAACCGCTGAACAATCTGGATCGCCAGTTCGCTCGCCGGCACCAGCGTCAGGAGAACGATGACGCCGAGCGCCGGCCACTGGGAGCCGTGTGCGCGACCGTACGCAACGGCCGCGGCGACCAGCGCCGCGGTCAACAGGCCAATCGTGCCGAGATACCCTGGCGCCGCGCAGCGGAAGAACATTCGTTTCAGCCAAACGGCCGCCCCCGGCTTCCATCCAATGCCCCGTTCGAACTGCGCGCGGCCTCCGCCGATCAGGTAGTAGCCGACATGCGACTCACGCGCGCCCGGCTCCCGTTCGGCGATCTGGCGGGCACGTTCGACGCTCTTGAGTGCCACGCGCACTTGCCCTTCGCCGGTGGGCTCCGCGAGTGACTCGACTGCATGGCGGTAACGATCGCGGCTGCCGAAGTCCATGCGTCCATAGACGGCCGCCGGGTCGCGCTGCAGCACCTGTTCGACCAGGCTGACGCTCTCGAAAAACTCGCTCCAGTCGAATGTCGAGATCAGCCGGAGGCTGCCGATCAGATTCGCCATGAACGCCTGCTCGGAAGCTTGGTGCCGCGCTTCGGAGCGGATGGCGTCCTCAATCGTCTGTCCGCGGGCGGCCACGGCGGCGTCGAGCTGCTCACGCAGAGCGGCGGCGGTCTCGTGTTCGCGAGAGCGCTGGAGCAACCGAATCACAAATGCAGGGTGCGCGTGCGATGGCCAGGGCTGGCGCGTTCGCATATCTGCGCCGAGCGCATCCACAAGACGATCGGCATCGAGGCGATGGGCGCGGCTCGTCGCCATGACGTCCGCGCGGGTGCGCACGTGTTCGACGAGAACCAGCTTCAGCACCGACGGCCAAGCCCACAGCTCACCCATCGTCAGGGGAGTGATCGACTGAAAGGCCGTGACGAACCGATGCAGCCGCTGTGAATCGAGCCGACCGGCGCTGTTGCGAATCAGTTCACGCGCCATCGCGTAAACGCGGGGCAGACCCGCGAACTCGTCAGCGGCAATCCAGGGCAGCCTCCGGAAGAACGAGGGGGGCAGATCGTGGTGAATGTCGCGCACCGCGGCGAGAACGATGTGAAAGTTATCGAGCAGCCAATCAGCAGCGGGGGACGGCGGTTCGCCGCGCGCGACGTCGCCAGCCAACGACGTGTAGACGCGTCGCAGCGCCAAGGTATGTCGTCGAAGTGCCTTCAGGTGTGCGGCGCTGCCGCGTCGACGAAGCGACACGGTGAACAGAGCCGCGAGGCGCCTCGCATGCTCCTCCAACGGTTCGATACCGAGCAGGTCAATCGATGCCGCCGTCGCCTGAATGTCACCCACCTTGTTCATCTGTTCTCTATTTGACAGCGCAACAGCCCGACCGCCAAAGGAAGAGAATTCGAAGTCGGTCCGTGGATGAGTCAGGTCCGGCGTCGGCTCGGAAATCGCAATACCAACGGAGGAGGCAGAGCGGCATGAAGAGGCACACAACCCGAAAAAATCGACGACCGGACCGCGAGCCTCGTTCCGAACGAGACCGCCTCGATGCAAGTCACGACTCGAACACGCGTGGGGAACATCGTTACGCCGATGCGCATCAAACTGAAGCGGAACAGCAAGCCCGTCGCGACCGCGATGACCTCAAACGTGCCCTCGCCACCCAACGTCCGCGATCGCCCCGGCGGCAGCGCTGAAGGTCTGTTACACTTTGAGTGCTTTCTGACCGCTGCGCATTCCGGCCTCTCGCACTAGACCCGAGTTTCTCGCCTCTCCTGCGTGTCGTCGTCGAGCATTCCGCTCGAGCCTGCCTTCAGACCGAGATGCATCCTTCGAGATGCAGGAGTAGTTCATGAGTACCAAACTGTACGTCGGCAATCTGCCGTACGAAACCAACGAGTCCGATCTTCAAGCCCTGTTCGAGGGTGCTGGAGGTGTCGCCTCCGTCAACATTGTCCGTGACCGCGCCACAGGGCAGGCGCGAGGATTCGCGTTCGTCGAGATGAACGACGACGACGGCGCACGTCGCGCAATTACCGAGCTCGACAAACACGAATTCGGCGGACGGAACCTCACCGTCAACGAGGCGAGGCCGATGGCGCCTCGAGGTGACGGCGGCGGCGGATTCAACCGTGGCGGTGGCGGGCCCAACCGTGGCCGTCAGCCGCGCGAATCTCGCTGGTAAGCGCGATCGTCTCAACCCGGATCTCCTCGGAGATCCGGGAACGCCCGTTTGGGCACCTTCTACTCGTGCTCTTGGCGCCGAAGTGCCTCTCCCAGCCGCTTCAGCGTCAGCGGAGTCGGGTCGTCTGTTCGGGATACGTCGTGTAATTGCCGCCGCTGAAGGTCAACAACAGATTTCAGCATCCGACGACGACACAGAGATCGGCTTCGCCAGGAATCAGCCTCAATCAATTCGCACGCGCCGCGTCGTATCGCATCGCCGGAAAGACCCGATGGGCATTCCTCGGCCAATTGGAGAATGTGCTGAAGGCTTTCAAACAGCGTCCAGTGCGCGCGGTGTGACCGCGTTCCGCCCCAGTGGTCCGGCGGCGCGTCAACTGTCGTTACACGCCACGGGTCATGGGCGCGGCACCAGAGCACCTGACCACACTCATGGCAGACGATGTCACCTGCACAGAGCGACGCATCGGCCGGCGGTCTATTCCACGTGACCGCATGACCGCTCACGCGGTGTATGAGATACGCGAGCCGACCGCCTAGCGCTGCGAGCCACATTGCGGTGGCGTCGCGAGCACGTCTCCGTCACTCCACGCGATGCAACCCGCGGCGACTTCCATCTGGGCCATCGTCGTGGCGCCGTGTTCACCGCACAGCCGCGGTGTGCAGCCGGCCATCAATTGCTGGGCGCGAAGCGCCGCCACAACCGCGAACTGATAGGCGTTCAGATGGGGTGGACGTGAAATCATGCAGCACCTCGCTCCAGTATCCGCGGGCAGGCGGTCGTGAGATGGAGGAAGAGAGGCTGAGAGGGTCTGGTGACACTCATGGGTTCCTCGCATAAGCCATGGTGAGGAACCCGCCGTATGCAGGAGGCTCAGGACAGCTTCGAGCACTCTAACACGCTGCCGCGTGAATCACTGTCGAAATCGTGTTTATTGATAGTGTGGTGTTTCGCGTCCGTCCTGCGACCTCGACTGAGACATCCCTCACCACCGCCGCTGGCGCTGCTGTCGGTACCGAATTTCATTTCATACGGTTCCACACTGGTGACATCGCCAATACGTTCCCGCGTGATAGTCGCTGCCAGCGTCCCGAACTTCTTCGATCCGCATTCGGGACACTGCGCCGGCTTCACCGTGCCATCATCGTCGCGCGATCCCGAAAATTCCGGAGTGCGTTCGAACCTCATGAGCGCGATTCCAGACCGCGCATGATCTCGGTGATCGTCGGCTCGGGAATATGCACCCACACAACAGGGTGAGAGCCACGATCCAGAGGCCGACCAGGCGACATCCGGACAAAGCAGAACAGCGTTCCTAACCTGCCGCGTTTCGCGCGACCTCCTTTTCGTTGTGATCCATTGCCTGTTCCACATGGGCGGCGAGTGCGGTGACATCCGTGCGGCGGGCCAATTCCATGAACTTGTGCGAGCGAGTTGTCTCGTGGAGACCCAGGTGCTCGCAGACTTCACGCACATCTGAAGCACCAATGTCATCTCCTGTTCGGACAGTAGATTCACCTGGAGGTCCAAGTGCGCTCGCCGGTCAGCGTCCACCGTCATCCGATTCTGCGTCGCGAGCACGAAGAGCGTGAGGAAGATCGCTTCGAGACTCACAATCATCGTGAGAAAGACGAAGGGAAACGGGTCGAAGGGACGGATGCCAGCGACGCCGGTATTGAAGCCGATCCAGATAGCAAAGAAAACCGCGTGAATCGCGACCGTTGATTCCCGCCCTGCTATCGCTACGATGCGATCGGATGCGCACTGCAGCAGCGTTCGTTGCTGTGCGGCTTTCGCCTGAAGGCGGGCCACCGCACGGATATTCTCGTCTGCGACGGTGCCCCTCTCAGTGGGCGAGCTTGGCGTCACCGAACGCCGCCATCACCCTGTCCGTGGGTAGTCTTCCCCTTGATCTCGTGCTTGCGGTCCCGCGCACAGATCGCCGCCAGCTCGTAGCCGATTCCCGATGACGCGCCTGTGACGATACCGAATTTCTTGGCCACGGGCTCCTACCGTCGCGCCGTCTTTCCGGCCGACGCTTTTGATGCTGCGACCAAATCACGTTTGTCTTCGGAGTTTGGATGCGCCGCGTCCGCGGCATGTTGATTGATCCCGCCCTCCGCCAGGGCGCTGAGCTTCTTGTCGGCGGCCTTCTCTTCGTTGAGGTTCTGGGTGAGTAGGTTTGCGGCGTCATTGTGACCCATCGCCGTCGCCCACGCGATCACCGTCCCGTATGCGCCGATCTCGTGGTGCTCGGCTCGCTGGCCGGCCGCGATCAGACACGCGTCCATCGTGGCGTCGTCAAAGTCCTCGTCCATGATCGACTTGCCCTCTTCGATGATCTCCTTGCCGCGCGACCTGCAAGATGACCGCCGACTACTACACGTTGTTGGGCTCGAAAGACCGCGCGGATTGCCTTCTCGGTACTACGAGCGACGGCCGCGACGCGGCACATGTGGCAGCGGCGTTGTTCGGTAGAACTCGGGCGCGTCGTTGTCCGTCTTTCCGCCGACGGCGGTGCCGCATTCGGCACAGACGTAGTCGTATTTGCTGCCGCTTGGTAGAACGAGTAGCAGCTTTCGCCGCACAGGGGTCGCGCGGCGACAGCTTGGGCAAAAGAGGCTCGTCGCCTCAAACTCGCCGAAGCTGTCGGGGGGGCGCATGGACAAATTTTAACCACGGACAGGCGAGCGCACCTAAGCCAGCGGCTACCGGACCTCCGGCCGTGTCGCTCCTCCATGAACGACACTCACAACGCACTCGCCTTCGCGAGACTAAGGTCTCCATCCAGCTCTTGCGATGCGGTATCGTGATGCGCCTGTGCGTGGTGGCACCCAGTACGCGTGGGGGTCCTGTCACGACGAAAAATGAGCAGCACGTGTCGCACATCCACACCGCTCGGCAGTTCTGGATTCGGACACCCGGACACGGGGAGATCGTGCACGCCGAGCTGGCACCACGGCGGGAGGACGAGGTGCTGGTCCGCACCCTGTACTCCGCGATCAGCCGTGGCACCGAAGCGCTGGTCTTCAAGGGTGAAGTTCCCTCGTCTCAATACGAGGCTATGCGTGCGCCCTTCCAGGAAGGCCAATTCCCCGGCCCGGTCAAGTACGGTTACGCGAGTGTCGGTGAGGTCGAGGAGGCTCCGGCGCGCGTGCGGAACGATCTTGCGGGTCGCCTCGTGTTCTGTCTCTTTCCGCACCAGGACCTGTACTGCGTTCCCGCCGCTCGAGTGACACCCGTTCCCGACGACGTGCCAGCTGGCCGCGCGGTACTCGCGGCCAACATGGAGACCGCCGTGAACGTGGTGTGGGATGCGCGACCGCTGCCCGGAGACCGCATTGTTGTCATCGGCGCAGGTGTCGTCGGACTGCTCGTCGCGTGGCTGTGCGGGAAGATCCCCGGCGCCGCTGTGACCGTTGTTGACATCAATCCCGCGCGCGAAGTGATTGCCCAGGAGCTTGGCCTCTCGTTTCGTACTGACACGCCGCCGCACGCCGATGCCGACCTCGTCATCCACGCGAGCGGTCAGCCGGAGGGGTTGGCGAGCGCCTTGGCCACCGCAGGCATCGAAGCAACCATCGTCGAGGCGAGCTGGTATGGGATCCGACCCGTCATGCTTCCCCTGGGCGAGGACTTCCACTCCCGCCGGCTGACGCTCAGGAGCAGCCAGGTTGGTCGACTTCCTCCTGACCGCGCGTCGCGGTGGAGTCCGCAGCGGCGAATGGCGCTGGCGCTCGACCTGCTTCGCGATCCGCAGCTCGACACGTTGATTACCGCCGAAAGTGCATTCGAGGATCTCCCGGACGTGATGGCAAGACTGAGCCACGATACCGCCGGCGCTCTCTGTCACCGGATTCGGTATACGCACCGTCGTGATGCGTGATTCGATGCCTTGGTTCGTCAGTCACAAATCACAAATCAGATGATGAGGTCCTGACGTGTACAGCGTGAATGTACGAGACCACTTCATGATTGCCCATAGCTTTCGGGGCGATGTCTTTGGTCCCGCGCAGAACCTTCATGGCGCCACCTACGTGGTGGACGTCACCTTTCGACGTCCGGAGCTCGATGCCGACGGCGTCGTGGTGGACATCGGGCGCGCCACCGAGCAGCTCAGGACCGTGCTCGCGGACCTCAACTACCGCAATCTGGACGAGGAACCGGCATTCGCCGGGAAGAACACCACGACGGAGGTGCTCGCGCGAGAAATCTTCGACCGTCTTGTTCGAGCCGTTCACTCCGGCAAACTGGGCGACGCGGCCCGTGGCGTCACCTCGCTGTGCGTGACGTTGAGGGAATCTCACGTCGCGTGGGGCAGCTACGAAAGTCAGGTGTGACCGCACCGCTGACCGCCGCTCAGGAGTCCGCACGCGTACGAAGATCCAAATCGAAGAGGATATCCTCGCCGAGACGGAAATGCCGGCATCGCGGCCGTAGCGCTTCATCGAGCGACTGGATCGTGGTGAGTGTCAGCGCCGGGCGGCCGGAGCCGATGAGCAGCGGCGCAACCGTGACGTGCAGGCGATCCACCACACCGGCCTGTACGAACCGCGACACCGTGATGCCTCCGCCTTCGATCAGCACGCGTCGGTAACCGGCGTCCCGCAGCATCCGGAGGATGATCTTCGGATCGAAGCCGTCAGCGCTGCTGAAAGGGATCATCAGGGTGTCGTCTGCAGCGGAGGGACGAGCGTCCTTCTCGGGCGCGTGGCGAACAACAAGCGTTCGGGCAGCACCATCGGAGAAGACGTTCCTCCCCGTATCGAGGCGGCCGTCGGGATCGAGAACCACACGGACCGGGTTGTCGCCCTCGACCTCCCGCACGGTCAGACGGGGGTCATCCGAGGCAACGGTACGGGCTCCGACGACCACCGCATCGACCAGGGCTCGGAGGCGATGGAGCCGTCGGATGTCGGCCCGTCCCGTCACGTAGTGAGAATGACCGCTTTCGGTGGCTATGCGGCCATCGAGGCTCTGTCCGATCTGCGCGATGACCAGGTCGGCCTGAAGCTGCAGCGGCAGATACATCTCCATGACGTCATGCGCCACGGGATCGACCTCGACAGAGGTTTCCCACCGGCCGGAGGCGTGCACTTGCAACCACACATCAGGTTGTAGATGATGCACACGCACGAACTCCCTGCCGCCGAGCCCTGGTGGTACTGCGCGTACCAGATTCCAGGCTGTGTGTTCGTGGAGCGGGGTACTCACAGCATCTCCTTCCCGCAAGGGTGGACATTCACATGTACGAGGCAGAACGCGGTCTGTTCGATTTGCGGCGAGGGCGATTCCTGTATGTGACAGCCCCCGACGGGGCCGCGCCCGATCGGGCGGCGGCGCTTCTCGCCACCGTCGAGGGCTTGAGTGGTGACACCCTGGACGAGGTCCGACGACTCGGTCGAGGACCTGTCCGTTTGGCGGTAACCCACCACCGTGCCCGAGCCATGGGTCTGAAGGTCGATCGGCCTCGAGCCATGAGCCTCAGCCTGAACGGCGAGGGTCCCGACCAGATTCTGCGCCTTTCGAGTGCGATTGGCAGCGGCCCCAAGACTCGCGAACTGCGTGAAGCTTCCGCGCCGGAGATGGCCGGGCTGACGCTGGCAAAACTCGGCGGCCTGCTGCCCGCAGTCGTGAGCAACACCGTTGATCCTACCGATGCTCCGGAGTTGCGGAGTCTGCTCGAGAGTCGCGCCGTTCTCACCGCGACCACGACGCAAATCGAAGCCATGGCCGCTGACGTGCGTGTCGAGCTGACCTACGTCAGCGAGGGACCGGTTCCGCTGGAGGAGGCCGAAGATGCGCGCATCCTGTGCTTCCGCGAGACCAACGGCCTGCTGGAGCATGTGGCTATTGTGATCGGCAAGCGCGAGAGCTGGCCAGACCCGGTGCCCGTGCGGCTCCATTCCGCCTGTCTTACCGGCGATCTCTTCGGGAGCCTCCGTTGCGATTGCGGCGAACAGTTGCACGCCAGCTTGCGCATCTTCGCCAAGAGAGGCGGAGGCATCCTCCTGTATCTGGCGCAGGAGGGTCGGGGTATCGGCCTGAGCAACAAGCTTCGAGCGTACCTGTTGCAGCAGGAAGGCCTGGACACCATCGACGCCGATGGCACACTGGGCTTCGGTGCCGATGAACGTCGCTACGACGCCGGAATCGAGATACTCCGGCACCTTGGGATCCAGCGCATCCAGCTCCTGACGAACAACCCTGAGAAAGTTCGGGCGCTGCGAGATGGCGGAATCGAGGTACAGGATCGCCAGCCGCTCTTCGGTACGCTCAATCGCCACAACCGCCCGTACGTGATGGCCAAGGTCCAGCGTGCGGGACATTGGCTTGATGAAATGCTGTCAGGGGCGCACCGCGGCAAGTAGACCGTCAGAGTTCAGACCAACCGCTCGAGCGGGAACGCCCGAGCGTCGCGGATCGCATCTGCCAGCGCTTCACCGTAGTGGGCCACGAGACGTTCGCCTGTCGCCGCATCGCCTCGCCCAGCATTCCCGACAACACCCGAGCGATTGAGATCATCGGCGAGCCACGAGAACGAGGCCGCCCCTTCGGGGCTCAGGCGCCGCATCGTCCCTTCGAGCTCTTCTCCGAGCGCCTGCGCATCCCGAACCTCTCCCATGCGGACCAGATCGGGGCGCAAGTACAGCATCATCGCCGTTTCCACAGCTCCACCGTGCAGCCCGTGGCGCCATTCCGAGTCAGGCAGATCCAGACTCGTGGGACGCGGAAGGTCGAAGTAGTTGACTTTCACCACCAGCAGTCCTCGCTCCTCGCGAAGCCTCAACCCGGAGGTATCAACCGCCGCGCGATTCCCCCCGTGGCTGTTGCTGATTAACAGACGCCTGATGCCACAACGGGAGAGCGCGACTCCGTATTGGTAGATAACGCCGCTCAAGAGCTCTGGGTCCAGGCTCACGGTGCCCGGGAAGCGCACGTGCTCCCTGCTGGACCCGACGGCCTGCGCAGGAAGCACCCAGGCTGGAAAGTCGTCCGGCACGTGACGGAAGGCGCTGGCGAGAAGCCCCATGCCGATGTCGAGGTCCGTCGATAGCGGCAGGTGCGGGCCGTGTTGTTCGATGGCGGCCAACGGCAGGATCACGACCGGATCGCGCTCCGCCGCGCGACGGACATCGGCGGTGGTCATGGCTTGCCACTGCGGGATGGAATCCATGCGTTACGATGCCTCGAGCCGTGCAAACACGTCGCCCGGGCGACGCTGCGCATCCGCCGTTTCGAGGGCCGCGAACAACTCGGTGTCGGTCATCCACCGCCCCGCGGCCAATCGGTACGACTCACCCGCTGACCAGTTGAATTGATACGACGCGAGTGCACTCAGCCGTGCGACACAGGCGCGGACGCAGTCCAGTGCACGCGGCAGATATTCGAACGACAGCGAGCGCACAGGACGGCTGAGCCCAGCCAACACGCCGGGCTCCGATCCTTCGACATCGATTTTGACGAACGCCGGCATCCCGAATTGTTCGATCAGCAGATCCAACGTCGTGGTCGGGACGTCGATGCGCCGGTCCCACCGGACGCCGGAGAAATCCGGTTCCCGGGCACGAGCCTCGTGCCACGGCGCCGCTATCGTGGTCACTGTCGGCGTGCGCTCGCTGATGAACAGCGGCGTCTGTCCTGGTCCGCTCGCGACAGCCGCTTCGATTACTTCGACCATTGGCGATCGGGCAAAGAGCAGGCGCAGCAGCCGCGCGAAGTCAGGCTGCGGCTCAACGGCCACGGTGCGACACCCCATTGCGGCAAAGGCGCGCGTGCGGTTGCCTGCGTGCGCGCCGAGGTCGAAGACAAGGTCGCCGCGCGATACGAACTGGGCGTACAAGTGCCGCAGGCGCCGTTGGCGCAGCGGGATCGCGTGGTAGATGGCGAGTGAGCGCGCCAGTCCGACGATACGGTTCGCGTTGCTCATCTGCGGGGCGCCACCGCCGCGACATCGAAGTGGCCCACGACGATGCGCGAGCGGCCGGCGTCGACGTGCGCGATTCGCCGATCGCGCCAGCTCGCGATCATCGAGAGGTCCGCACGCATATCAGCCGCCGCTTCCGCCCAGCCCTCGATCAGGCTTCGCTGTAGCTCGTGCTCGGCGGATCCGAGCGACCAGTCGCTCGGATCGGTTTCGACGCGATACCCGGCGTCCGAGAAGCAGCGGACCGCGCATTCCACCGCCTCGGGCCCCGCCGCGGCACCGCCCAAGCCCTTGTCCGTGTGTTGATGCCGGTTCAGGAGATCGCGAATCACGTCGTCCTCCGGCTCCAACGGCGAGCAGCACGACCAACCGTTGTAGGTGATGGTGAAGAGCGCTGCGGCACCCGCCGCGCGACACCGGGCGGCAAGCTCCCTCAGCCAGCGAGGCGAGACGAGGTCGAGCAGCGCTGACGCGGTCACCAGGTGACGTCCTGCAAAAATCTCCTCATCGATCAGCGATCCCAGATCCAGTTGCCTCGTCTCGACATCACACTCCAACCGCTCGCCGCGTATGCTGCAACCATTCACGTGGGTCCGAACGTCGTACTGGCGCGCCACGCCCCACGAAGACGTCAGAGCCGGCAGCCGTGCGAGCACCGCCGGATTGCGGTCGACCACCAACCAGTGCTGAAGACGCGGCAGATGCGGTGCTAGATACCGCAGGTTTGCACCCGTACCCGTGGCCAGATCGAGCACGCGGATCGGCTCCGTTCCCGCGAGCGCGTCCGCGATTATGCGCGTCAGGCGCTCGGATCGCGCGACGGCATCGGCGGGCTCACGCAGTTGAAGCCAGCGTGACAGGGCATCATCCATCGAGGTGCTCGAGTGCGGTCGCCATCTTCGCGTAAGCCCGTCCCCAGTCCGGTAGCCGATCACGCACGCACCGCGCACCCTCTGCGAGCTGCGCGCGCAGTGCGCCGTCTCCAATGATCCGCGCGAGCGCTCTGGCCAGCGCCTCGATGTTTCCAGGTGGCGCCAAGAGACCGGCTTCGGCGCCAACGAGGTCGGGAATCGCGCCCGTCGCCGTGCTCACGACCGGGAGTCCCCGGGCCAACGCTTCCGCCACGGCCATGCCGTAGGTTTCCTGCAGCGTGGCCAGGACGAAGACATCGGCGCGATCGTAGTACCCGTCCAGCGTCGCGGCGTCGAGCTCGCCGACCAGGGTCACTCGGTCCTCGAGATCCAGCCGGCGTATCGTGGCGGCTACGCGCTCGGTTGTCGCCGGATGCCGGGTGATGCTGCCGACGCAGGTCAGTTGCCAGTCCCGCCGGGGAACCGTCGCAAGCGCCTCAATCAGAATCTCATGCCCTTTGTTCGGATTGAGAGTCGCTACCGAGAGGAGGCGGAGGGGGATCCCTCCTGAGCCTCTCGCCAGCGGTGCAGGGGCCGTCCCCGGCTCCACCACGACGATCTTGTCGCGCGCGATCCCGTACCTGGCCAACAGCGCGATCGTAGCCGTGCCGGTGACGATGATCACCGCCGCGGCGGCGAGCGCGTGACGCTCGGCAGCCTCGAGCCGCGCCGCCACGCTCCGATCGATACTGACGTCGGCGCCAAGAGGAAGATGGACGAGCGCAATGATTCGAAGCCGCGCCGCTTCCTGTTCGATCACCTCGGGCATGGCGCCAAGCGCAAGTCCGTCGATGAGCACGCGAGTGCCGTCCCGAAGATCGGCGAGGACCCGGGCGGCCTGTTCCAGTGCCGCCGGGGTCGGATACGGAAAACTGTCATCGAGCTCGCGGACTTCGACCGACCAGCCGCGTTCGGAGAGCCCTTGTACCATGCGCCGGTTGTAGACGTAACCGCCGGTGGACGTATCGAGCCGTCCGGGGACCAGAATCACAATCGGGCGCATTCGGTCGACATTCTGTTCGGAACGGGGCGCCCTTACAATGCGGGCGGCGAGGATCGCACATGAACACCCTTCACTGGCATGCCCCCGATACGCCCCTTCGCGCGAGCGTCATCCGCGCGGGTACGCTCGGGCTCGCCGTTGCGATCGGTCTCGCGTGGGCTGCTCGCCCGTGGCTGCAGCTCGGCCCGTCGTATCCGGCGGAAGTCGCGGCGGTGTTCGCGACAATGATGGCGGTTGCCTTTGGCTTCGTTGGCGACCACCATCCATATCTCCGGTTTGGGCCCGCCAATCACGTCACGATGGTCCGGGCCATGCTGGCCGCACTTGTTGCGAGCCTCATTGGCGAGCCTGTGGTTCCGCGCGTGGCTGCGACGGGGACGGCCGTCGCCATCGTCATGATCGTGCTCGACGGCGTCGACGGTTGGCTGGCGCGTCGCAGCCGGATGACCAGTGCCTTTGGTGCGCGGTTCGACGTCGAAACGGATGCGGTCTTCGTGATGGCGATGTCCATCCTCGTGTGGCAGCACGGCAAAGCCGGTGCGTGGGTTCTCCTCGGTGGAATGATGAGGTACGCCTTCGTGATGGCAGGATCGCGGCTGCCGTGGCTGGCGCGTCCCCTGCGGCCGACCGTTCGCGCCAAGACGATCAGCGTTTGTCATATGGTCGCGTTGAGCGTCGCCCTGGCGCCCATCGTCCCAACCCCGCTCAGCGCGATTGCTGTCGCGGCTGCACTGGTCGCGTTGTCATGGTCGTTTGCGGTTGACGTCCGCCGCTTGTGGCAAATGGACTGACCATGGCCGCGGTCCTACGTTGGGTCTCTCTCGCGGTCGCTCTTGCGACGCTGAACGCATCCTTGACGTTCAGCAACCTCTGGCCGACGCTGGCCATTCGCCTGAACGCTGACCTCTCCATCGAGCTGGCGGTTTGCGTCCTCGCACTGATCCTGGCACACCGCTGGCTCAAGCCGCGCTGGCCCGGTATGGCGTTTCGCGCGACCGAGCGCTGTCTCGCCGTTGTTTGGGTCGTCTTGATCGTCGGTCGTTATGTCGATGTGACCGTCCGCTCGCTATACGGCAGGGACCTCGATCTGTACTGGGACCTGCAGTTCGTTCCCGATGTAAGCGCCATGTTCGCATTCGTGGCAAAGCCGTGGCTTGCCGCAGCTGTGGTCCTCGGAGTGGTGCTGATCCCCGTTTTCATTTATCTACCCGTGCGTTGGGCGCTGCGGCGCGTCGGCGCGGCAACCGACGACCCGGCGACACGCGTTGTGCTCGGTGCGATGGCGGCTGGCGCACTCCTGCTGTGGGTTGCGCAGTCTCTGCCGGAACGCCTTAGCGGCGTTCCTTGGAGTGCGGATGCGCGAATCCTGTCCGCCATCCATTTTGCCCAGCCCGTCACACCGGCCTATACGCGGGTGGTGCGCGAGTTCGCGTACGAGATGACGGGCGCGGGCCTGCGGGCGCTCCCGCCGCCGCCGCCGATGCGCTTCAACCTCGCGCGCGTCCGCGGCGCGGATGTGTTCCTCATGTTTCTCGAATCGTACGGCGCCGTGAGCTGGGATCGGCCGGAATTCGCGGAGGCGCTTGCCGCGAGCCGCGCACATCTCGAAGCCGACATCCGTGAAACCGGGCGCTCTGTCGTCTCCGCGTCCGTCGAGTCGACGACCTTCGGCGGCGAATCGTGGCTCGCGCACGAAAGCCTGCTCTCGGGTACTGAGGTGCGCGATCAGCGCACCAGCGTGCGGCTGATGGCGCAGCAGCGCGATACCCTCGTGAAGGTATTCGGGCGCCAGGGGTACCGCACGGTCGCGATCATGCCGGGGCTGTTGCGGGGCTGGCCCGCAGGTTCGTTTTACGGATTCGAGGCTATTTACGACCTCGCACGGCTCGACTACCGGGGACCGCCGTTCGGATGGTGGGACATCAACGATCAGTTTGCGCTCGCGCGCGCGGATGCGCTCGAGATTGCGCCGCTTCCGCGGCGGCCCGCCTTCATTTTCTTTCCGACGATTACAACGCACGCGCCCTTCACGCCCGCACCGCCCTATCAGCCGGACTGGTCGCGTGTCCTGACGTCACATGCGTACGACGAGGCCGATCTCGACCGCGCCTGGTCGGATCAGCCCGACTGGCTCAACCTCGGGCCGAGCTACGTCCATGCACTCGCCTACGCGTACATGACCGTTGGCGGCTACCTTCGCCTGCGCGCCGATCGCGACTTCGTCATGATTCTGATTGGCGATCATCAGCCACCTGGACTCGTCAGTGGCGGCGGCGCATCCTGGAATGTGCCGGTCCACGTGATCGCCAGCCGCGGTGGCGTCCTCGATCGGCTCCGGAACCATGGCTTCCGTGAGGGGCTTACCCCTGGTCACTCCGCCGTCGCGCGGATGGACACGCTGCTCTCATTGCTGCTCGACGCGTTCGGGGACGAGGAGGTCAGTACTGCGGCGGGGCGTCGATGACGACGCGCCGCCGCCGCAGGTCCTCGTAGGCGGAGCCCAGTGTTGACGGAACGATGGGGCCACTCAGATCGGCGTCGAGCGTGACGGTATCCGGGAGGTACCGCCGGCACCCGCCAAACTCCTCCTCGTATTCGGGCGTCGGGAACGTCAGTGTCAGGATCGACGAGCTGCCGCGCCGCTCGATCCGGTACAACGGGTTGACGCGTAACTCTCCGGTCACGCCCTGCTCGACAGGTACGTTGTATCGGCGGAACAAGTCGGCGCGTCGGCTGGCGATCAGTGTGAACGATGGTTCACTCCCGAGTTCGGCCGGTGTGACGTCGTGCGCCAGGTTTACTCGGCGATCGACGAGGAGCTCGGTCAGCAGACGCTCGTCGCTGAAGAGCCGTGGCTGCTGCGACGCAAACAGATCGCGGTACGCAACCGGCGTGAGTGGATTCCCGGCCGAGAAGTTCTCGCCAAGCGCGCTGTGTAGATGCGGGAGAACGACGACGCCATCGGGTCCGGCGAGCCGCATCATCTCGTCCGCCGCCAGCCGCTTGTGCCAGATATAGGGAAACGCGTCCGAGAGCATCACGAGCGAAAAGGCGTTAGGGACGAACGGCAACGGATGATTCGCGTCGCAACAGACCGCTGCGCATCCTGGCGATGTGAAGCGCCGGGCAAGCCACAGCTTCCAGAAGGATAGGTCCGCGAGCACCGTGCTCGCGGTCGGCATGCCCAGCATCGACTGAAGACCCGTCAGCACCCGCGTCACATGTCCCGAGCCGCCGCAGAGATCCAGGGCACGGGGCGCGATACTCCATTGCTGCTGGCCGATTGCCTGCAGGAGTGCCTCGGCCGTCATGTATGTGGGATCCGAGAACCGATACGTGAAATATGTGGCTTCCGCGTCCAGGCTGAGAATCGCAAGCGCGTCCCGATACGTCGCTTGTGTGCCGCGCGCGAGCAACGTCCGAAAGGCGTCGGCGCGTGTGCCATCGAGTGCGAGCAGCATGAAGAGCGCTTCGTCGCGGCGGCCGGCCTCCAGCGCATCGATGGCGCTCCGCGTGATGTCGTCGGCGATCAGCACGGGAATGCCTGCGACGATCGGAAACGTGCAGCACTCGCAGCCGAGCACGCCCGATTCGATGCAGCTGGCGGCGCGGACGAGCGTCTCGTTCTCGACGAGGGACACGCTGGTCCCGCAGAACGGGCAGCGCAGGAGATCGAGGAAGGCATCCTGCATCGCAGAGTCAGACCGTGGTCTGAGTTCGATCTGACATCGCAAACCGGTCGATAAAGGTTGCCCGACGCGAGCCGACCTGAGCGCGCCGATAGTGCTCCACGCTGAGCAGCCGGGCCGCGTCGCTCTCGGAGACGAACATCAGCGCGTCGTCGATCAACTGCGAGCGGTGACATCGGATCGCGGCCAGCTTGCGGCTCGCGACGTCCGCTGTGTTCACGACAAGAGTCGGCGCGGCAGCAAGCGCGCCGAACGCGTCGGGATCGGCGATGCCAAGGACACGCAGTGGCGATTGTCGATCCAGCCCTCGACTGGCGAGAGTTTCCCGGGCGTGCTGCACGACGGCTCGCACGCAGCCCGGCGGCATAGTGACGTAGTACAGCGCCGGACCGCTCGCACCCATTGCAGCCACGGCCGCCGTGGTCCTCTCGTGCACCGCGATGTGATCGGGATGCCAGTACAGCCCGTCCTCATCGAACGTGATGACGACGTGCGGATTGAACCGACCGATTGCCGCGTGAATGTCGGCCTCGAGGTGTCGGGTGTCAACCCAGGGCAGCATGCCGTCCTGGTGGTGGAGCAGCACGAGATTGGCTATGCCGAGCACGCGCGACGCCTCCCGCAGTTCCTGCGCACGCGCTTCGCCGAGTCGCGGCCCCTGATCATGCTCGCCATGCGTCACGCAGAGCAGCGACACTTGAGCGCCGAGATCGGCGCACCGTGCGATCAGCCCTCCGCACGCCAGAGACTCGTCGTCTGGATGGGCAAACACGGCGAGCAGGGAGCATCCCCGCAGGGCGTCAGGTGGCGCGGGCATGTCAGCCCGTTCGCTCCACGGCGTGGCGCGCGGCGGCGAGTTGTGAGTACACGTCGATGTATGCATCGACCATGCGGTCCGCCCCGAAGCGTTCGAGCGCCCGCGTCCTGACCTGGCGTCGGTCGAGCGCCAATACCGCAGGCAGCCCCGCGACGAGCGCATCGACCGAGTCGAATACCATGCCAGTGGTCCCCTCATCCACGAGCTCGCGAGTCGCGCCGCGATCGAGCGCCGCCACGGGCGTGCCACACACCATGGCTTCAACAAGCACGAGGCCGAAGGGCTCACCTGTCTGCACGGGATAGATCAATGCGCGCGCACCACCGAGCAGCGTCACCTTTGCGGCGTGATCGACCTCGCCTGCGTACACGATGTGGCACTGGTCCACGTGCGGCGCAACGACGTCGCGGTAGTACTCGTTTTCCGCGGCGGCGAGGATGAGGCGCATCCCCGTTCGGTGTGCCACCTCTATCGCCTGCAGAACGCCCTTTCCCTCGGTGAAACGGCCGAGGAAGACAAGGTAGTCGCCCGGGTGGCCGCAAAACGCGAAGGCGTCCGTATCCACCGCATGATGAACGATGGCAACCACGTTGAGACCCGCAAGCAGACACGCCTGTGCCTTCGAGACGGCCACAAAGGGTGCGTCAGGATACGCGGACCAGAGCGCCACTTCGCTGATGGTCGGCGAGTGATGCAGCGTCTGGAGAATGGGCGTCGGCGACATGCGCGTGAACGCCAACGACATCGGAGAGTACGCGGCCTGGTAATGAATCACGTCGAAGGAGTCGGCGCGCTCGCACGCGGCAGCCAGGTTGAACAGCTCGCACAACTCCCACGGCCAGAGCGAGGTGTCCTCGTTGTAGCCGCGGTCATAGAGCGCGTGCAGTCTGGCGGGCGTCCGTGATGAACCCGTCGCGAACAGCGTGACGTCATGACCGCGCGCCGCCAGACCCGTGACGAGGACCGCCGTCATGGCCTCAATCGATCCGGACCGAGCCGGGGGGATCGATTGGGCGACCGGGGCCACGTGTGCGATGCGCAGTGGCCGTGTAACGCGGCCACGATCCGCGTGCGTCACGCGCATGCCCGTTCCAGGAAGGACGGCAGCACGCGCGACGCGTCGAAATGCTCGCGGGCAATCTCGGTTGCTCGACGTGCGTGCAGCGCGTAGTCACGATCGACGCGCTCCAGCCCCTCGATCGCTTCCTCGCGGGTCGAAAACCCGGCCAGACCCGTGCCCGACGGCAGATGCGCGCTCCAGCCGGTGTCCTGTACGACCACCGGCCGGCCCGCGGCCAGGTAGCACTCGCTGCGATCGCTGAACCATCCCGACCTGCCCGCGACATACGCATGCTTGGCCACGCCGAATTCGGCCTTCGAGCCCTGGATGAAATCGCGATAGTCCCAGAGCGAGCGCGAGATGCCCATCGCGTCGATCGGCGACCACCCGTGCGCGCGCAGCATCTGCCGCGGCCCGTTCACAGCCAATTCAAAGCGTTGCGCGGTGCGCTCGGGAAGATCGATGAACCGCATGAATTCGCGATCCTTGTTGCCATCCACGTCGGTGAAGCTGCTGGTCTTCCAGGTCATCACGGTGGTGAACCGGTCCCGTTTCGGCGGATCGTCGGTGTGCCACAGATCGCAGACCACCGGTTGCCACGTCCGATGCCAGATGAACTCGCCGGTGGGCACGTCCGACTCCGCCGTACCGATGTTCGCGCCAAACGTGAACAACCGGTGGAACCCGCGGAAAAAGTCGACGTACCACCTCTCGCCTTTCGCGATCGCCAGCTGCGTGAACACCGGATCCGAATCGACGAACACGCGCCTGGGGATGCGTGCGTATTCGTCACGCCAGAACCAGGAGCCGCCGGACAGGTTCACGAACAGGTCGGCGTCGGAGCAATATTCGCGCACCGATTCCCGGCGACACCCGTGGTACGTGCCGTCGTAGTTGACGAAGCACCAGTGGCTGCCCAGGCCGAACGGCTCGAGTGCGTTGTGAATGTACCGCGTGCCGTACGACGGATCGGGCGAGACCGCGTTGCGCTCGGGGTCGTAGATGCACTCGCCGGTGTCCTCGATATACAGCACGTCGTGACCGAGCGCGCGCAGGCCGAGGAGGTACATGAGCGAACACCATGTGACGCCGCCGAACGGATAGCGCCCGATGATGCCGGCAAACACAACCTTCATGGGACGACCCGCACGAGCTCGTCTACCGGCTCGGGCTCCTCGAGCGATCGGCCGACCGACAGGCGCGCACACATGCAGCGGTACAGGACGTTCGATGCCAGCAACTCATCATGCGTACCCTGAGCCATCAGCTGCCCTTCGTGCAGCACGAGGATGCGTGTGGCGGTGCGGATCGTGGACAGCCGGTGTGCGATGACGATCGTCGTGCGGCCTCTGCGCAGCCGCCGCAGCGCGTCGAACACGCCTGCCTCGGAGAGCGCGTCGAGCGACGAGGTGGGCTCGTCCAGGATGAGGATTGGAGCGTTCTTCACCAGCGCGCGCGCGATCCCCAGCCGCTGGCGCTCGCCGCCCGACAGCGTCGCGCCGCCTTCCGCCACTGGCGTGTGGTAGCCGTTCGGCAGCGTCGTGATGAAGTCGTGAATGTGGGCGGCGCGCGCCGCAGCCTCCACCTCCTCGTCCGATGCCTGGAGGCGTCCGTATCGGATGTTGTCGGCAATGGTGCCGCTGAACAGGACCGGCTGCTGCGGAACCAGCGCGATCCGTTCGCGGAGCGATCGCAGCGAGTAGCGCGACACGTCGACCTCGTCGACGAGAACACGTCCGTCCGTCGGCTCGAAGAAGCGCGGAATCAGGCTCGCGATGGTTGTCTTTCCCGCACCGGTGACACCCACGAGCGCAATCATCTCGCCCGGCCGCGCCTCGAAGCTCACCTCGTCCAGCACGCGGCGATCGTCACCGTAGGAGAAGCTGACCGATTCGAAACGCACGTGGCCTGTCACGGCGGACGCGTCGAGCGCATCGGGGGCATCGAGCATCTCGGGCGTGAGCGCGAAGATGTCGCCGACGCGGCGTGCGCTGACGATTGCCTGCTGCAGCGAGCCGGTCGTATGGGCAATCGCGGAGATCGGGTTGTAGACCGCGGCCAGATACGCGACGACCACGAGCAAGGTACCCACTGTCAGCCTGCCGTCCAGGACGTGCAGCCCTCCTACAATCAAGACGAGCGTCGTCCCCGCCAGCGTCACGGCGGTAACTGCGACAGAGAACAACGACTCCTGCCATGTGAGGCTGAGCCGCGCTCGCATCGCCTCGTCACCGGACTGCGAGTACCGCGTGAGCTCGTGCCGCTCGCGGGCGAAGCTCTTGACCGCCGCAACCGAGGACAGAATCTCGAACGCTCGATCGATCAGCGTAGACTCCAAGGCCTTCACCCGCTCGGCCCGATCCGTCATCGTCCGTGAGTAGTACCGAAGACAGAGGTAGAGAAATGGCACAACCGCGAGCGAGAGCAGCGCCAGCGCCGGATCGAGGTAGACGAGGATGACGAACATGACTCCGAGGTTGAGCACGGCCGCCGCCAGCGGGAAGACGCCTCCGATGACGAGGTCGTCCACACAGTGCGCGTCGGCATCGAGCCGGTAGACCGAGTCGGCCGTCCTGGTGAGGATGTGGTGCCGCAGCGGGAGGTCCTGCAGATGTGCGAGCAGCCTCGCCCGAAGGCCGTAGACGATGCGCTGACCCGTGTCCACCTGCAGCTGCGTCTGGATCATGCGGAGCACTTCGTTCGCCATCTGCACCAGCAGTCCCGCGATGACGACAACGACGAGCAGTGCGACGCGGTTGGCGCCGGTCGACGCCATGAGACCTGCGAGCCGTTCGGGTAATGGGTGGTCCCCGAGCACATTGTCTACGACGATCTTGAGCGGCCACGGCGCGAGCGCGGTGAGCCCGATCTCCGCCATGGACAGGATCGAGATGGCCAGAACGCGCGTGCGATAGGGTCGGAGGAACGAAAGGGTCCAGCCGATCACCGCCACGTTACCCTCCCGACAGCGTTTCGACGGAGTGGCTCACGCGAGGCGCGAGTGCTGGCGGCAGCGGAAGCGGCAGCATGCCTGCGGCAGTCGTGACACGCGCCACCGCTCGGTCCAGGACGGCGACCACGCGCGTCGCCTGCCACGCCGCCCGCGCAACGATCGCGGCAATCGCCATCGCCGCCACGACAACGCTCACCGACGATCGGTGGAGCGCCATCGACGCAACCGTCCCGCCGGCCACGAGCACCGCGAGCGTCAGCCCCTGCACCGTACCCGCCAGAGTGGGACGAAGGCGCGCGCGAGCACGGAAGAGAGAGCATCCGCGCTGATGTTCTTCGACGAGCGTCGCCACGTGCAGCCGTCCCCAGCTCCCGATCGTCATGCTGAGATCGCGATCTGGATGCCACCCGTCATCGACATGGACGAGGGGTGCCGGACGGGAGGCACGGAGCACGCCGACCAGCTCGCTCAGCAGCGTGGCAGGCGACATCTGCGATTCGCTCCAGAACGACCATTCGGCGCCGCCGAATGCGAGGAGCTGCGCGGCGGCACGCGCGTCGCGGAGGGTCGGCACCGGGATCTTCCACGGGTGCCGTGTGACATGCTGCGGCGCGACGCCCTGTGACAGTGACAGGCCGCGCAGATTTCCGCTGAAGCGCGCCACGGGCTGAGCCAGGTGCAGCCAGGTGATGAGCGCGCGGTACAGAAGGCGACTCTGCGCGTGCGACCAGCGGCCGATCGTCGGCAAGCCGCTGAGATCGGACCGCCACGCGAACATCAGGCACCGCCCTACGGTGATCGTCCAGCCCAGCATGCCGCCGGCGACGAGCAGCCATGGTGCATCCACGTCCGTCAGGTAACCGATGACACCAGCGGCCAGCAGTAGCAGCGACACGGCCATCCACAGCGGGGAATGTGGAAGGAAATGCCACCGGTGAGTCTGTGTGCTGTAAATCGACGGAAACGCCGCTGTGCCCCACACGCCGGTGTTGACACGTTGTCCCGCAGCCGAACGCAGGAACGGTAGCGGACTGTAGATGCGCCCATGCCACAGCATCCGACCGGCCAAGAACTTCTCAGGGTGATGCGCGTCGAGCCAGGTCTCTGCCTCGCCGTAGCCGACCTGCTGGCGCCAGTACGCGTTCACGCTCGCGCGGCGATGGTGCCACACGAGCGCCGATGGCGCGAAAGCGATCCGCTGTCCTTTGGCCTGCAACCGCCAGCAGATATCGACGTCGTCGCCCGCGCGCAGGTACACCGGGTTGAAGCCGTCGATCGAGAGCAGCGCATCGCGGCGGAACGCCATGTTGCAGCCAGGCACGTGCTCGGCGATCCGGTCGTCGAGCATGACGTGGGTGGGTCCCCCAGGGGCGCGTGCCACACACTGCGCCACCCACGGGTCGTCGTGTGGCACGACGTTCGGTCCACCGGCGCCAGCAACGTCGGATGTGAGCATCGGCTGAATCAGGTAGGAGAGCCAGTCGGCATCGACCCGGACATCCGCATCGGTGTAGGCAACGATCTCGCCGGTTGCAGCGGCGAGGCCGGCGTTGCGGGCGGCGCTGAGCCCTCCCTTCGGCACGTCGATGACACGCACGCTAGGGTGGAGGCGGGCATGCCGGCGCGCGATCGACGCGGTGGCATCACCCGACCCATCGTTGACGATGATGACTTCGAACCTCGGATAGTTGAGGGCGGCCAGCGAGGTCAGGCAGTCGTCGATCGTGTCGGCAGCGTCGTGCGCGCACACCACGACCGAGACCTTGGGCCACTGCGCGCGCGCCCTGTCGGGAAACGGCGTCTCGGCGAATACTTCCCGGACGGTCGCCAGCGCCGGCTTCGGCTGCCGCGCATCGTCGACGAGACCGAAGGCCCAATCGTCGACCGTGCGACCGCCACGCCACCACTCGTCGGTCCAGGAGTAGGCCACCGCGCCACACGCTCCCTCCGCAAACGCCGCGCGCAGGTGCATCGCGGTGATTCGCGCCTGGCCCTCGAGGCCCTCGCGCACGCTGTCGCAGCCGGCTTCGGACAGCAGCAGCGGTTTCGGACCGGCGATATGCTGCAGCCGCGCGAGATAGCCTCGCAAATCCGGTTCTCGATGCAGATACACGTTGAAGGCGCAGACATCGAAGCAGTCGAGGTCGAGATATTCGGTGGACGGGAAATTTACGTACGTGACGAGGCTTTCGGGGGCCGCGGCTTTCGCATCCAGGTACAACTCGCGCAGAAACCGATCGATGCGCCGCCGGCCGTGCCAGCGTACGATGCCTGGGGGAATCTCGTTGGCGACCGCGATCATGAGCGTCGCCGGGTGCGGCGCCAGCCGGCGCACGGTGGCCGCTGCGTCCTGGCGAATCCGTCGCGCGAGACCGGCGTCGTCGAGAAACGGAATGTGCTGGGGCCAGGCCAGCCCTACCATCACACGGAGGCCGTGCCGCATGGCTGCGTCGAGCACGCTGATGGGCGGCACCGTATAGGTGCGGACCGTGTTGATGCCGGCAGCGGCCATCAGCGTGAAGTCCTGGGCGATCCGTGCTGCCGAAGGGAATTGGTTGCCGTCGGCATCGGGCGCGAAGGTGCCGTATGCCACGCCCTTCACGAGAAAGCGCCGTGTGCCCACCGCGAGGAACTTGCCATCGACGCGCGGTGCCATATTGTCGACGGCTCGGATGGGTTCGGAAGTCATCACAGTCGTGAAGGTCGGCGTGGCAATCGAGTCGAGCCCGCGCACGACGTTCCACCTTCGCCATTGCTGGCGCGACCCGGCGAATGATACTTCAGCGTCGCGTCAACGAAGGGCTCTTTGGGGCGGATACATCTTGCCGAAGCCGGTGCGGCCGTTGATGATTCGAAAGCTGCCGTCCGCGAACGCGGTCAGTCGGATCGGGTAGCCGGTAGTTCCATCATCATCGACGTTTGCAATCAACGCGTCAGGAGCGTTGACGGCACTTGGGTTCCGTGAGGCGTGAAGCTGCCAGAGGTCCTCGAGGTCCGGCCGCGCGTTCAGGGTCTTGAACGCGTCGGGTGAACCGCCCTTCCTGACGCCGTTGTTCATGATCGCGACCCGAGGCCGCTGTGCGGCGTACAGCGCGGGCACGTTGGTGTCGTAGTCCCCGTGGTGCGCAACCAGATAGACAGAAACGTCACCCAGGAGGTCTCTCGGGCACACGAGCCTCGTAAGCGTATTGCCGCTCAAGTCGCCGGGGGCGAGGAAGCGGAACGCGCCGAACTGGAACATCACGCCGATCGAGCGGAAGTTCTCGGTTCCGTCCTCGACATAATCCTCCGCTCCCGCGCACGCGTCATTGGCATGGCCGGCGCCGTCGAGCGGCGCGGACAGAAGCTCGCCACCGGCACTGACGACCGTTGCCTGGATGCCGTCGAGCGGCAGCCTGTCTCCGGGTCGCGGCACGATATGAGGATGGTCTCCGCGCACAGGCTCGTACGCACGAAACGCGCCGACGGTCATGCGGTCGGTCCCGAGCGGAACGCCGTAATCGATGAACGTCCCGATGGGCATGCGTGATGCGAGCTCGGGAACACCGCCGACATGATCGTTGTGAAAGTGGGTGACGAGCAGGTAATCGATGCGCGTGATACCAGCCTCGGTTGCCGCTGCGAGGATTCGCGCGGGATCGCGGCCCTCGCGCCCGTTGTATCCGGCGTCGATCAACAACGACTGGCCGGCTGGTGTGACGATGAGGGTGGATGCACCGCCCTCGACGTCGATGAAGAAGATCTCCAGACCCTGCGCGCCGGACGCCGCACTCGCCAGCGCGACACTCAGCAGAACTGCCACAGTGATTCGCCGCACGACTCGGATAGTGTAGGTCCTTTCCGGACACATCGGTGACGCGTTTACAACCGTCGTCGCAACGATCTCCGCTAGTTTCGCCTCCGGCGTTCGTTTCTCAGCACGTCGTTGAAGTGATAAAAGGTGACGGACCCACGTCCCTCGGCGCCGAAACGCGTCGCCCGAAGGAGGATGAAAATGTCACGGAAGGCTTTCGTCATCGCGGTTGTCATGCTCGGGTGTTGCACGAGTCTGATGGCGCAGGACAAACAGAGCGAACCGTTCGTCGGAATCTGGGAAATCAATCTGACCAAGACCGTCAACTACCCGCAACAAAGCCAGATGATTATCAACGTGCCGGCGCCCGGAGGCGGTTTCATCAGCACGCGCGCCACGATCGGCAAGGAAAACAAGTCGTCGAGCGCCGAAATCCATCCGGTCGCGTTCGATGGAAAGCCTCACGCGACCACAGGAGGCGATGCGCGGGAGATTAGTTACAAACTAATCGATCCTTACACGATCGAAAGAACGCACAATCGAAACGGAAGAATCACAGTCGATACCGAACAGGTCTCGAAAGATGGCAAGACGCTGACAGTCATCCAACCGGGTGGCGTCATGCGAATTTACGATAAGAAATTCAACGTCACGCGAGCAGGGCGGTAAGCAGACACCGTTCGTACGCGGTGAGGACGTCCGCACGTCATCTTTCGCACTGCGGCTACCAACCGAGGTCGCCGCACTGTCGCCCCGCGATCAACCCGGCGCGGACGATCATGGGAAGGCTGCAGCGCGTGAGCCCGTAACCGTCCATGCAGTCGAGGAAATAGATCGGCAGTAGCGACAGGACGACGAGCGCCGTAATGCCAATGGCGCGGGTCTGCGGCGGAAGTCGGTGTGCCAGGAACCAAACGATCAAGCGCCCAGCGACGAGAATGACCGCGATCTCGCCGATCATGAGCGCCGCGGCCGCCAGTCCCAGTAAGGCCTCCTGCTCGATCAGGTTGGCGCTCAGTACCAGCACGGCAACGGGCGGCACCACCGCAATGCAGTACACGAGAAAGAGCGGGCAGGGTAGTGTCAGGAGCACGACCGTCCACAGCAGTGAGATGCGCGTGGGCATGTGCGCCAATTATGACTCCGCAGCGTGGAGCCTCGTTGTGGAAGGTCCGTGGTCGCGGCGGATCGATCAACCGTGTGGGAAGATGTGCGGAGTCAATCGCTCCTCGAGCGCAAGCCTTCGAGTACGCGGTGCGGCGGATGAATCTAGCCTACGGATTCGGCGTTAGCAGACACGCATGGATCTGGACGCCTCCCGGACCATCGAGATAGCAGGTTCCGGCGATCTGTCCGGCGTCGTTGATCGCTGCAGCTACCGAGATGAGCGGCCAGATACCACTCGGATCCTTGTCGATCGCGTGGTTGAGATCGATCATGGCGCCGTCACGATACAAAAACACCGAGGCATTTGAAATGCCGACAACATGGCCGAAGTTGTTGATGTCATGCGCGCCCGACCATTCGGTGCCGTTATAGTTCGGATTCGACAGCGTACCCAAATCTTTCATCACGCCGTTCTCGTACAGAAACGCGCGCTCCTCTGAATTCCCGTTGCGCCAGGCATAGCCGACGACTTGACGCGACGAATTGACGGCGTTCGGCATGGTCACCGAAATCGGCTCGCCGTCGAGCGTCGGCAGCTCGAGCATCGAGTGGCCGTCGAAGAGAAACCCGTGATTCGCGTTGGGCGTCGGCGCGATGGGGGCCAGCATCCCGACGACATCTCCAGCGTCGTTCATACCGGAGGCGCTGTACGCTGATTGGCGCCTAAGGCGCCACATGTCGCCCGTGCTGTCAACGATCCACGCGGCGCCGTTCGAGGCGCCCGCAATCGTGCCGCTGTTGTTAATCGCCCACCCAATCGATCCCTCGTTCCCAAAGCCCGGGAGGGTGCCCACGTCGGTAAACACACCGTTGAGATAGCGGAATGCGTGGGTGATCGTTGTGCCCGGCACTTGGAAGAAGCCGGTCACCTCGCCAACGTCGTTGATGGCCGTCGCCGAGCCGTAGCTGTCGATGATCGGCGTCATCGTGCCGTTTTGGTAGATGAACGGAATCGTGCGCGATGCATCGGTCGGCGACGAAGTGACACCTGCGACATCGCCGTGCGCATTGATCGCGGTCGCGCCGCTCGCATTGATCCAGCTGGAGCAGCAATTGAGGGCGCCGAGATCAGTCAAGGTGTACTGTGCGCCGTTCGCCCGGAGGGTGACCGGCTTGAACCCTGGTGTCGCGACCACAGCAAAGAAGACCGCCGTCCAGCCAACGAGCGCGCGACGCGTGCGGATGGAACGCAGGATCATGACGCCTCCGGCCGCCGCCAAAGGCAATATGCGAACCGCGCGATTTCTTCGGCAATTCACTCCCGGAGACCGACGCGCGTTTCGCATCTGAAACGCGTGTTACACGACTGTCCGACTCGCCTCCGTCAAGTGATCGTCAGTGTGTCCGAATTACTCCTACATGCGTCCGGGGTGCGCTTCCGTTATTCAATGTGAGGCTCGGAATCGGGCTGGGCAAGGCTGTGTGACAATGAGCCGCCATAAAGAGGACCGTATGCGCCCACACCTTCTCGCTTCCACGTTACTGCTTGTCGCGTTCGCCGCAGCACACGTGCTTCGCGCAGAAACCTTCCCGTACGATCACATGCACTTCGACGCGACCGATCCGGCCGCAGCCGTCGCGTGGTACGCGAAGTATCTGCCGGCGAAGCTCGGCTCACTGCCTGACCGCGTCGTCGTCGGGCGCACGATCTTTGCGTTTGCCAAAGTCGACAACCCGCTGCCAAGCGCTGGAAGCGCCATCGATCACATCGGCATCTCGGTCCCGAACGTCGACGCAAAGATGAAGGAGCTCGAAGCGGCAGGCGCGAAGGTGACCATGGCCGCCCGCACTGTCGCCGGTCTACCGAAAGCCGGGTTCGTCCAGGACCCCTTCGGCATCACGATCGAACTTCTCCAGGATCCGGAGACGCTGGGGTTCCATCATGTCCACCTCCGGGTGCCGGATCCCGACGCCGAATTGAAGTGGTTCTTCGAAAACTACGGCGGTGAGCGCATCAAGTGGAAGGGACACGTCGATGCGGTGAAATATACGAATCCGACGGTGTTGCTGCTTGCGGACAAGAGCGACACTGCCGCGCCCAGCCAGGGCCACGCGATCGATCACCTCGGCTGGGCTGTGACGAACGTCGATGCGAAGGTCAACGAGCTGGGGTCGAAGGGACTGAAGACGGAGGCGCCGCGCGGAGTCAGAAATCTCCGGGTCGGGTTCGTCCTCGCGCCGGGAGGCGTCCGCATCGAGATGGTGCAGGGCAGGACCGAGGAGGAATTGGTCGGTCACTGAGTCCGGCAGTGCGCGCCATTCGACCCACTGTTGATAGCGCCGCATAGAGCCGCTACACTCGGCCATCTCTCGCGGGCGTATCGCCCATTTTTTCAGGCGGTGATGGCATGACGATACACATTCCAGTTCGGAGTCTGTTACTTCTGGCGTGCGGCATTCTTCTCGGTATCGCAGTGGATCGGATTGGGTATGTGGGGGCGATCGCTCCGACCGTCGCTGCACAGCAGGCACGCGCCGCCGCGCCGCCGGCGACGTTGGAGAGCGTGGCGGCGGACGTCGCGCAACTGAAGGCGATCCAACCGTCGAATTCGCACATCATGATGGACGTGCAGTTCCATTGGACCAATCTTTGGTTCGCTGCGCAGAAGAAGGACTGGGCGTTCGCCCAGTATCAGTTCAACGAGATGCGCGGCCACATCCAGTGGTTGATGCGCAAGTCACCGATCATTCGCGGTCAGGACGGCATGGACGTCGACGTCAAGAGCATCTTCGACGCGATCGACACCAGCAGTCTGGCGGACGTCAAAGCGGCGATCGAAAAGAAAGACGGCGTGCGATTCGCGGCAACGTACAAGACGATGATCGAAAGCTGCTACTCGTGCCACAAGGCCGTCGGGCGGCCCTATCTGCGACCGATGATTCCGACGGCACAGGCAATGACGGTAATCAACCTCGACCCCAACGCGACGTGGCCGCAGTAGACGCGTCGCGGCCCGCGGAGTTTGTTGAACGACAGCTACGAACCAGGAGAAGTGTGCGAATGTCCATGCCTTGCTGAGGTGACCGCGGGTCCGGGAATACCGTCGCCATTGCGTTCCGGTACGTCGCCCCGTACACTTGTTGAGCATCCCGTTTCTGCTTTCTGAGCCTTTTCCGCTTGAATCCCGCGGTTAATTCTCGCCAAAGCTCGAACGTTGTGTATCGGCGTACCTCTTGCGCGCCGCGAGTTGGTTCTCGACGGCATCCGCTCAACCCTGCGAGGAGATGACATGCTGAAGTACACGCCCGGAGATCGCGTCGCACACGCGCAGTACGGAGACGGCACCGTCAACAGCATGAACGAGTACCACACGGTGATCGACTTCGATGCACACGGCGTGCGCACGTTTTCGTCGCCGCGTGTCGTGCTCTCAGCGTCATCGACGCCGGCTCCGGTGAAACCGGCGAAAGCCGCACGGCGGACGAAACGTCCTCCCGTCAAAGCGTCGTAGCCCCGTCATATACCTTCGTCGTCTTTAACTGGGCGCATCGTGCGGAGGGGACTTGTACGACGTGCTACAGTGATTAGGTCTCGTTGGATTCCCGCCGCGTTTGTTCTGCCTGCGTTCAGTCCCTGCGCGCTCCAGAAGTTCACAAGCCAGCCGCTTCCAACCTATTCGAATGATTGCGCATGAGACTGTATGTAGGAAATCTGTCGTTCAACACCGATGAGTCGAGCCTGGAGCAGCTGTTTGCGTCCGTGGGCCAGGTCGCATCGGTGCACCTTGTCCGAAATCGCGAGACCGGGCAATCGCGGGGGTTCGGCTTCGTCGAAATGGCGGACGCCAATCAGGGCCGTCAGGCGTGCGAGGCCCTCAACGAGCGAGAGTTCGAAGGTCGTCGTCTGACCGTCAACGAAGCAAGACCACAGGAGCGGAAGAGCGGCGGTTACGCTGGCGGCAATGGCCGTCAGCGCCGTGACGCGCGGTGGTAAGAATGATGTCGTGAACGTGGTCCGTTTAATGGACCACGCTCCACAGTATGCTCGCCTCTACTTCAGCTCGAACTCGATGAACTCGAGCCGCGTGGTGCCGGTGTTCTTGATCCGGCGGGTCTCGCCGGCGTCCTTCCAGATGAAATCGCCATCGTAGGGAGCCATGCCCCTGTCCGCGTTGCCGGGAATGACTTCCGCCAGCACCCCACCGTGGACATAGACACGTAGACCCGGCGCGGTCTGTTTCATTTCCCCAGTGACTTGGCCCGGCTCCAAGACGATGCGCCACGCCCGCAGACGAGCGTTGTCCATGATCTGCGTAAAGCCGGCGATGCCCGTTCGGTCTGAAACGGAATTTCCGGCCGGTCCAGGCTTCCTGAAGATGAACGAGATGTTGTGAAACGGAGTCGGTCCAACGTTGGTGGCCCTATGCGTGCGCGGGCCATCCTTCGTGACGTTGGTGAAGGTCGCGCGTCCTGGCGCGCCTTCGCCGCCGGTGCCCGGCGCGCTGACCTCGTCCGAGCCGTAATTCTGGTTTGTCTGCGAGGCGGGCATCAGATTTACCGAAACGGAATCGCTGTGATGAATGTGATAGCCGGTGTTGCGCCCCGGCGGAATGTTCACATTCAAGAGGATGATGTAATCGTTCTGGAACACCGGGATGTGGAACGGTGCCCTTTCCATGGCGACCGGCTTGTCTTCGAGTTGCGCCAGGGCTGGCGCAGCACACAGCACCAACAGACTCGCTGATCCCACAATCAGTTGCCGCATGAGAGCCTCCCGCGACGCCTATTACATCACGCAGCAACTCGCATCATCAGCCGGTTTCGGAAAGCGTCCCCGTAAGAACGGGTCCCGACGCTCGACTCGGGCCCCGCGCGGTTATTGTTTCGATGCAGCGTCGTGACGACTGTACTTCCGACGCACCACGTACAGCACGCCGAACACAGCGAGAGCGGCGCCGGTCGCTATCGTCCGCGTGTCTGTGAAGAATCGTCGTACGGTGCCTATCGAGCGGGGCCTGGATTCATCGAATGCGCTCGAGTCCGATGTGCGTTTCGCCGTGGCCCACACCTCGCCGCAACCCGCACAACGCCAGTATTGAGCGAACGGAGTGGTCAAGTTCTTGCGGACATTCCGCGGATCACCGCATCGCTGACAGGTGATCGGCGGGTATTTCGTTGTCTTCATTCGCTGAACACGAGCACGAACACGGCTGCCTCGAGCAGCGCCAGTAGCGCAATGAGACCGATGGCGACAATTGCCTTATCGACGAGAGTCGAAGGAGCAAATAGGATGCGACGTCAGAAGTTGGTGAGTTCGGCGGGAACGATGGTCTGACAGAAGGGGCAGACGACGATCCGTCCTCGCCGCGGCAGCATTGACGTGAAGTTGACTTCCGCTCGCAGCAGGCGGATGGCCCGCAGCTCAGATAGGGGGTCGGTCTTTCGCGCGTGTCCGGTTCGTTCACGACCATGTCAGGCGCGGGCGTGTCCACACCCGTGCGTTTCGGCCGACGCTCGAAGTCGCAACAGCAATTACGACCGGAAACACGCCATTTTCGGCGCCCTTGTAGGCGAATTTCCGACATTTCAGACGCCGTCGGAATCCGCAGCCGCATACGAACGGTTCGATGGTGCCAGCGGCACGTCTCAGCAAAACACTTCGAGTAGACTGCGTTTATGAAGACGTTTTTCAATGCTGCGCTGTTGCTCACGCTGGCGTCGTCCACGGCACGAGCCCAAATCAACGCGGGCAATCTGACGCCCCAACCCAACCCGCCGTTCACGATGACGCAGGTGGCGACGTTCGATCTGCCGTGGCGGATTGCGTTCCTGCCCGATGGCCGGATGCTCGTCACCGAGAAGGTCGGCCCGATTTGGCTGGTGACGCAGCAGGGGCAGAAGACGCAGGTCGAAAATGTCCCCGCGGTCCTGGCGCAGGGGCAGGGCGGGATGCTGGGCGTGTTCGTGTCGCCGCATTACGCGACCGATCACAGCGTCTACCTCACTTATTCCGAGCCTGGCGATGTCGCAGGCGCCTCGAGTCTCGCGCTCGCGCGCGCGCGGCTGAATCTCGAGGCGGGCAACGCGAGCCTTGAAGGCTTGCAGGTGCTGTGGCACGACATGCCGAAGGGTCGCGGCGGGCAGTTCGGCGCGCAGATCGCGTTTTCACCCGACGGCCAGTATCTGTTCCTCACCGTCGGCGATCGGCAGCGCATGACGCCCGCGCAGGATCCAAACACGGAGGTTGGCAAGATCCTGCGGCTGACACTCGACGGCAAACCGGCTCCCGGCAATCCGATGGCTGGCAAAGTCGGCGCGGCGACGATTCCGCTCATCAATCCGCCCAGTGACACGGAAGCAGCAAAGACTGCCCCGGTGGTGAGCACCTACACGTTCCCGGGCCCGAACCTCGCGCCTGCGGAGACGTGGACGAGCGGGCACCGAACACCGTACGGCTTGGCATTCGCGCCCGATGGCCGGCTATGGGAGGCCGAGCACGGCCCGCGCGGCGGCGACGAACTGAACCTGATCGAGCCGGGCGAGAACTACGGCTGGCCGCTCGTCTCTTACGCCGTCAACTACAACGGCGTGCCGATACCGAGTCCAGACACGCGGCCGGATCTGACCAAGCCGGTGATCTACTGGACGCCCATCATCGCGCCGGGCAACCTGATGTTCTACAGCGGCGCGATGTTTCCGCAGTGGCGCGGCTCCGCGCTGATGGGCGGCATGGCGACGATGACGCTCAATCGAATCACGTTCGATGGCAAGGGGGGCGCCGCGCCCGCCGAGCGATGGAGTGTCGGACACCGGATTCGCGACGTGGAACAGGGTCCGGACGGCGCGCTCTGGATGCTGGAGGACGCGAACCCGGGTGGACTGTTCCGCGTCACGCCAAAGCAGGCGGGCACCCGCTAGATCTCCGGGCAGTCTGTCTGCCCGAGCTATGGCCGCTGCTGATTCCGACCGAAAACCAGATGAAGGAATCAGATGCTGCGAACGTCTCACCTACTCTGCGCCGCCTGTATTGCGACGGGTGTTCTCGCCGCAGCGTGCGGAGACGGCACCGAGACGAGCCCGTCGGGCGCGGCGGTGCAGTCGCTGACCGTGATCGGACCATCGGGGCCCGGCGGGGTAATACTTCACCGCAATGAAACCGCAACCGTGACAGTCACGCTCAGCGCGATCGCACCGTCGAATGCGGTCATTACCCTGCAGACGGTCGGGTCCGAACGCAACGCGCTCATCGTTCCATCGACGGTCACCATCGCGAGAGGGAGCACGACCGGTATGTTTCCCGTGACGGTCACCGGCAGCGGTGTCTCGGGACCGGCGGAGGTCACATTGAGCGCGACCTACGCCGGAAGCACACAGTCGGTGGTCATTCGGCTCGCACCCTGAGGTTCAACCAGCGAATAATTTCTACGAGCCGCACCGGGCCGCGGAGCCGACGCAGGGAATGGCTTTCAAATACTCGTAGATCGCCTCGAGCTCACGATCGGACATCTTTCCAAAGACGGGCCATGGCATAACCTGCAGCAGCGGCGAAATCTGCGGGTGCCGGTTCTTGAAGTCGGTGCCCTCGCGTAACACTTCCGTGAATTCCGCGAGTGTCAGGCCCGCGGGCCGCCCATCAGATGCGCGCGGCGTCAGATTGCGCGAAGTGAAGGGACCGAACGCCGTTCCGCCACCGAGATAACCAGCGGTGTTGATCTGCTCCTTCTGCCCGGCAAACGGGTCGCCGCCGGCCGCGTACGGCGGATTGGTGTGGCAGTCGTTGCATCCGCCCTGCGCGTTGACGATGTAGCTGCCCAACCCGACGAGCGCCGGATTGACTCCGTTTTTCTTCAACTCGACGGGCGCCAGCTTCAGTCCTTCCTGAATACGGCTGTCGAAGCCCTGCGCGCCAGCAGGCGCGTTGAACAGCGTGATGCCGAGAATCGATACGAACAGGGCGACAATTCCTACGAAGGTCTGTCTCATCCAGTCTCCTCCTTGGGATGTTCCAATCGCCAACGGCGCTAGGAAACCCGTGAATTACAACAGCGAGATCGAGGAACCGTCCATCGGCCTTCAGTAGGGGGTGGCGCCCATTGCCGAACCCGCGTCTAACCAGCCACGCGATACCATCAGGAGGCGAGCCGAGAAGCACGCCGGATCGATGAGATCGAGATTGTGATGTCGCCTCAGGAACCGCACGACCACGCCCGAGATCCGAGTCACCACCACTGTAACGATCATTCGCATCGCCTCAGTGTCGATGCCGATCGACGCTACTTGACCATCGCGCTCGTGTTGGTCGTCGGATTCATGGCCTTTGAGGTCGTGGCCGGGCTCATCGCCCATTCACTGGCGCTGCTGTCGGACGCCGGGCACATGCTGACCGATGCCGGGGCGCTCGTGCTCTCGCTCATCG
>DASTZI010000447.1:0-10047 GCA_035764385.1 Vicinamibacterales bacterium
GCCTGTCCACGCGACGCCGAGCGGCAGCTTGTGCCGTTCGGAATACTCGCGGGCGTACGGCTGCTTGCCGAAGTCATAGTGCGGCACGACGTCGGGCGCGCGGCCGAGGATCTGCTCGCTGTCGTCGCACGCGTACAGCCACGTGCCGTGGTCGACCGGTGCGCGGTAGTAGTCGTTGCTGCGGACCATCGGCTCGGTGAGGAAGACGGGATCGCTGACCACCGTCGTGTTCGTGAGGTGATCGCCATGCCGCACGAAGAACTCCGTGACGGTCGCCTGATCGCTTTCCGGCGTGCCGTTGCGCCGGAGCCACCCCTGCTTCAGGTGCGTCGTCTCGACGACGAGCGCGGTGCCGACGTACTTGCCGGTGGAGAAGCCGCGGAACGTATGCGGCGCCCAGGCCGGCGGATGCGGCCGGCCGTCCATCCAGATGACGCGATGGCCTTCGGTGACCTGCGCCCACCAGTGAATCGCGACCAGGCGCTGCGTATGCGGATCCCGTTCCTCCCACGCGCGGAAGTTACCAGTGGCGCGCATTTGGTACGGGGTGACGTACGCGTCGCACTGATGGTGCCGCAGCGTCACTCGCGATGGATCGTAGGAGAGCGCCCACAGGCGTCCGGCCTCGTTCAACGGGAAGCCGCCATAGTCGTGCAGCTCGGAACCGGGGCCCCGCTCCATTCCGTCTTCATTCATCGTCGGCGTCCAATAGCCGGAGATGTCGACAGCGGGTCCCGAGGGTTGATCCGCTGGCCCCTGCGCGACGAGGCTTGCGACGCAAATCCCAAATCCCAAAACCCAAATCCCGAATCCCAATAGCCCGGGATGTCGGAACCCAGTCTTCGGATTTGGAGTTTGGGATTTGGGATCTGGGATTTGCATGACGTCTTGCCTCAACGCGCCGTGCACGCGGTTGGATGCCATCCGGTAGCGTCCACGCGTTTGAAATGCGGGCTCGTCCAGTACGGCGTGGCCAGGTACTCGGGATCGACGATCTCGGTGGTGACGACCAGCAGCGACTCACCGCCGGGAACGTCGAGGCGGTCGAAGTACTCCGTGAGCACCGCGTTCGCGCTGTACGGCACGCCGTTTTTCCGCAGGTACCCGGGCTTCATGTTCGTCGTCACGACTTTGAGCGACCCGCCGCGCACCTGGGGGCCACCGCGGTTCGGGATTGGCGACGCGAAGATGGCGCGCGGCTGATCCCATGACGCCACCGATGACCCCTGCAGCGTAGGCGCGCCGGCTGGCGCCTTCCCGAACGGGAAGGTTCGCGTCTGGGTGCCGGCATCGGTTTCCAGCTTCAGCGTGTTGTCATCCTGCCAGGTGATGTGAAGTCGTGTGGGGACACGCATCAGACCGGCGGCGCCGTACGCCTTGCATGCCTCCCCGGCCGCTTCATCCTTCGCCGGGTCCCACGCATCGGCGAACCTCTTGCCCTCGGGATTTACCGGCACCGCGACGTAGTCGCCTTTGGCGGGCGTGAACTGCCGGTAGCGCCAGTCTTCGGTGACGAGGGAGACCCAGTAACCGGTGATGTCGAACAGCGCGGCTGCCCTGGGCGTTGGCGGTGCGGCCGGCGGCGCACCCCCTCTTTGCGCCGAGGACGTGGCTAAAGCCAGCATCGTCGCCACCGCGGTCGCCGCAATTCGTGAGCCAGCCCACGCCACCGGAACCTCCCACCACGAACCACTAACCGCCAACCACCAGCCGGTAAGGGGCCTCATATTACCCTGTCGCGCTTAGCGCGCAGTCGCGCTAACATCCCGTTCTAAAGGGAGGTGAATCAGAGGTGAGTAAAGACACACTGCTCGATCGCGTTGATGCCACGCGCCGCCGTTTCTTGAAGCGGATCGTCGGCGGCAGTGCAATGCTGCTGGCAATCCCCGCATCGACCGTTCTCAACGCCGCCCCGCAGGGCGAAGGCAAGGGCAAAGGCAAAGGCGAGGACGAGGGCGACGGCGACGGAAAAGGCAAGGGCAAGGGGAAAGGCAAAGGCAAGGGCAAAGGTAAGGGCAAGGGTGAAGGCAAGGGCAAGGGCGACCAGTAAGCAACGTTCATAGATCGAGTCATCCTCTAAACGGTTGTCGGGGGCGCGGTGTTCCGCGTCTCCGGCAGCTTCCATGAGCACCAACCTCCGGCTAACCCGAAATCCACTCGTCGCTCTTGCACCGGCTGAAGACGGTTACCTTGCCTACGATGCATCGCATGACCGGCTGCATCGCCTGAACGCGGCCGCTGCGCTGATCATCGAACTGTGCGACGGCACGCGCACCGCCGCGGCGATTCTCGCGGACGTCGCGCCGTTTGTCGCGGGCGATGCGGGTGCGGGCTGCGCGCGATGGATCGATAGTGCGCTGGAAAACGGTCTGCTCGAGACCATCGAGCCGGACGCATCAGTCGCAGCCACGCCGCCGCCGGAGTACTTTTCGAAGCTGGCTTCTCGCCTTCGCAGCAAGGGGTCCGTTCGCGCAGCCTTCGTCTGCCAGCACTACGCCACGATGCAGACACCGGACGATGCGGAGCAGTGGGCTGCGCTCGGCGACATCGCGCACATCGTCGGCCGGCGCGAGGATGCGAGAGAGGCGTACGAGCGATACCTGGAACTGTCGCCGGGCGACGCGGAAGTCGAACACATCCTCGTGGCCTTGCGTGACGCTCCGCCGCCGCCGCGCGCGCCGGACGAATGCGTCGTGCAGCTGTATGAGCGATTCGCCGAATTCTACGAACGCAACATGCGGGGTGATCTCGAGTACTGCGGGCCCGAATTGATCGCCGGCGCGCTCGACCGGACATTCGGTTCACCTGACGCGGCGCTCGACGTGTTGGAGCTTGGCTGCGGCACCGGCTTGGTGGGAAAGCCTCTGCGCGCGCGTGCGCGGCGGCTGGTCGGTATCGATCTGTCGCCGGATATGGTGAAGCGCGCCAAGGCGACCAAGCAGTACGACGCGCTGGAGGTTGCCGAAATTACCGAATGGCTCTCGAGGAGCGCCGACCGTGAGTTCGATCTGATTGCCGCGGGCGACACGTTCATCTACTTCGGTGATCTCAGGCAGATCCTGAAGCCCGCGGCAGCTCGGCTGCGCGCCGGCGGCAGAGTGGTCTTTACGGTCGAACGTGACGAGGGAAGCGGCTTCCGGCTGACAGATTCAGGGCGTTACGTCCACAGCGAGGCGCACATCCGCGACGCCGCGCGCGATGCGGGCCTGGTCGTCGAGATCATGGACAGCGCCGTTCTCAGATACGAATACGGCGAAGCGGTACAGGCGCTGGTCGCGGTGTTGCGCGCAGCATGATCGGAGGGTCGGGCGTCTCGCGAGTTGATATTTCCGCATCGATCGCAGCCACCAACTGGTCAACCGTGTACGGCTTCGGCAGCAGCCGAACGATCGGCATCTCGAGGCACCGCGGATCGTGCGACGCCACACCGCTGACGACGATCGTCGGAATCGTACACAGATGCCAGTCGAGGCGCTGACGCTGCAGGAATTCCCAGCCGTTCATCACCGGCATCATCAGGTCGAGCAGAATCAGGTCGGGACGAGGACCCGTGGCGAGCAGTGCCATGGCGTCGCTTCCGTTCGGCGCCTCGACGACGTCGTAGCCCGTCGATGAGAGTAACTTGGTCAGGGCAGTGCGTGCGGCATCGTGATCCTCGACGACGAGAATCAGCGGTTTGCGCCCTGGGATGGTGGTATGTCGCATCGTTGTCATTCGACTCTAGGGTGGGCGAGTAAATGCACGGGGAACGGCCTGACACATCGCAATCTGGCGTCCAGGTCATGCCGCCTCGTGCCAACGCTGGCAAGTCACACAACGCGAATCACTTCGCCCGGACTGCATTGGGCTGCACGCCACATCGAGATGATCCGTCTCGGAACAGTCCGCTGAACAGATTGGTATGTGGACGAAGTGGAAAAGTGGAAAAGTGGAGAAGTGGAAAAGTAAGTTGAAAAGTTTTTGAGTGGAAAGTACGAGACGCATCAGAGGCGTGCGAGGTACGAGACTTTGAAAAACAGCGCACGCGCGGTCGTTGTGTATCGGCTGCTGTTGATGCTCTCGACGATCGAGCCGTAGCCCGCGTGCGCGACGGTGCCCGGCATCAGCTCGTATGAGGCGAGGAAGTCGCCGAGCAGGCGGTGTTTCGCACTATCGAACTGCGCAATTGCCCGGACGAAGAACCGCGGCGTGAACTGATACGTGTTGCGCAGGTTGACAATGTGAACGGTGAAGACATGTCGAGTCGGAGGTTTCCCTGGCGCACGAAGTTGAAGCGCACGCCGGGCATGGATAACCCTTCGTCACCGCCCTGCACGCGATCCTCGCCCATCCGTCGAATACCTGCTGTGCGACAAAAGGTTACAATCCGCTCGCCTTGTAGAGGTCGATTTTAAGATCGGCCTTGCGTACCGTATGTCAGCGCGTTGGTTCGTCGGTCTGGCTGTGCTGGTTGTTGCCGCCGTGGGCGGCATCCGCGCGCAAGGCCCGTCCGCCGCTGCGACCGCAATCGTGCTGCGTCCAGCACGTGTGTTCGACGGCGTAACGATGCACGAGGGCTGGGCGGTGCGCGTGGTCGGCGATCGCATCGACGCGGCAGGACCGGCAGCGAGTATCAACGTCGGCAACGCGCGCGTCGTCGATCTCGCGGGCTTCACCGTGACGCCCGGCCTCGTCGAAGGCCATTCGCACGTTCTATTGCACCCGTACAACGAAGCGCAGTGGGAGTTTCAGGTCGCACACGAGCCGCTGGCGCTGCGCACGGCGCGCGCGGTGAATCATCTGCGCGCGACGCTGATGGCCGGCTTCACCACGATTCGCGATCTCGGCACCGAAGGCGCGGGTTACGCCGACGTTGGATTGAGGGATGCCGTCGATCAGGGAATCATTCCCGGGCCCCGCGTGCTGGCATCGACGCGAGCGATCGTCGCCACCGGGGCATATGACCCGAGATTCGTCCCCGAGTGGAACGCGCCGCAGGGTGCCGAGGAAGCGGATGGCGTGGAATCGATCACCCGTGTGGTCAGCAGTCAGATCGGCAAGGGCGCGAACTGGATCAAGTTCTACGCGGACTACCGGTGGGGTCCCGTCTCGACTCCGCGTCCGACGTTCACGCTCGAGTCACTGACGGCTGGCGTACGCGCCGCCCACGCGAGCGGCACACCGGTTGCCGCTCACGCTCAGAGTGTCGAGGGGATGAGGAACGCGATCATGGCTGGCGTCGACACCATCGAACACGGTGACGCAGGTACGCCTGAAATATTCAAGTTGATGGCCGAGCGTCATGTTGCGCTCTGCCCGACCCTCGCCGCGGTCGATGCCTATGAGCAGTACGCCGGGTGGAAGAAAGGACAGCAGCCCGACACCGAGACGATCGCGCGCAAGCGCGCGAGCTTCAAGGCCGCGCTTGCTGCCGGTGTCACGATTCTCAGCGGTAGCGACGTCGGCGTCTTCACGCACGGCGACAACGCCCGTGAGCTGGAGTTGATGGTGAACTACGGAATGACGCCGCTTGATGCGTTGAAGAGCGCGACCTCAACCGCCGCGCGCGTCCTCCGCATGGAAGATCGCATCGGGACGATCAAGCCAGGGCTGCTCGCCGACCTCGCCGCGTTCGACGGCGATCCGACGCGCGAGATCTCCGCCCTCCATCGCGTGAAGTTCGTGATGAAGGGCGGCAAAATCTATTAAGTGGGCCGACCTGAAGGTCGGCCCCTACAGGTTTAAGGCGCCGCGCAGACGAAGTTGGCCGCGTCGTCGATGCTGCCGCTTCCTTTGTATTTCGCCACCTGAGGGTACGGGCACAACGGCCGCGTGCGGTCGACCTTTCCGTCCGTGCTGTGCGACGCGGTGATCGTGTCCGGCGCCTGACCGTGCTCGACCCATTGCTCGATCGCGCTCATCTTGTCGAAGACGTTTGGGCCTTCTCCGCCGCCGCAATGGCCCATGCCGGGCTCGAGGAAGAAGCGAACGCTGCTCGATGTCTTGTCGGCGCCGCCCAACACGTCGACGACGGCGTTGTAGTACTTGATCGTGTTGAGCGTCGGAACGTTCGGATCGCTCCAGCCGTGATAGAGCAGGAGCTTCCCGCCGTGTGAAAAGAACCGCTTCATGTCCGGATTGGTCGCGTTCATGATGAGATTGTCCGCTCGATCGCCGCGCTCCACGTCGGTGTCGAAGTTGAACGTCTTCCAATCCCACTTCGGATCCTTGAAGACGACGTACTTGTATTGGTCGTAGATGTTCACCGACGGCTCTGGACCGAGCGCCTGCACGCCCCACCCAAGCTCCGTTCCCGGCACCAGCGACGAAAACATCTCTTTGCCGGTGCGTGGATTTTTCGCGGGCGAATAGATCTGCTTCGCCGCTTTCACCTGCGGAGCGGTCAGACATGACGCTTCGTCGCCGCCCTGGCACTGCAACACGGCGGGATCGAAGTGGCACGTCCGAGGATCGGTGATGAGACCGTCCTTGAGGCCGTCGCGTTCGTCGCATGCGGCGAGCGCAGCCCGATGAATGACGGGATACTTTGATGGCGGAATGTAGCTGGCCGGATCCTTCAACACCGCATCGGCGATCCACAAAGAGATGGCGGTTCGATTGGCCGGCGCGCCGGCGATGATCCCGTCGTAGTCATCCGGAAACATCTGCGCCTCTTTCAAACCCTGCCTGCCGCCAGTCGAACAACCGTTCCAGTAGGAGAGTCTCGGAGCGGTGCCGTAGAAGTTACGAATCACTTCCTTGGCCTTCACCGTCATCTCGTGCTCCGATCGCCACGCGAAGTCGATCAGCTTCTCGGGATGATCGAGCGCAAACGTGCCGCGGCCGCCGACATGTCCTGTATCCGTCGACGCCGTGGCATACTCGGCCCGTATCGCGTCCGCCATTGCGGGGTAGCTGATGGCGCCGGCCCAGCCCCCGTTGCCCACCGCCTGGAACTTGCCGTTCCATCCATTCGCGGGAAGCCAGACCTCAACCTTGATATCGGAATCGCTCGAAGGTTTCAGCGTCGCCGCGACGCGGCAGAACGCTGGAAGGTTCTTGAATGCATTCCTGTTGGCAGCAGTGCCTTCCGTAGCGCTCGGCGGCACGAACTCACCTGTCGACACCAGCCGTGCCGAGGTGACGGTGGCGTCTTTCAGCGCGAGCGCTGCCAGTTGATCGCACGGCGCCCCAAACGCAGGAACCGAGAAGACACACGCCAACAGGAACAGCGGTCCGCCGATCCGAATCCTCATGCTGCCTCCTCGAATCCCGAATCCCGAATCCCGAATCCCGAGTCCCGAATCCCGCCCGTCAGGGTTGCCGCGACGAGATGTAGGCCGCGAGATTCACCATGTCGTCCGGTGTGAGACCGACCACCACAGGCACCATCAGCGCGACTTCTTTCCCTGACCGCGCGCCATGCTTGAAGTCGTACAACTGCCGGACCAGATAAATAGGTGACCGGCCCGCGAGGCTCGGCACATTGCCAAGGCCTTTGAGCTGCGGGCCGTGGCACACGGCGCATGCGACGGTTTTTCCTTTGACGATCTTGCCGTTGACGACGTGATCGCCGCCGGTTGTCGCGAGCTCCTCGCCTTTGGCGATGCTCCCTTTCGGAACGTACGCGACAAACCCCGAGTGGCCGTCCCGAAGCTCCGCCTTCTCGGCGTCTTCAGGCAGCTCGATGATGCGCTGTCCGATCGGCTCCATCTTGCCGTCGGTCATCGCGAACCGCATGTTGCCGGCGCCGACGAACGTCGTCGGCACCATGTCTGCTTCGACGATCCGCAGCCACGGTTTCATCTTCATCGAGGCGTAGTACTCGGCCGCCGTACGCATCTCCTCCTCGGTGGCCGCTTTCGACAGTGCGATCATGATCGAATTGCCGACAGAGCTTTTACGACGACCGTCGCGGTACGCGTGCATCTGCTCGACGATGTAATCGGCGGGAAGGCCCGCAACGCTGGCGGATTCGGGATGACCAACGCCGTGTGGCAGGTGGCACTGGCCGCACGCACGGAGATCGGGTTTGCGACCGTGGGCCACGACCTCCGGCATAGGTGGATGCTCGTTGGGATACCAGTCGGGCGGCGCGAACGGATCATTGATCTGCGTCGCCGTGAACGCGCCGGCGCTCCCCTCGAGGTGATGCACCTTGCCATCGTCGGGTGGGCGCTGCTGGCTTTGCGCCTGCGGGTACGCCCAGGGCGGCGGTGTATCGCCCTGACCGCTGACGCGAATGGCGGTGAAGCAGAGCGCGACGAACGCGATCGCCAGAGTCCGTTTCATCGCTATTTCGCCAGCGGATCGGGTCGCACCTGGAAGTGCGCGGCGAATGGCGTCGAGCCCTTGCCGCCTTCCTTCAACCACGGCGTGCGATCGCCGGCAGCGGCCCAGAGGCCGCGTCCCTTCCATCCCGCATTCGGATCGTCGATGCGGCCATCGAGCCCTTTCGCGTAGAAGCCCATCGGATACGGAACGCGCAGCACGATCATCTTGCCGTCCTTGAGCGCGATCAGACCGTCGTTCTCGTTGCCGGTCGAAACCGGCACGTCGGCGCCGAGGCCCGACGTGTTGTGCTGATCCACCCAGCTGTAATAGCTCGCTTCCGCGCTGTTGTCGCCGATCCCCTCGAAGCCGGGACCGGGATACTTGTAGAAGGTCCAGCCTTCGGGGCAGTGATCGCCGGTCGCCTTCGGTCCGTTGAGTGGAGCTTTGCACTTGCTGCGGTCGAATGCGCCCAGGTGACCGCTCGCCAGCGACACCCAGACCACGCCCTTTGAGTCGATGTCGCCGCCGCGCACGCCGAAACCCGGTGCGGGAACGTTGTAGACCTCGGTGATCGCCGTTTCCGACGGATTGCTGCCGAGCACGACGCGGACGACGGCGCCCGGGTTGCCGCGATAGGAGCCCCAGATCGATCCGTCTTTCGGGTGCGGCATGATCGCGTAGAACCCCACATCCATCCGCTTGTCCTTGGTCGGATCCACCGGCTGATTCGGCTCGACGTACGCGTCGCGCTTGCCGTTGCCGTTGGTGTCGAGCACGAACGCCGTCCATCCCTGCGACTTCACGATGTCGCCGGTCTGGTCGTACATCTTCGTGTTGATCCATCCGAGGACGTTGCCGCCGCCGCTGAACCAGACGGTCTCGTTCGCGTCGAACCCGAATTCCGGGTGATGCGTCCCGAAACAGAGGTTGAGCGGCGTGTACTTGCCCGCCTTCGCATCCCACACCGCCGCCTGGCGCAGCGATTCCTTGATCGGGAAAGCCTTCGCCGATGGATGATCGGAACCCGGCAGACAGTACGCCGGATTCTCGCGCCCACGCGTCGACGCCGCGAGCCACACACGCCCCTTTGCGTCGACCATCGAGTTGTGGTTATTGACGCGCGTGTCCCAGATCTGCTCCTCGCCCCAGTACGCCGACGGCGCCATCGCCTTCAGACCTGCCGCGTGCCCGGGCCCGAGGCTGAGCGGCATTTGCGGATCGAGCACCGTTGCGTGGAACGTCGTCATCGTGTGCTTCACGGGATCGAGGACCGGCAGCGTATCGGTGCTGTATTCAGGCGACCCGTACAGCGGTCCGTACGCGTTGACGGTCGGCTTCCGTTTGTCGGTCGCGATGATGTCGTGCAGGTAGTGCTTGTCGTCGCCCAGCCCTTCGAGCGTGACGACGACGTTGCGCTCGATCCCCTGCGGCCGCGTCGGCTTGGTCCGCGGCAGCTCGCCTTTCGCAATGCGGTCCGTCCAGTCGCCGAGCATTTGTGCGCCAAGCGGTCCGAGCGACAGCAGCTGCTCCGTCATCTGCTGCCCGGACTGTCCAGAGCTCACACGGCGCAGCCACGCGGCAGACGAGGAGTTGAATGTGCCGAATGCCTGCGGAATCGTCCGGGTGGCTTTCTGCCCGAGCTGATGGCAGCCGACGCAGCCGTTGTTCTTCATCTGATTCAGCCACGCTGACTGCGTGATCCCCTTCGGGATCCGTCCCTCGCCGCCGAAGTCGGCGGCGCCCGGAATCTTCAGCATCGAGAACCAGTAGATCCCCGGGTAGTACTCGGCGGCC
>DASTZI010000448.1:0-2414 GCA_035764385.1 Vicinamibacterales bacterium
GACCGGGGGAGGCGGAAGGAGGACTTCATTTCGTGAGGTGCTATCGCTTGACGGTCGGATGCTATATAGATTACTATCTAGACAGTCTTCTTCCTACGTCACGAAGGAGTTTGGTGTGGCTAAAGGCTCTCTCACTTACGCGACAACCGTCATCCTGCAGGCCGTCGACAACGGCTATCGGTACGGGTTCGACATCATCGATATCACGGGAATGCCAGGCGGAACGGTCTACCCTGCGTTGCGGCGACTCGAGGAGGCCGGACATCTCTCCTCGAAGTGGGAAGAGCCACGTGTCGCGCAGGCCGCGCCGCGTCCCGCGCGGAAGTATTACGAACTGACGCGCTCAGGACGCGCGGTGCTTGTTGAGGCCGTCAAGCGCTACCGATTGCTGGAACAAACGCAACCGCCCAAGTCCCGCACCGCCAAACCCTCGCGCGCGTAACAGGCGGTTCGCCGTGGCGCTACTCGCTCGCTGGAAACACCTCTTCGCTCAACCGCACCTGCGGCTGATTGCGCTTGTCGGCGTCATCGTGCCACGCCAGCTACGCGCCGACTGGCGGCAGGAGTGGGAGACCGAACTGCGCTATCGCGAGATGCTGCTCGCCGATTGGGATCGTCTCGACTGGCGCAACAAGCTCGACCTGGTCCGGCGCAGCACGAGCGCGTTCTGGGACGCGGTCTGGCTGCAACGCAAACGACTGGAGGCGGACGTGTATCAAGACCTGCGCTATGGTGCCCGGATGCTGCTCCGGCACCCCGGCTTCACGGCCGTTGCCGTACTCACGCTGGCGCTCGGCATCGGTGCGAACACGGCGATCTTCACGCTGCTCGACAGGGTGTTGATCCGCACGCTGCCTGTGGGGCGGCCGGAGCAGCTCGTCGCGCTCGTGAGCAATGCGGAGGGCGACCCCAGCATCTTCTCGTACCCGGCGTACGCCAACCTGCGCGACAACAACGATGTCCTCGCCGGAATCGTCGCCTACTTTCAGCGGACCTTCAGTCTGACCGACGGCACTCACAGCGAACGCGTGACTGGTCAGATCGTCTCTGGTAATTACTTCTCGGTGCTGGGCGTACAACCCGCGTTGGGACGTTTCTTTCTCGTTGACGAAGACAAGACGCCCGGCACGCATGCCGTCGTTGTGATCGGCCATGGTCTGTGGCACCGGCGATTCGGCGCGGATCCGACGGTGCTGGGGAAAACGGTCACGATCAATGCCTACCCATATACGGTCGTTGGTGTCGCTCCGTCGGCGTTCACGGGGACGACACGGGGAACCGTGACCGATGTGTACGTGCCAGTGATGATGCAGGCGCAGGTGCAGCCCGGGAACCGCGGTGCCCTTTCCAATCCGAATTTCGGCTTTCTCCGCCTCATCGGGCGGCTGAAGCCGAACGTGAGTCGCGAGCAGGCACAAGCGGCGCTCTCCATCATCGCGGACGAGCCGGGCCAGTCGGCTCCGGGCCCCAAGGACTCCAAGGAGCGGGGCGAGGCCGCGAGCCTCCTCCTCATGGACGGCAGCCGCGGACACACGGATCGTGTTCGCGACCTCTCGCTTCCACTGAAACTGATGATGGGTGTCGTGGGTTTCGTGCTGTTGATCGCGTGCGCGAATGTGGCGAATCTGCTGCTCGCCCGCGCCTCGGCCCGGCGGAACGAAATCGCTGTGCGGCTCGCGATCGGCGCCAGCAGCTTCCGGATTGTCCGGCAGTTGCTAACGGAAAGCACGATCCTGGCGACGATTGGCGGCGGTGCCGGCCTGCTGTTCGCCTCCTGGTTCACCGGTCTGCTGATGGGCATTCAGCAGCAGACCGCCTTCGTCCCCCGCACGGTCGATGGTAGCCTCGACGCGCGGACGCTCGCGTTCACGCTCGGTTTGTCGCTGGTCACCGGGATGGTGTTCTCGCTGGTGCCCGCGCTGCAGGCGTCGAAGCCTGACTTCCTCGCGGTACTGAATCGAACCACGCGAAGCGTGGCCGGCGGCGGGCGCGGGCTCCGCAGCGTACTGGTCGTCACGCAGGTCGCGCTGTCACTCGTCGTGCTGATCGGCGCGGCGCTCTGCATCAGGAGTCTGCGAGCGCTGCAGGCGATCGACCCGGGCCTGGAGCCGGCGAAGGTCGTGACCGCGTCGTTCGACCTCGGGCAGAACGGATACGACCAGCCACGCGGACGTCAATTCATCTCAACGCTCTCGGAGCGCGTCGCCCTGCTGCCGGGCGTGGAGGCCGTCAGCCTCGTCAACATCGTGGCGTTCAGCGACAGCTTCTGGATCAGCGGAGCGACGATCGAGGGATATCAGCCGCAACCCGGTGAGAGGATGGCGTTCAACTTCAACGCCGTCGGCCCGGATTATTTCCGCACGCTCGGAATCCCGCTGAGGCGCGGGCGGGAATTCACCGCACAGGACGGGCCG
>DASTZI010000449.1:0-7831 GCA_035764385.1 Vicinamibacterales bacterium
CGCTCAAGTAGCGTTGCCTATCCTCGGGTCTATAGATTCGTACCTGCCCCGCGATTTCCGCCGTGGGCGGCCAATCGAGCTTCGCGATCGTGCTGCCGGCAAATCGCTGACGGAAGGCTGGTTCCTCCCACCGTTCAAACAACAGGTACGGTTCGTAGCCGCGCATACGCACATAGGCGATCGCACGATCGAGCCAGGCCGGATCGAGTGCGTCCCACACGAGCGTGTTGCGATGGCCGTAGTAACGGACGCTGCCGCTCTCCCAGCTGGTAACGACCAGTGCATCGGGCGGGAGATGCGAGTCGACGTACAGCCCCGCACGCTCGTACCGCGCTTCGAAACGTTGCAAGTCGAATACGCTCCGGGCGCGCGCCTCGCGGATGAAGAACACACAGATGACGATCGCGAACACGATCACCCCACACCCGTAGGACAAGCCTTTATGGCTTGTCTTGAGAGGCCACAAATGAAACAGGGCATCGACAACACTCATCGCCATCACAAACAGAACGGCAATCGCCGGTAATAGAAAGCGCAAGTACCACCAGTCGTTGAATACCGCGTACGGCAGGTAGCACGCGAGATTGACGATGACGAGCGACAGCAACAGGGTGGTGAGCCAGCCTGGAAGCAGAAAGGGCGCTGCAAGGGCGAGCAGCCACACAAACCCATGCGACTGCCACATCCATGTGACGTATTGGAGGGCGTTCGGAACAATGTGCTCGGCGGCGAACAGCGTCGACAACGTGCCGTAGCCGGAACGCAGCGGCGATCCGTAGAACATCGTCTGCACGATCGCCACGAGAAGGCACCCGGGCAGCGATGCGGCGGCGAACATCACCGCATCGCGGGCGCGCTCACGCCACAGGCGTTCGGGCCGGACGAGCAGGAACAGCCCGAGCACGACGCCCATCGGCAGCAGGTTCGGTCGGACCACGATCGCGGCGCTCGAGGCGAGCCCGGCTAGAAGCGGTGAGCGGCGCTTGCCACTCGTTGCGGTGGCGGTGGCGAGCCCCCACAGAGCCGCGGCGGGCACATCGCTCATCGGCTGCATCAACTGGAACAAGAACACGGGACTGCAGGCAACAAGAAGCGCCGACGCCAACCCCACGCGCCGCGAGAATCGAGCGCCGAGCGCGTATGTCGACCAGACGAGCAGCACGCCAAAGAGGGGCACCACGATGAACGGCAGGCGAGACGGGCTGGCTCCCGCCTCTCCAGCCCAAACAAGGGGCACCATCGCGAGCGAGAGTCCGGCGGGACAGATCGGCGCGGTTGCGCCGCGAACGACCGGTGACGGGATGTGTCCCGCAGGCGCAAACGTCAGCGGCGCATCAGGCCACGGTGCCTCGAGCGCGAGCGGGTCGACAACCCGCAGGTGGCCCGTCGCCCATGCATACGCCTGGTGGACGTAGCAGTACGAGTCGGAGCCACCGGCCGCAAACGTTCCCCAACGGATGCCTGCTGCAAAGACGGCGAAGAGCAATGCAGCAAGCGCGAATTTCAGCGAAACCTCTCCTTGAACAGCACTTCGAGCGCCCGCACGCCGTCGCGCCAGCCGATCTTCTTGCCCTGTGCGCGCGACCGGGGCTCGAATTTCACCGGCAGCTCGTGAATCCGATGGCCGTGCCGCAGCACGCGAGCCGTGATTTGCGGCTCGATGTCGAACCGATTGGCGTCGAGCTGGAGCGAGCGCGCGACCTCGGTGCGCATGATTTTGTAGCAGGTCTCCATGTCGGTAATCGAAGACCCGAACAGGACGTTGGTCGCCGTCGTCAGCGCCCGATTGGCGGCGATCGTGAGCCAGGGCGCCGCTGGACGTCCGGCGAGGAATCGCGAACCGTACACGACCTCGGCTTCGCCGTGCAGGATTGGCGCAACCAGCATTGAGAGTTGCTGCGGATCGAGCTCGAGATCCGCGTCCTGGATGGCGACGATCGTGCCCTTGGCTTCGCTGAACCCGCGGCGAATGGCGGCTCCCTTACCGGCGTTCGGTTCGGCGTGAATGACTCTGATCGTGGCTACCGACTGCCGGCTACCGGCTGCCGGCTCCGGACTCCTGAATCCCGAGTCCTGAATCCCGATACCGTCCAGGACTTCCCGGGTTCCGTCGGTCGAGCCGTCGTTCACGACGATGATTTCGCGGGCGACGGGCAGATCGATGGCGATCAGCCGGTCGATCACCGAGCGAACCGTTCGAACCTCGTTATAGACAGGTACGACGATCGAGAGGAGTTCCGCCCGCGGCGAACTGGAGCTCACCGTCGACGAGCCGGAGTCGGCGTTCGTTTCGGCGGCGCGGGCCGATATTCGAGCATGACGTTGCTGACGATGGCGACCGGCTGGCCGGGCAGCTGGAAGTTGTCGACACCGTCCACCCGCTCCACGATCAGCTTTTCCCCAAGGATGGTGACCCGCTCTTCTCCCTCGGGAATTTCAATCGAAATTGGCTCGGTGCCGGTCGGCGCGACGGCTTTGACACCGCCTGGGCCTGCGCCACCGCCGATGCGATCGACGAGATCACTCGCCGCGCGGAATTCGTTCTGCACAACCGCCCGCGACAGCAGTGTGTTGTCCATCGTCAGCACGCCAACCGTGGCGGTGTAGCGTCGGTACGCGCGGTTCGACTTGATCAGCTCCTCGGAGTACATGTGCCGATTATGCAGGTCGAAGCTGATTCGCGCCGTTCCGACATGCGGCGGGATGTCCACGAGAATCCCCTCTGCCGGATCGCGACCCGTCAGCACGTCGCAGAAGCTGCGGTGGGTCTGCACGCCCTGCCCGAGCGGATTCGGACACATGATCGCGGCCTCCTCCGTCTTGAGCGGCGGCAGCGGTGCCGGCCGGCGTGCCGGCGTGCGTGCGGGCGTTCGTGGCGGCGTGCGCGTCTGAGGGGTCGACTGCGCGCCCGGACGTGATGTCGAGCCGGTTTGCGCGACGAGCGGCACCCACGCCGCGACGGCAACCAGCGCAACGCCCAATGCCGCATGCAACCACGATTGGGCGTTGAGCAGTGAGCATTGCGCGTTGAGCATGTGGGTCAATCGCTGATGCATGCAAGGCCCGGCGAGGGCACCATCGACGTCGCGGTCAGGCCGCGTACCTTCACCAGCTCCAGGAATTCCATTCGCGTGCGCGCGTTGTCCCTGAACGCGCCCAGCATCGCGCTGGTAATCGCGAACGAATTCTGCTTCTCCACCCCACGCATCGACATGCAGAGATGCGTCCCCTCGCACACCACCGCGACGCCGAGCGGATCGACCTTCTCGCGGATCGTCTCGGCGATCTGATTGGTCATCCGTTCCTGGATCTGGAGCCGCCGCGCAAAGACGTCGACCAGACGCGGAATCTTGCTGAGACCGATGACCCGTTTACGCGGGATGTACGCGACGTGGCACTTTCCGAAAAAGGGGAGGAGATGATGCTCACAGAGCGAGTAGAAATCGATGTCCTTGACGATCACCATCTCGTTGTAATCGACGGTGAACAGTGCGTCGTTGAGGACATCGTCGATGTCGGCGTCGTACCCGGCGGTCAGGAATCGCAGCGCCTGTTCGACGCGCGCCGGCGTGCGGACGAGCCCTTCCCGGTCGGGATTCTCACCGAGCTCGATCAGGAGGCGCCTGACCAGATCCTGCACCCTCGTATTCTACAACGCCCGTTTTTCATGCTCCGAGTCGGCACGGCAAATCGATCGAACGAAATAAAATAGTCACGCTTGCGCGCGCTGCCCCCGGCCGTAGCTGTCCTCCGTCATCGCAATTTCCGCCTGATCTGGATCGGCCTCCTGCTGTCGTTCACCGGATCGTTCATGCAGAACGCGGCGCTGCTGTGGAACGTGTCGCTGCTCGTCCCTGCGGACCGCAAAGGCCTGGCCCTCGGGATCGTCGGCCTCGTGAGGGTAGTCCCGATCGTCATCTTCTCGATGATCAGCGGCGTCGTTGCCGATGCCGTCGATCGGCGCAAGCTGATGCTGCTGACCCAAAGCGGCTCCGCGGTCGTGGCGCTCGGTCTGGCGTGGCTCGCCTTCAGCGGCAACACGTCGGTGTGGCCTGTATACGCGCTGGCGGCGCTCAGCTCCGCCGTCGGAGCATTCGATCTGCCGGCACGGCAGTCGCTCGTGCCAAACCTCGTACCGAGGCAGGATCTACCCAATGCGATCAGCTTGAACGCCATCATGCAGCAGACGTCGCAGGTGCTCGGCCCTGCCCTCGGCGGCATCGTGATCGCCTCGGCCAACGTCGGCTGGGCGTACATGATTAACGCCGTTTCGTTTGCCGCGGTGATCGTCGCCCTCCTGCTGATGCGCGATGTGCCGGGACGCCCGGAACAGCACGGTAACGATCCCGTGTCGTGGCAGGCGGCACTCGAAGGGCTGCGCTTCGTCTTCCGCTCACCGCTGATCCGCTCGACGATGCTGCTCGACTTCTTTGCGACGTTCTTCTCGTCGGCGACCGCGCTGCTGCCGATATTCGCGCAGGACATTCTGAAAGTCGGCCCAACCGGCTACGGATGGCTCTATGCCGCGCCGGCGGTCGGCGCGACGATGATGAGCGCCGCGATGGTGCTGCTAACCAGCCGTATCAACCGCCGCGGGCCAGTGCTGCTCTGGGCCGTCGGCCTGTACGGGCTCGCCACGGTCATGTTCGGCCTTTCACGATCCTTCTGGATCACCTTCTCGGCGCTCGCGCTCACCGGCGTCGCCGATACCGTCAGCATGGTGATCCGCAATATCGTTCGCCAGCTCGAGACGCCGGATCGACTGCGGGGCCGGATGATTGGGGTGAATATGGTGTTCTTCGTCGGCGGTCCCCAACTCGGGGAGCTGGAAGCAGGTGCGGTCGCGAATTGGCTCGGAGCGCCGTTCTCGGTCGTGAGCGGAGGCCTCGGATGTATGCTCGCCGTTGCCTGGCTCGCCGCCGCGACGCCGGAGCTGCGCAGGTATCGCGCGCTGCCCGTGACGACGCCCAGAGCGCTCGCGACAGAACCCGTTCGGACGAGCCAGGGCGAACCATCGGCGTCGGCGTAAGTCCGGGAATCGGGACTCGGGATTCGAATCGCAAATCACACATCGCAAATCGCCAATGCCCTCCCTCTTCGATCCATTTACGACCCGAGGTCTGACGCTTCCCCACCGCATCATCGTCTCGCCGATGTGCGAGTACTCGAGCGTCGACGGCTTCGCGACCGACTGGCATCTCGTGCACCTCGGCTCACGAGCCGTCGGAGGTGCGGCGCTGGTTATCACTGAAGCGACAGCCGTTACTGCCGAGGGACGCATCAGCCCGTACGACCTGGGCATCTACAAGGATGCGCACGTCGAAATGCTGCAGCGGATCATTGGCTTCATTCACGGTCAGGGAAGTGCTGCGGGCATGCAACTCGCGCACGCCGGACGGAAAGGAAGCACCGCACGGCCGTGGGAGGGAGGCAGTGCGGTCGCAGAAGTAGAAGGCGGCTGGATTCCTGTGGCGCCCGGCAGCGAACCATTCTCGAAGACGTATCCAGTCCCGCACGCGCTGGAGACCGAGGAAATCCGCGGCATTGTCGACGCATTCCGCGATGCGGCCATTCGAGCGCGCGATGCCGGCTTCGACATGCTCGAGCTGCACGGTGCGCATGGCTATCTCATTCACGAGTTCCTGTCTCCGATTACGAACAAGCGGACCGATCGCTATGGTGGATCGTTCGAGAATCGGATCCGGTTTTGTGTGGAGGTGAGCGACGCCGTCCGCGAGGTGTGGCCGGAGCATTCGCCGTTGTGGCTGCGGATTTCCGCCACCGACTGGGTTCCCGGTGGATGGGATGTCGACGAAGCCGTCGAACTCGCCAGGCGCGTCCGCGAGCACGGCGTCGACCTGATCGACTGCTCGTCTGGCGGACTCGCCTCGAATCAGCAGATTCGACTCGGGCCGGGCTATCAAGTGCCGTTCGCGGAGCGGATCCGGCGCGAAGCACACATCGCGACGGGAGCCGTCGGCCTCATCACCACCGCGCAACAGGCGGACGAGATCATCAGACAGGAAAAAGCGGATTGCGTACTGCTTGCGCGCGAGATGCTTCGCGACCCGTATTTCCCGCTGCACGCCGCGCAGCAACTCGGTGTGAAGCTGCCATGGCCGGCGCAGTATCTGCGGGTGGCCCCGGACGGCGCACCCAGGCGTCAGCCTCGAGGCGACTAGAACGGGGTTTCGCCGTTCCTCGCGTACCAAGCGACCAAAACAATCACGCTGAACGTCATTTCAGAAACGACGGCCAACTGGGAGGCTCACGGCGACGACCGGTGGACGGTTCCGGTTCTCTTTGAAGTCTCTAAGCTGAACAAGTTCGGCCCGATTCCCGCCAGCTAGTTTCTGGGCCAGTCTTTCTTTCCGGCGCACTCGGATCTTGGACCCACGTGGAACATCCGAGCATCCGTCATCCTTCTGCTGCCCGAAAAAGAAGCGCGATCTCGTAGAGCGCTTACCCCCCAACGTCGTCTCAATCTTTGGTGACTGCCGTTGGCGTCGTAACGCCTTCGACGTCTGACCGCGATATTTCTTCAGCAGGTTTGAATATCCAATATCTGCGCGCCGCCGGCGGTGGCATAGCGGGTGCTCGTCGTCCTGCCTGCTCGATAGAGATGAAGGGCCTTTCCTTTCAATCTGCTCATGCATTGTTGGTCGTCTCGGGAATTCCAGAGGCGATCAACAGACGTTCGAGTAGGGCTGAACGTCTGGAGGGCGGAACGAGACCATGAACGTATTTGACTTCATTCGTTCGCATGCACTGGCGCTGACGCCGCTCACGAAGTTCGCCCTGGGACGCTGAACGAACCGCGATTCATCGCATTTAGTAACGAGAGACAGCGGCTTTCACATGGCATTCTGCTTGCTCCGCGCTTCCCGCTCAGAACGGAGGCATCTCGTGAGACACAAGCTGGTGTGGGTGTTGGCTGCGAGCTATCTGTGCTTCTTTCCGCCTTCCATCGCAGACGCGCAACAACAGGCGGCGCCCGCAGCGGATGAGAGCGAGGAGCTGGCGAAGAAGCTGTCCAATCCGATCTCAGACCTGGTCAGCGTGCCGTTCCAGTTCAACTGGTATCAGCACGTCGGCCCGCTGGAACTGAGCACGTTCATCCTGAACGTGCAGCCGGTTATTCCGCTGAAGCTGAATGACCACTGGAACCTGATCCTCCGCATGATCGTGCCGTTCATCGGTCAGCCGCCTCTGTTTGACGGGGATGTCTCGACGTTCGGTGTCGGCGATATGACGACGTCGTTCTTCTTCTCGCCGAGAAACAACAGCGGGTTTACGTGGGGGGTCGGCCCGGTGTTCGAGACGCCGTCGAGTTATCAGCCAACGATCGGCAGCGGACATTTCAGCATCGGTCCGACCGCCGTCGCGCTGCAACAAACGGGGAAGTGGACGATTGGCGTGTTGTGGAACCAGGCGTGGTCGGTTGCCGGCGACAGACGTCGCGAAGACGTGAACCACATGTTGCTACAGCCGTTCCTCGCGTACCAGGCGACCCGTACCGTCACGCTGAACTTCAATTCAGAAACGACGGCCAACTGGGAGGCTCAGGGCGACGACCGTTGGATCGTTCCGCTTATGTTCGAAGTCCAAAAGCTGGACAAGTTCGGGCCGTTTCCCGCCAGCTATCAGCTGGCTGTGGCGCCCTTTGCGGCGCACCCGGATCAAGTGGTCAGTGAACGCGGCCTGGGAAATCTTGGACCCACGTGGAACATCCGAGCAGCCGTCATCATTCTGCTACCTGAAAAGAAGTAAGCGGACTGAGTTTCTTCAATTCTGCCATTCCGGGCGCGCCATCATGCGTTCGGCGTACTCC
>DASTZI010000450.1:0-3109 GCA_035764385.1 Vicinamibacterales bacterium
CGCCTCGGAGCTCCCGTAGATCTGCACTTCAGCTGCCTCCGCGATTAGTCGATTGTAGTCGACGGTCTCGCAGTCCTCGCTCCGCGTTCGCTCATGATCGGTTGGCGTGGACCAGCGACGGCCGGATCTGTACCGGCCCACACCTCATTTCTCCGACGCCCATCGTTGTCACGCACTCCCGCTGCCGGTTCGAGCACCCTCGACGGCGAATCGCCCTTGTAATTCCTTCGCGCTTCTTGACACTCGTTTATCGTGGGCGGATCATGCGCGCCACTTACCACCCCAGGGGGTGCCATGCGCACAGTCCGCAATGAGCTCATCAGTATCCGCTATGTGCTCACCGCTTTGTCGCTCCTCGCGCTCGGGCAGGTTCGTCCGGCGAGAGCGTTCAACTACGTCACCGACGCAACCGGCACCTGGTGGGGCATTCAGGACGCCGCTCCTCCGCGCGTCGACACCGGCAGCATCCGCGCGACACAAACCGGCCCGGGCGATTGCTTATTCAACAACTGTGTCACTCCACCTTACAGCACCTCGATCAACGGGTTCGCGGGAATCAAGGTTCTCGTGCAGACAACGCCGTCGCCGCGGATGAACGGCGAGATCATGCGCGGCTACGGCCTGGCTTTCGACGGCGTCAACCGATTCACGACGACACGGTCGATCGACCTTGGTGGCATCACGATTTCGCGGTCGGTCTACATCAACAGCAACGCGAACTGGGGCCGCTGGCTCGACAGCTTCACCAACACCACGAGAGCGCCTATCACGATCAAAGTCGCATTCGGTGGTCAATCGGGAATCGGTACCGCTGGCGGCGCGGCGCCGGCCAACTCGAGCGCGATCGTGAACACGTCCAGTGGAGATGCCATCGTGACGGCCGCTGACTCGTGGGTGGAGGTCGCGACACCCCTCTCGGGATCGACGCCGGTGGGCGGTCCGCAGGTGACGGTGCTCGGCACGCCCACGTCTCCGGCCGAACCATTCAACGGCGCGATGACCTTTGCGGGCAACTGGCTGTTCGACACGTTCAACAACCCGCTGTCGTACAGCGGGCATGAAGCGAACTTCCAGGCCTACGTGAACACGATCACGCTGCAGCCGGGGAAGACGCGATCGCTTCTGCACTTCGTCGTCCTCGGTCAGATGGTCACCGATACCTCGTCGGCTGGCGTTCGCGCCGCGGTTGAAGCCACGGCCAGCAGTCTTGCCAGCGCTCCCGAGATCCGCGATCTGACGTTGGCCGAGGTCTGCTCGATCGACAATTTCAAGGTCGCCGCCCTGACGGCCGGCGGTTTCGACGTCGCCGCGTGCATGAAGAACCACGGGAACGCGCTCAAGGTTGCGCAGCCGCCCGTGCCGGCGGCGCAAAGGCTGACGACGAGAGTGAAGTACGACGTCGTCGGAAAGACGATCGGCCAGCTTCGCGCCGACATGGAAGCCGGTACCACGACGTCGCGGGAGATCACCGAAGCGTATCTCGATCGCATCGAGGCCTACGACAAAGGGCCGTTCGGGTTCAACGCCTTCGAAATCGTGGCCCGGCATGCAATCCGGCAGGCAACGGCCGCCGACGTTGCCAGAAGGAAGGGCGCCAGCGGTCCGCTCCTCGGAATCCCGATCGCCGTCAAGAATCTGTACGACACATTCGACATGCCGACGACGAACGGCAGCATGACCTTTGCGGGATTTCGTCCGGCGCGAGACGCGTTTCAGGTCGCGCGGCTGCGCGCCGCCGGCGCCGTGATCATCGGCAAGACGGCGCTCGAGGAATACGCGACCTACGGCGGCTACTCCAACGATGCGTGGGGACAGGTGTGGAATGTGTTCAATCCGTCGAAATCGGCAATTGCGTCGAGCGGTGGTTCGGCCAGCGCACTCGCGGCCAACCTTGCGGCAGGAGCGATGGGATCGCAGACCGGTGATTCGCTGTACGGGCCTTCGAGTGCCGCAAGCCTGGTGACGCTGCGCGGGACTGACGGCCTCGAGAGTGGCACCGGCGTCATGCCGCTCGTCTATCTCACCGACTTCGGCGGCGTCATGGCGCGCTCCGTCCCCGATCTCGCCGATATGTTGAACGTCGTCGTCGCCGTCGATCCCGACGATCCCGAAACGTCGGCGCCCGGCCGCCACACTCCCGCGGACTGGCGATCGGTGCTCGATCCCGCCGCGCTGCGCGGAAAACGAATCGGCTACGTCCCGTCTGCGTGGGTAGATCCGTTTGGGACGACGAACACGACCGATACCGAGAAGGCGGCGCTGCAACTCATCGTGGACGCCGGCGCGACGATCGTCGAGATGGGCGTGACGGTGGGTGGCACCGACACCCCGCCGGCACCGCAGGCGCCCGCCGGCAACATCCGCGACCAGGGCTGGTGGCATTACATCGACACTCACCCCGAGCTGGCCGAGCAGGGGTTCCGGATCTCCACGCCGGTGGACGTGAACTGCTCGCAGAAGAAAGTCGCGTTCGTGCGACCGGATCCGAGCTCCTGCTCGGCGACACCCCCGCCGCGGATGTCAGACGCCGAAGTGCAGGTGTTCCGCGACTACCGGCGAGGGCGTCAGGCGACGGCGAAAACCTGGATGGACACCGCGGGCGCCGATCATCTCGGCGTCGACGCGGTGGTCTATCCGGGACTCCTGAGCGACATCAGCCTGAACGACGGCGGCGGCAGCAAGGGAAGTTTCGGCCGACGCGACACGCCGAGTGCGGCCAACGGAATCCCGACGGTCGCGTTCCCCGCCGGATACAACAACCACGGCCAGCCGATCAACATCCAGTTGATGGGGCGCGCGTGGGATGATGGCAAGCTCGTGGGGATGGCCTTTGCGTTCGAGAAAGTGGCGAACGCGGCGGGCCGCGGCCACGTCGAAGCCACCACTGCGCCGCCGCTGCCGCACGACCGTCGGAAGGAGTAGACAAGAAATCCCATTTTGTGATCCAAACTACACTAGCTAGGGAATGCAGCTCGCCGTGTCGTCGTTGCCCGACTGCTCCTGTAGCCCGGTGGTATGCCCGAACACCGCGAGTACCTCGCAGGTCGGCAGGTGCGGATTATTGTCGACGTGAAAGTCCTCGCTGTGGGCAAGCGAGGTGAGGTCGATG
>DASTZI010000451.1:0-5863 GCA_035764385.1 Vicinamibacterales bacterium
TCGTGCCCGGCCGTTCGGACCGTAGTTACGGCATCCAGGTGGCGAGGCTGGCCGGCCTGCCATCGGAGGTGATTGGCCGCGCGCGGCACATCCTCACCGGCCTGGAGCGCGATGAGCTATCACGCGGCGGGCGGCCGACGCTGTCAGGATCGGCGGGCGATTCGCCATCTCCGCAGCTCGCGCTGTTCGCCAACGGTTCGACGGCGGAGAATGAAATCGCGGCCCGCCTCCGCGAGATCGACGTGGACAACACAACTCCGCGTCAGGCGCTGGAGCTGCTCGCTGAATTGAAGAAACTGGCCGACTAGCCCTTGAGCGAATCCAGCTCCTTCCGCGCTTCCGCCACGTACGGCGAATCGGGATGGTGGTCGACGATGTCGGTAAAGGTCTTCTTCGCATCGGCGGTGTTGCCCTTCGCCTGGTAGGCGCGTCCGAGCTGCATCAGGATCGCGTCCTCGGGCAGGCTCGCATCCTTCTTCGCCGCCAGCTCCTTCCATGTGGCAATGGCTCCGTCGGTCTGGCCTGACGAGAACTGCGCGTCCGCCTTCCCGAACTGCGCCATCCTGCCGTAGAGACTGTCGGTGCCAGCGCGGCGGACGACTTCATCGAACTGGGTGATCGCCTCTTTCTGCTGGCCGAGAGCCGCCAGCGATGCCGCGAGATGATAGCGGGCCTGAATACCGGCCGCGGTATCCGGATATGCGTCAGCGGCGGCGCGCAGCTTTGGCACCGCGGCGTTCAGCTTCTGCGTCTCGGTCGAGAAGGTGCCTTTCGCGCCGATTCCCGCCGCGGCCGGCGCATCGCCCGGCTTTGTCTCGGCGTTCACGGGCACGACGGCCGTATTGAGGACAACGGTCGCCTGTGCGAGAAGCTCCGTGCCCTTCGCCTGCTCGCGGTTGCGGTACGAGAGCAGTCCGAACACGGCGATGCCAACGACGACGATGGCGACCACCGACCCCGTCAGCTGCCGCCCGTGTCCCTCGAAAAATTCCCGCGTGGCGGCCACTAGTTGGGCAACGTCGTTCTGTTTGAGCTCTCGGCGATGCTTGGTCTTCATATCACTCGATCTGGTTGTGGTTGGCGGTTAGTGGTTGGTGGAGTCCACCAACCAGAACTACGTGATTCTATCAGTGGACCGAAGCCGGCTCTATTCGCAGGGGGATTATGACCGTCGGTCATGCCGCGGGTGGTGCCGGCGCTCAGCAGGCCCTGAACGCCGCTCCGGCGGATGATTCCGCGGTGGCGGAGCCGTCGTCGATTTCGCGATGGTGCGGAGGGTGGCGAGCAGCGCAACGGGATCGCCGTTGGCGACTGTGGCACGTTCGTGCTGGAATCCAGACGCCAGCGCACGTTCCTCGTCGGAATCGGCGAGAACGACGACGTGCGCTGCTCCCATCTCAAACCAGAGCGGCGTGACCGACGCCGCTGGGGTCACGAGCACCTTGCCGACAGGCCACCCCTCGAGTTCGGCGACCGAGCCTGCGGAGACCACCGGAATCCCCTCGCGCTCGAGACACTGCACCAGCTTCTGTCTTCGCCCATTGTTGCCGTCGAGGAAGACGACCGACAGACGCGGATCAGCGGACAAGTGCCCGCAGCGCGCACATCGCGATTCAAGGACGAAGTCGCCATCACGGACGCGGGTCATTTGCAACGAGGCGCACTGCGGACAACGGTGTTCCATTTCACCACCAGCGTGTTCCCTGATCCGCTCCCAACGGACGGGGCGGGATGTAGGTTCAGTCGGTGATGCACCAAATTCAGTGCCGTATCCGATGGCCGACAAACGACCTCGTGACAGCGTAAGACACCGTTCGGCTGTCGCCTGATGACAACAGCCCACGCGTCGACGAAGTACGACTGAACAGCTACGGTTGCGACAGCAGCAGTCCGCGGTCAGCGCGCCGGGGCACCAGCGCGTCTGGGAAATACCTTCAGACCGCTCGCCAGCAGTTCGTTCATCCTCTTCTCGAGCAGCGCCCGCGCGTCACGCTGGCTGGCAAGATGGCCGTGCGAATCGATCAGATGGAACTGACCTCGCTCGTCGCGCCCTTCGATCGCGATTGACCAGTTCTCTGACTGAGGATCGCGCTCGCCGTTTAGATGCCGCGTGATATAGCCGATGAGCGCACGGGATCGTTCAACGAACCACTCGACTTCCTCTTGCATCCACAAAGGGGCACGGTTGGGATGCAACTGATCGAAGGCACTCCGCGAGATGGACAAGATCGGCATGGTGATGGTCCTGGAACGGGGCTCCTGAATTCATACGACGAAGCAAGAGTAATCGAGACAGCGCTCTCGTAAACAGTGTGCAAACTCAGCAGCTGATCTGCCACTATCGGCGACGGCAGAAATTAGGTGTCGCCACGTCGTCGAAGGATGGCTTTCCGTCAATTCACAAGCTGAGAATCTGTACGTCGCGGTGCTACGATGCCCTAAAACACGCGTGCCGGAATGCACGAGCGGTCCGCGCGTTCCGGGGTGGAGACTCAGAAGCCATGACGCTGGTGCAGGAGAAGACGGTCACAAAGGCGGCGAACATCAGCCGGATCCCCGCGACCGACTACGCCACGCATCCGGCGTACGGAAAATTGTTTGGCAGCCCCAAGTTGTCGACGCGCGTGGCTGCACTCCGGCGGCTACTTCCGATCCTGCGGGAACAGGCCGTGAGGCGGTACAAGCAGCGGCACTCCTTCCAGCCGGCGATTGCTCCCGGTCAGTCGGCTCTGGCGGGCGACATGATCCGCAACGGAGCCGTAGCTGTTCACCTTACCAGCGAGGAGATGGCGCGCATCTCCATGGGTGCGGCACCGTTTGTCGCCGCTCTCGAGGGGCGAAGGGCGCAAACGCCCGCCGGGCAGGCGCGGACCTGGCAGGACACCTCGCTGCCGATTGGGAAGGACGAGGCCGAACAACTCTACAAGGACGTACGCACGGCGTTGAAGGCGCGAGGCATTCTTGGCGCGGCGGAAACGTATATGGGTCACGCCGTCAAGATCAAAAACCTCGATCTCCAGATCAACGACTCGACGGACGCGCACTGGCGCAATCACTTTGCCGATGCTGGCGTGCCGGATCCGAGCACGGCGTATATGCACATCGATTCCGTCCGTCGCGTGAAGTGCATGATCTATCTGACCGACGTCACCGACCGGACCGGCCCGTTTTCGTACGTGCTCGGCACCAATGCGATCCGCCTCGGGTTCCTCGAGGACATCATTCGCAAAGCCAACGACATTTCACGCCTCGACCGGTGCGACCGCGAGACGCGCGAGCTGTTCTCGGCCCTGCCGAAGGCGCTGCAGAAGAAATCCGAATTCGGCAACGACCTGCACGACTCGATGCCGGAAGTCGCGGCGCTGCTCGCCTCCGAACACTTCTTCACCTCTGACGACGGTAATCTGATCCTCTTCGACAACAACGGGATCCATCGCGGCGGCATGGTCCTCGAGGGCAAGCGGATCATCCTGCAGGTGCCGCTCGGCGCCAGTCGAACAAGAGTACGCGCGCTTTAAGTGCTCTCCTTTGGCAGGCCGCGGGGGTAGGCTAAACTCCCTGCGCGCAGGAGGCATCATGTCGGTCTTACCAAATACAAAGTGCATTGCAATCTCGAGACAACAGGGAAGCGGTGGTTCGTACATCGGACGGGCCGTCGCCGAGCGCCTCGGCTTTCGATATTTCGATCGTGAAATGCTCCGCGCCGTAGCGGAGTATCTGAAGGCGCACGAGCATGATCCGAAAGATGAACACCGTGTGGATTCATGGTTCGAGCGCCTGGGCAACGTCTTCTCGGTCGGCACTCTCGAGACGGGCTATGTTCCGCCGTCTCCGACGGTGCTGTACGAAGGCGAGATCGTTGGGATCGAGAATCGGTTGATTCGAGAGATCGTTGACGACCACGTCGCAATCATCGTCGGACGCGGAGCAGCCCAGATGCTGCGCGGGCGTCCCGGTGTCGTAACGGTCTTCGTTCATGCTCCAGACGAGTGGCGCGTCGATCGAGTGCAGCAGATTTACAAAACCGCCGATCGCGCCCAGGCATCGCGAATGGTGCGCGAGTCGGACCAGAAGCGGGCCCGATTTATTCGGGGGGTGACAGGATCCGAATGGACCGATCCGCGCTGCTACGACCTCGCGATCAACTCCATGAGCCTTGGCTTCGATGCGGCGATAGACCTGATCGTTCGGTCGGTGACGGCCGGAAGTGCCAAAGCGACGACGATTGGCGTGTGACATGAAGAAGGCAATCTTATGGTCCGCCATCCTCATCTCGACGCAACTCAGTAGCGAACCTCGGGCTCAATCCAACGTCGACGACACGGCCCGGCAATTGGCCGGGATGTGGCGGCTGGTATCCAACCCTCAACGGCTGGCCGATGGCACCACGAGGCAGGGGGCGAATGGCATCACCGTCAAGGGCTACGCATTTTTCGACGCCACGGCAAGGCACATGTGCTACATCACCATGAGTCCGAACCGGCCGACCTGGAAGTCTGACAATGGGCCGACGCCAGAAGAAGCGCTGACCGCGCTCAGGGGCATCAACTCGTACTGCGCCACTCTCGAGATCCACGCCAAAGAGGGCTATATGGATCGACGCTACGACATCAATCAGAATCCCAACGCAGTCGGCCGGGCCACGCGACGGTGGTTCTCGTTTCAAGGCCCAAACAAATTGACCTTGCGCGTCGACGACGCCGAACTCAACAAGCCGGTCGTCGAGACCCTGTTCATCTGGGAACGAGTTACCAAATAGGCGAACGGCCGCGGCCCGCAACGAGGGCTAGTAGCTCTTGCACGGATTGTGCATTCCGAGGAAAGCCTGTGAGTAAGGCCTATCGGATGTTTGCGGCTACTGCGTTTCTGGTCTCTCTCCAAGCTCTCACTGCGTCACCGAAACTCGTCACCGCTCCTCAGTCTGGTGCGTCAACCAAGGGCCGTGCGCAAGCCGAATATCGAGGATTCCGGCTTCTCGAGGGAACGTGCAATGTTGCCGACCTCACTTGCCGTGAGCGAGGCCCCCGATCTTGGAAGCGACATGAGATTGAATCGCTTCACACGGCAATCGACGACGTTCTGCAACGGCCGCTCGGCGCGGCGGTCATCCGGGAATCGCAACACCACGGTGCTGATGTGCTTCAGCGGTACACCTTGGGCACCGAGAACGACGGCACCATTTCTCACATCGTCAATGCCGCGTTTCACTCGCCATCAAATGGTCGGTCATTCATAGAAATGACGGACCGGTTTTTCGAGAAGGGTGGACAGCGGGACCAACGAGGTCAATACCTCCTGCAGACACGGATCTTTGTCCATGAACTGTTCCACGCGATTGACGACCACGGGGAACGATTTTCAATGGTCAACGACGAGTTCGCATCGCTGATCGGGCTCGTGCACACCGACAATGGCTGGAAGCGGATCAACGTAACCGAGTCCGAAGAACACATTCAGCACGATGTCGCAAATCGGATCACCCAACTCCTTACGATGAATCAATACGAAGACGCCTGGAATGCCGGCCGCGTTTACGCGACACGACCTGAAATCGCGCTACCGTCAATGCGAGCGCTGGATTCTCCGGCCGAAGCCTTTGCGGAGATCGGCGCGCATTTGCTTTTGGATCCAACTGTCGCGACCTACGTGAAACCGCAGGTGATCGATTATTTTCGTGACCGAGTGTTCCCCACGTTCGCAGCCCCGCCAACACCCGGTTTGTGAGATCTCCTCACGACATGTCGTGGGTGACCGGCATTCGTCGTACCTACTTCCGATCTGATTCGCTCGACTCTGTTGAGAACATCGTCTGCGAACTCCATGGTCATCAGTCTTGCAGTCCTCCGCGCAACTCTTTCTTGAG
>DASTZI010000452.1:0-31212 GCA_035764385.1 Vicinamibacterales bacterium
GTCCGCACGCCGAAGACCACGCGCGGCCTTTCACATAACTTCTCGGAATGAGCAGAGATGGACCTTAGTGGGTGGGCCGACGTGTAGGAGCGACGCCTACAAACGCGCGGGCCGACCCTAAGGTCGGCCCCTACCGAAGGAGATAGCGTGAAGCTTAGTAGGACTAACTCCTACGCCGGCGGGCGGACGTTTCGATCGCTAGCGGGTTTTCGTCGTGCCCAGCTCCGCGTAGATTGCCTGGACGGCCAGCTTCAGCCCCTCGGACGTGTAGCCCTTGTACTTGTCCGTCAGATTGATCGATGCGGCCGCGGCGTCCGCGTTTTTGCCGGCGCGACGGGCGGTCTGCACTTCGTTCAGCAGATCCGTGATGTATCGCTGATACTCCTGCAGGTCGCTCCATTTCATGAGTGGGGCGTGGCCCGGGACGACGACATCGACGTTTTTGACCGTGGCGACGGCTTTCGACAGCGTCTGCGGGTAGGCGATGCCGCTGCCGCCGTTGGCGGGATCGATACGCGGGGCGTCTTTCCGTGCAAAGAGATCCCCGGTTTGCAGCACGCGCAGCGCGGGGAAGTACACCATCGCGTCGCCGTTGGTGTGGCCGGCGCCAAAGTAGAAGAGATCGATCCGTTCGTTCCCGCTGCCAAGCGTCAGCTTGTCTTTGAACGTCCGCTTCGGCAGGAACACGGCCTTGTCGCCCTTGAAGGCATCCATCTTCGCCATGTTCGTTTTCGTATTTTCCTGCGCGACGATTTCAACACTCGTCCCGAACTTGTCGTCATTGCCCGTGTGGTCGCCGTGCGTATGCGTGTTGATGATCATCGTCACCGGCTTGGTGGTGACCGACTTCACGCGATCGAGGAACGTCTGGCCCCAGCCGGCGAGCTTCGTGTCGACCAGGACAACGCCGTTGTTCGTGATGAACACACCGACATTGCCGCCGCTGAACGTCGCGTCGTTGCCCGGCGTTGAGCTGGTCAGCACGTAGTAGTTGTCGGCGACCTTCTGCACGTCGATGACTTGCTTTGCGGCCTGCTGCGCAGCGACCGCCATCGACAGCCCGCCGACGACAAGCAATGCACCGAGCACGATCATTCGTTTCATGGTTGAACCTCTAATCAGTGGGCAGTGGGCAGTGGGCAGTGGGCAGTGGGCAGTGGGCAGGAAGAACCGGTCTTCAGCGGCCGACTGCCGATTGCCCCCTGCCGACTACAAATCATACTCTCAGCTCGCCGCGAAAGACCGTCACTGCATGGCCAGCGAGCAGCACGCGATCGCCGGCGAGCGTGACCCGCATCACGCCGCCGCGCGGCGACGCCTGGTATGCCGTAAAGCGCCGTTTTCCCAATCGCGGCGCCCAATACGGCGCCAGCGCGCAATGCGCCGAGCCGGTCACGGGGTCTTCGTCGACGCCGGAGCCGGGGGCGAAGAACCGTGACACGAAATCGAAACCCGGCGTGCTTCCGCGGCTCGTGACGATGACGCCGCGTACGGGGAGGCGGCGCAGCATCGCGACATCGGGCATCAGCGAGCGCACGTCGTCTTCGGTCGCCAGCTCGACCAGGTAATCGAACTTGCTGCGCGCAACATGCATGGGATGCATACCGAGCGCCTCGATCAATCCGTCTGGCGGTGCCGATGGTTCGGCGACGGTCGCCGGAAAATCGAGCTCGATCACATCGCCTGTCTGCGTCGCGCTGAGAAGACCGCTTTGGGTATGGAAGCGGGCGGTGCCGCCGGCAGGCAGGATCCCTTCCTCGAGCATGGCATGTGCGGTCGCCAGCGTGGCGTGTCCGCACAACGCGACCTCGATCGTCGGCGTGAACCACCGCAAGGACCAGTCGTGGTCGCGACGGTCGACGAAGGCGGTTTCCGACAGGTTCATCTCCGCGGCAACGCGCTGCATCCACGTGTCATCCACGTTCGCGCCGTCGAGGAGGCAGACCGCCGCGGGGTTGCCGCTGAAGGGCGCGTCGGTGAAGGCATCAATCTGAAATAGCCGCATCACGTTATAATCCCGCAGTTTACGAAAGGGCGTCGTGAGAAACCTACTGATGGCATTCGCGTTGGCATTCCTCGTCGCCGCAACATCCGCGGCGCAGCTGCAGAGTGATCCGAAGGGCGGCGACCTCACGCGGGGCGTGCCGTCGCCCAATGGCAGGACCGCCGAGGGTGGCGTCGAGTTCATCAATCCCGGCACTCCGGTGCTGAAGGACTCGGAGATCAACAGCCAGCCCGTTCCGAAGTTGCCTGACGGTCATATCGATCTGACCGGTCCGTGGGTTGGCGGCGGAACGGTCGCCGACATCGAGCGCGACGGCGGACTCAAGCCCGGCGAGCTGCCGCTCCTGCCGTGGGCAAAAGAGCTGCAGGCCAAACGCAGGTCGCAGGACGATCCATACACCGCGTGCCTTCCGATGAGCGTGCTGCGCACCAACCCGTACCCGTGGAAGTTCGTGATGGGCTACACGTCAAAGGGGCTGAGCCACATCTACATCCTGCACGAGCTGATGGATGACGGCGCGCATCGGGTTGTCTATATGGATGGACGGAAACACCCTGCCGGGTTCATTCCATCGTGGCTCGGGCACTCGATCGGCCGGTGGGACGGCGACGCGCTCGTCATCGACACGGTCGGCTTCAACGACAAGTTCTGGTTCGATCGCCGTGGAACCCCCCACACCGAGCAGCTCCACATCGTCGAGCGTTACACGCGGCCGAACTACGGGACGCTCATCAACGACGTCACGCTCGAAGATCCCGGCGCGCTCGCGCGTCCAGTGAAGCTGCAGTTCAAAGCGCGGCTGATGCGCCCCGATCGCCAGACGGGCACCGGCGATCTGATGGAATTCATCTGCAACGAGGACAATCAGTACGGATCAGCGGGTGGGTTCAAGCCGGGGACGGGAGCTGGTAACAACCGCTAACTGGGTTCATGGGGTTCAATCGGTTCACTGGGTTCAGGGGGTCCTGTTCTGGAGGTTCATTCGACGGAACCCATTGAACCCGCTGAACGGGACCTACTGAACCCACTGAACTCTCTGAACCTAATCACACCCCATCGGTCGATTCGGTCCTCCGGGTACGCGCGCTGGCGCGGGGTACGGGTTCGAGTAAATCGACTCGTATCGCACCCGGACGCCGTCCTTGTCGAGAAAACCCATCGACTGATTAAAGAGTGCCGGCGGAGGCGCGCTGGCAGGTACCGTTGCCTCCGTGATGTAGACACGATTCTCGTGCATGTAGATCGAGGCGAAGGTCTTTGACTTGTCCGGATTGGTGAGCTGCACGCGCCGCCCTTCGATGCGGTCGCTGTTGGCGTAGCCGTAATAGGTGATCTTGGCGTCCCGTTTCAGGAAGTTCCACACGGCGTAGTCGAGCGCTCCGCGTAGCTCATTCGGCCCTTGATTGGTGCACTGGTCTGGATAGAGCGTGCATCCTTTCACTTGATCGCCGTGGATCTTCACGACGTTGCTGTAATCGACGACGGTCACCGAGTATCGGTTCGGTCCTTCCTCGTAGCTGTGCACACGCGCGGGCAGGTCTAGGTCGTACTCGGTGTGATAGGTGATCGCTCTCACCTGCGGCTGCTTCGGAAAGTTCACGAGGAACCGATCGTCACGGCTGTAGTACTCGACCCATTCCTGGGCGAAAGATGGCGCCGCAACGCATAAAATCACCGCTGCCAGAATGAGCCGAATCACACGCATGACGCTCCTCCGTTTCCGTGTCCCCCGGACCGTCGGCAGGTCACAGATATTACGCCTATCCGCCCCGCCCGCGCCGCGATAGGATGCCCGCCATGCCCGTCGACCGGAAAGCACGTATTCACGCCGTCGCCCGCGTCTCCAGCGGGAACTTTCTGGAGATGTACGACTTCATGGTGTTCGGGTACTACGCGGCAGCGATTGGGCGCGCCTTCTTTCCGAGCGGGAATGCCTACACGTCGCTGATGCTGTCGCTGATGACTTTTGGCGCGGGCTTCCTGATGCGGCCGCTTGGGGCTCTGGTGCTCGGCGCCTACACGGACAAGCACGGACGCCGCGCCGGCCTGATGTTGACGCTGACCCTCATGTCGATCGGCATCGTGACGATTGCGTGTACGCCAGGCTATGCCACCATCGGTCTGGTGGCGCCACTCCTCGTGCTGGCCGGACGGCTGCTTCAGGGATTCTCGGCCGGCATGGAGCTTGGCGGTGTCTCGGTTTATCTGTCGGAGATCGCGACGCCGGGGAACAAAGGCTTCTATGTCAGCTGGCAGTCCGCGAGCCAGCAGGCCGCGGTCATGTTCGCGGCACTGGTCGGCGTGATGCTCACCTCGACGCTGACGCCGGCCGCAATGGCGAGCTGGGGTTGGCGCGTTCCGCTGCTCATCGGCTGCGGGATTATTCCGGTTCTCGTCCGCCTGCGCCGGTCGCTCGAGGAAACCGGCGAGTTCCTCGCTCGATCGAGACGACCGCCGCCATCGGAAGTCCTGCGATCGCTCGTGACGAACTGGCCGCTGATCGTCATTGGCACGCTGATGGTCACGATGACGACCGTGTCGTTCTACATGATTACGGCGTACACGCCGACCTTCGGCAGCGCCGTGTTGCACCTGACAAGCACCGATAGCCTCATCGCCACGCTCTGCGTCGGCGCGTCGAACCTGGTGTGGCTTCCTGTCATGGGCGCTTTATCGGATCGAATTGGGCGCCGACCGTTGCTCATCGGCTGCACGCTGCTGATGATTGCGACGGCGTACCCAGCCATGCTGTGGCTGGTCGACTCGCCAACCTTCTGGAAGCTGCTTGCCGTGCAGCTCTGGTTCTCATTCCTGTACGGCAGCTACAACGGCGCGATGGTGGTGTTTCTCACCGAGATCATGCCTGTCGACGTCCGTACCACGGGCTTTTCGTTTGCGTACAGCCTCGCGGCGGCGTTGTTCGGTGGCTTCACGCCGGCCATCAGCACCTACCTGATTCAGACGACGGGCAATCGCGCGGTGCCGGGCCTGTGGCTGTCGTTTGCGGCGGTATGCGGGCTGCTTGCGGCTGTCGTGGCTCGAGCGCAGACCGAAGCGGCGGAATCGCGCCAGGCGGTTCCAACCCTCGCTACATGATCGTTCGGATTCAGTCTTTCTTCGAGTCCCGGATCAAGTCGTACCGTTCGGCTGCGGCGTCGATGAACCTGCCAATCAGGTAGACGACGATGATGACGCCGAAGTTGAAGAGTACGACCGACCAGCCCAGCGACATTAGAAGGAATTCCCCAGGAACGGGAGCATGCGGCCGCAGTACATGACGGCCACGAAGGTGACGAGGGCGAAGGCGCCGATCGCGCGCTCGCGAACATGCGTGACGGTTCCAATTTCCGTCTTCCACGCCGCGGGCCAGACGGTCAGATACAGCAGATCCGCGGCGGCGAGCAGCAGGAAGATCAGCTTCCAGTAGAACACCACGTTGGTCGTGTAGCCCTTCGGCGTGGCGAGGTAGAACATCATGCCGCTGATCTCGTTGACGCCGAAGCCGAGCAACGCCCACGGCAGCATCCGATGCAGCGCCGGATACGGTATGCCGGTGAACCATCCCATCAACCGCAGGTTCGCGAGCAGCAGGACACCGAACCAGAGCGTCATCCCGACAAAGTGCGCGCTCTCGAGCGCCGGCCACACCCACTGGTGACCGGGTCCGTTGACGAAAAACGCGACGCCGGCGCTCGACACCGAGAACATCGAGCGGGCGACTTCCGTCTTGGGGTCTCCGAGAATCTCGGGATGGCGGATCGCGCCGCCGATATTGGCGGCGACGGTCATCAGTCCGAGGGAAAGCGCCGCCAGCACGAACGTGACGAACGTGAGGCTTGGCGGGACGCGGCGGGTCCGCCGCCATCGCCACAGGCCGAGCCACGCCGCAATCCCCGCGAGCTCGAGCACGATGAACGCCAGCAGCGCAGAATCCTCATGGGCGATCATCGCCGGTTGCGAGATTCCCGGAAGCTTTTCGATCGCACCTTCCGCCGCGAGGCCCGTCGTGAACACCGGAAGCGTCATGACGGCGATGCCGAACAGCACGCCGAGCGCCGTTGGCTTCATGGTGTCGTCCTTCATCGCCTCGCTGTCGCTCACGATCGAGACGACAAGCAGCAGGAACGCGATGATTAGCCCGACGGTCGGGAAATGGTTGATCAGCAGATGAAGATGCGAGAGGTTCGCCGGCGTGATGAGGTCTGCCATAAAAAAGGCTACATGTATCCGAGCAAACGACCGGCGAAGATCGTTCCGGCCCACAGCATCGCGGACGCGGCAGCCAGCTGTCTAATGCCGCCGTTCACGGCCACCGGTTCGGGGCTCTCGCGATAGATCGCGCGCTCAAGACGTTTGAGCAGCGGCAGATTGATGATGATCAGGAGCATCTTGAAGGCGAAGAGCAGCGACGTCGACTTGCGTTCCGGATCCGCGATGAACAGAAGGACCCCTGTGGCCAGGTTGATCCAGAACGCGAACCACATGATGCGGAACAGCGGCCGCAGCGGTCCGATCGGGATCGTCCGCGCCACGCCAAGCAGGCGGAGGTCGACGAACCAGGCGGAGCCGACAAGGAGCATCATGCCGAAGGTATGAATCGTGAGGACGGTCGGAAAGGCCCAGACCGTTTCCGCTTCGCGCAGCCATGTCGAAAACGCTGTGTCGTGCAGCGCGGTCATCAGTTGCAGCATGTGCGTATGCGGCGACTATATAACACCGGTTGGTGGTTGGTCGTGGGTTGGTGGCCAGTGGTCAGTGGTTGTTGGTTCGTGGTCGTACGAACCACTAACTACAACCAGCCTCAGCGCGACGTCGTCGATGCGCTCGCGGACTTTACATTCGGCGGGACGGGGAATACCAGATACGGATTGTTGGTCTCCCACGTTTTCACCGTCATGTCGACAACGGTGCGGCCGCCCTGCTTGACGACGACATGCCCCGGCGTCTTGACGTCGGTGAGCACCTCCGCGTGGTCCGCGTAATTGGAATAGTCCACCTCTGAATTCAGGTTGGCGAGCGCAGGGTTGTCAGCCCGCGCCTCGACCTTCGTCATGAGGTTGTTGGCGTCGAGCGTCGCCTTCACGGTGATGCCCGCGAGCGGGCCGGTGAGAGGAGCACTGATGGTCGTTGCCCCCGCCTCCGTCGAGACCACAGTCTTATCGCCCGCCGCATACGCGGCCTTGATGACGCCGTAGGGGAGCGTCCAGATGAGCAGCAGCCGCTGGCGGACGACAGTCATCGCGGGCGTCGCAACACCCTTGCCCGGAACCAGCCCCGCGCCGATTTCCGATTCGTTCCACGCGTACGTGTCACGAACGGTTTCAATCGTGTGCTGCGCCGCGCTGCCATCAGGTGTGCGCGTGAGCTCCACCCGCGCGGCCACCGGGTTGTACCCAAGAGCGACGTGGAAGTCCGTCTTGGCCTGGCGCCCACCCATGTCGGTGGTCGTGCCGTTTCCCTGCAGTTCCATCGTGTTGACGATGTCGATCCCGGGCAGCCGCGTGTTCGCGCCGCCGATATCGGAATAGCGCGCCATGCCCAGCGCGTCCGCGGCGGCCCGGAGCACCTTCGCGCGATCGGCCGCACCCTGGGCCTGCACCGCCGGCATGCTCAACGCGGCGGCAACCGCAACGGTCGATGCGGCGGAAAGGAGGGCTCTCATGATTAGTGGTGTTCCTTCGTGACGATGTGCGCGAGGTCGCGCTCGCTGCAGGGCTGTGATTCCGGCAGCATGGCATCGGGACGGGGATTGAGCAGCGCCACACGCGGCGTCGTCGTCCACGGCTCGAGCAGGTAGTCGGAATCCTCGACCGTCGCGGTCCACGTCAACGTATTGCCCTCACGACGGAAGCGCTCGATCACATGCATGTTTTCGCCGTGCATGTAGCCGCCGATCTGGTCGAACCAGGTGTTCGCGTTGAAGCCCCACGAGTCAACGACGAGCGTATCGCCGTCCCAGTGCGCGATGCTTTCACCGGTGTAGGTGCCGTCGAGGTCCTTCAGCGGCGTGTGCTTGCGGCCGTCGGTCGGAATCATCCGGTACATCGTCTGCGTTGCAATCAAGCCGCCCTGACCCGGATACACGAACATCACGTGGTTCGGATACTGAGCGATGTACGACGGGATGGCGCCGCGAGGGATTCCGGCGGGCATGCAGTTGTTCGACGGGTCCTCTTCGTTGGCATTGTGGTCGTTGTACTTGACCATGTCCCAGTATTCCGGCTTGTAGATCGGCCGGTTCGATCCGCTGCGCCGCAGCAGCGCCGCCGCGCGTTCCGCCTGCTCGTTGTTCTGCGGACGATTGTTGAGGCGTGGAAAGACGGTGACTATCTGTCCGCTGTGCAGATCGCGCGCGACCGTCTCGCTTTCGATGGCGATGCCGTTGTTCGCTATCTGATTCGGCACGCCGTTCAGATTGTCGCCAAGGCCGTTCCACACGCCGGTCAGATCCGGATGCCCGTCGGCGGTGCGCGGTGTTGCGCCGGTCGGTTTCGGCGGCGCGTTGACGGTGCGCGGGCCCGCGCGCGGCGCGGGGTTCTGCGCGAACACGACTGCCGTCGCGAAACAGAGCGCGGCTGTTGTTGTGATGACTCGCCTGCTCAGCGCCATAAAGGCCTCTCGTGAATCAGCGACTGTTTGCGGCTGGCGCATCGGGCGCGTCGGCCAGCAGCTTGAAGACGCGGCCGTCGCCCATCTTCAGTTCCTGCGCAAGACCGCTGTTCGAGCCGTCCCTTGCGGCCAGCGCGATCACCGTCAGCGCGTCTCCCGGCTTGAGGCCACCGCGATCGGCGCGGCTCAAGCCGGCTCGGCGGAGGCCTGCAAGGCCCGTCATCTCGAAGGCCCATTTGGTCATCTTGCCGTCGGCCTCCTTGACGTTGATGGTCAGGTAGGAGTGCGGATTGATGAACTCGATCCGCGCGACGGTGCCGGTCACCTGGATCGTCTTGTAGATGTCGAACTGCGCCTGGATCGAATGGTGCGCCGATGCCACGAGCGGCACAGCTACCAGTGAAACTGCCAACAGCGCGCGGATGCTCAAACGCGTCATATTTGCCCCTGAAAGAAGGAATTTCGCGTCGAATCCTACACCCGCGGCAGGACGGAAACAAATTGGGCCGCGTCACGCATTTCGTTGTCCTGCGGGCCGCGGCCGCGGCGTTGGATGAACTAATTCGGCTTCACGAACAAACCGATCAGACCTGCCGCACCCTTGGAGTGCGACATTCCGCCTGCGGGGACCAGCTTCGCGAGAAATTCGTCGCGCGTCAGGCCCGGCGGCAGCTCTTTCGGATCAAAGTCGGTCGCGATGACGGTGAAGGTGTAGTGGTGCGGCGAGCCTGGCGGCGTGCAGGGTCCCGAGTAGTTGCCGACACCCTGGGTGCTCTTTCCGCCGACGTACTTCTCTGTCTGTTTGCTCACCTCGCCCTCGGCGAAGCTGGTGACCGTCGGGGGGATTCCGTAGGCCACCCAGTGATGGACGCCTGCGCCCCCGCGTCCTTCCGGATCCTCCATCAGGAGCGCGAAGCTCTTCGTTCCCTCCGGTGCGCCCGTCCACGACAACTGCGGCGACACGTTCTCACCGACGCAGTTCGCGTTGTTCGCCGTGTTATTGGCGACCTTCTTGGGCATCAGCTGGCCGTCTTTGAATGTCGATGATTTCAGGGTGAACGGATCGGCAGCGGCTGCGCTCGCCGCAAACGCGAGGGTCAGCGCGCCGCCCGCGAGCAAGTGCCGCAAAATGTGCGTCGAAGACATATTCCCTCCAAGAGCGCGATTGTATGACAGACGTGAAACGTCCGCTGAAGACCCTCGAGCGCGTGCTGTCGAAGGCTGGTGTCGGTTCGCGTACCGAAGCGCGGGCGTGGGTGGCACAGGGGCGCGTGAAGGTGAATGGGACGATCACGCGCGATCCCGATCGATGGATCGACATGCACCGCGACCGCGTGAGGCTGGACGACAAGCCGCTCGAACCCCGTGCACGCGTCTACGTACTGCTCTACAAACCTCGTGGCTATCTCACGACCTACAAGGATCCGAAGGGTCGGCCCACTGTGTACGACCTCGTCGCCGCCGTCGGAACGTTTGTCTCGCCCGTCGGCCGGCTCGATCTCGACACGTCGGGTCTGCTCCTCATGACCAACGACACGCAGTTTGCCGAGCGCGTCACCAACCCGGTGTCGCACGTTCCCAAGACGTATCTCGTCAAAGCATCAACCGTGTTGACCGACGCCCACTTGCAGACGCTGCGCGAGGGAATCGAACTGGATGACGGCATGACGCGGCCGGCGATGGTCCGCCGGCTGCGCGACTCCAGCAAGTACACCCACCTCGAAATCACGCTGACCGAAGGAAGAAATCGCCAGGTGCGACGAATGATCGAGGCGCTCGGTGCTCGCGTGCTGAAGCTCGTACGCATCAGGATTGGTCCCATCAGCATCGGCTCCCTGCCGATCGGTAAGTGGCGGCTGCTCACCCGTCGCGAGATCGCTGCCTTCGCTGCGAGGAAGCGCGCCGACGCTGATGGGGCGCGCCGCGCGTGATGCCGATAAGGATGAACGCCGCGGCGTTGATTCGACAGCAAGCGCGGCGAGGAGTTCACGATGAGATCCACCAACACGGTTCGCGCACTTCTGTGCATCGCGATGTTGTTCGGGTACGCGACGTCATCGCACGCGCAGAACGCGCCGGCGGGCGAGTTTTCCGCTGGATGGCGTCTGCTGACCCTTCCCGATGTGCCCAGCTCCAGCTCCGGAAGCCAGACGTTTCCGCTCGGATGGTATGTCGACGTAGCGGGCAATCTCACCCGAACGTTCGCGGTTGTCGGCGAGGTGGGTGGCAACTACAAGCATTTTGAAGAGAACACCACGCAGGTGGGCAGCACCTTCAACGTTGATGTGAACTTCGACGTGCACACGTTTATGGGCGGCGTTCGGTTCAACGCGAGGCAGAATCCGGCATTCACGCCGTATGTCCAGGCATTGTTTGGTCTTGCTCATGGGACGGGACACGTAAAAGCGCAGAGGACTGTGGCCGGAACCACGTTTACGCTGATCGATCAGTCCGTATCGGACAGCAACTTCGCGTTCGATGCGGACGGCGGCGTGAACGTCAGGTTGAGCGGTGCGCTTGCCGCGCGGGTGAGCGCCGGATATCTGCGCGTCGGCGGAAGCGACGGCGGCAACGCGTTTCGCTTCGGCGCCGGCGTGGTCATCCCCTTCTAAGCATTTCGGGCTCCAATTGCGGGGTTTTCCTCCGTCTGACGCGTTCCCTGATCGGGAGACACGGAGGATTCCATGACCACTGGACAAAAACTGTTCAAAGCCACGTTCGCTGCGCTTCTATTTGCGGGTGCCGTCACAACTCTCGGAACGGCGAATGCCAGCGAGCGAACCACCCCAGGACCCGGCGAACCGACGCTGGCAGAAGTCCGTCGGGCGACGGAGCGGTTCCTGGACGTGAACGTCGCCCTGGCGGAAGGTTACATTCGCGACCCGTTCAACATGTGCGAGACGGCAGAGATGATGGGCCGTCCGGCAGCGTTGGGAGCGATGGGGATCCACTACTTCCGCCCTGACCTCCTCGGGATCACGGCGCCCCCGTCACCGCGCGTCAACGGCGTGGGCATGCACACTGACTTCCTGAAGCCGAGCATCCTCATTTACGAGCCTCAGGCCGACGGGTCGATGGAACTGGTCGCCGTTGAAAATCTCGTGTTCGCGGCGGCCTGGAAGGCGGCCGGCAACGCGGAACCGCCATCGTTCCACGGGGTGCCGTATGACACGATGATCGACGATCCGAGTACGCCGATCGACGAGGCTCACATGTTCGAGCCGCACTTCGATCGCCACGTCTGGATCTACCGCGCCAATCCGAATGGGGTGTTCACCCCCTTGAATCCGGCCGTTTCCTGCGCGAATCACGGGGGGCACGCGACTCACTGACGCTGTCGCGTCGGCAGGTATCAGGTATCAGGTTTCAGGTTTCGGGGGTGGTCCAGGTATAAGGCTGATACCTAGGCCGCCCCTGATACCTGATACCCGATACCTGACTTCTTTCTACCAGCGAAGGAGGATTCTGATACAGAATAGGCGCCGCACAAGGAGGTGTGTCAATGACTCGACCATTGAACGTAGCGGTGGTCATGGTCACCCTCGTCATCATCGTTTCGTGGGCGTCGTTTGTCGGCGCGCAGCGGCAGCAGGTCGATCAGAAAGTCACCGACCCGCAGGCCGCCATCAAAGCGGCGGCAGCTGCCTTCAAGCTGGCCCAGCCGATTCCCAACTTCGCTGCACCCAAAAAACCATGGGGCGATCCGGATATCAGCGGCACCTATCTGGTCGCTACGTATACGCCCCTGCAGCGTCCGGAGCGGCTGAAAGACAAACCGTTGTTCACCGAGGACGAAGCGATCAACGAGCTCGCGCGGGTGATCGGGCAGGATGCTGAAGTCGATCCGAGGAACGTGCACTACGACTGGAAGGAGTACGGCATGGACGGGTGGCAGAGCCCGATCCGCCCGTCTCTGCGCACGTCGTTGATCGTCGATCCTCCGGACGGACGGATTCCTCCGCTTTCGGCCGAAGGGCAGAAGCGGCGCGCCGACCGTATAGCTGCGGCGCGCGTCAGGGCGCCCGAAGTCAGCGTGCGAACGCTCGCGAGCACCTACACTCGCTGCATTACCGGGAATGCCGCCGGCGGACCGTACGTGCGCGGCGGAAATCCCGATCCCGTCAACACGACCGGCAGCGAGGCCGGCGTCACGGCCGAGATCCAGATTCTGCAGTCGCCAGGCTATGTGGCGATCATCACGCAATCGAATTCCGACGTTCGGATCATTCCGCTGGATGGAAGCCCGATGCCTCCGCCGAACGTCCATGCGTGGCTTGGTATTGCGCGCGGTCACTGGGAAGGGAACACGCTGGTCGTGTTGACGACGAATTTCAACGACAAGACGCCGGCGACCAATTTCCAGGGATCGACAGAAAACCTCAAGATGACCGAGCGGTTCACGCTCGTGAACCCGACCACGGTCAAGTATGAGTACACGCTCGAGGATCCACACACATGGACGCGCCCATGGTCCGTCGAGTCGTACATCCCGCGCGTTCCTCCCGGGATCTTCGAGTTTGCGTGCCACGAGTCGAACTACGGCGTCATGAACGTCGTCAAGGGCGCGCAGACTCGCGAGAAGGAATTGATCGATAAGGGGCTGCCGATCGGCGCAGCCGGTGGCGCTGCCGGCGGCGGCGGGCAGTAATAGCGATTTGTGATTTGCGATTTGTGATTCGTGATTCGTGATTTGAGATTTCAAACCACGAATCACGTAATCACGAATCTCCCGCGCCAAGAACATTTCCCACCTGCATCTTGCTGCATTCCGGAGGACGTCATGAGCAAGCCACCGGTGTCGCGACCGTTCGTACTCGGCGTACTTGGCCGGCGAAGGTTCATCAAAGCGGGTGCGGGCGGATTCGCCGCGATGGCGACACTGCAGCCTGCGACCGCCGCACCGGCGGACGCGCCGCTGCAGCCGTGGTGGGATGCACGGCCGTCGAGCGCGCGAGCCAATCGCCCCGTGGCGATCGATCTTCATGCGCATTGGGTGCCGCCGCCATACGCGAAGGCGATGGCGGATCTCGGAAAGCCTCTCGGGAATCCGTATCCGCTTGAGCTCGACATCGATCAACGCCGCAAGTGGATGGACGAGCATGGCATCCAGATGCACGTGCTCACGCTGAATGGCGGCATGCCGTGGCAGATCGTCACGCCCGAAGACGGAGTGCGGCTCGCGCAGATCGTCAACGACGCGGGTGCCGAAGCGCACCGCGCGTTCCCCGATCGATTTATCGCCTCTATCGAGCTGCCGATCCGCGACGCCGCGACGGCGTTAAAGGAACTGGATCGGGTTGCGGGGAAACCCGGCCTGCGCGCCGTTCACCTGCCCGACTCGATTGACAATCGCGATTACCTGTTCCAGCCGGAGTTTGCGCCGTTGCTGGCGCGCATCGAGGAGCTGGGGTTCCCGATCCTTTTTCACAACCTGAACTCGGATCTGTTCGGACGACGACTAGCCGACAACGGTCTCGACAACACGTTTGCCCACGCGGTCCTCGCGGCGAAATTCATCAGCACCGGCACGCTCGACAAGTATCCGAAGCTTGAAGTTGTGCTGCCGCATGCCGGCGGCGCGTTCCCGTATGTCGCGGGGCGGCTGGAACACTTCCGGGATCACATGGGCGGCAATCAGCCCAAGCTACAACACCCATTCAAGACCTACGTGCGCCGATTCCATTACGACTATCTCACCTATCACCCCGAAGGGTTTCGCTTCCTTCTCAACCTCGTCGGATCGGACCGCATCGTCGTCGGCACCGACAGCTTCAACGCCAGAGACATCGAGTACCCCAGCGCGGTGGTCGAACAGTTCAAGCTGCCTGCTGTCGACCGGGACCGGATTCTGAAAGGAAACGCGATCCGGCTGTTCCGTCTCGACGCACCTGCGCGTCCGGCTTGACGGACGAACGGTAGACACGGAAGATCGTGCGCACGCGCCGATGTGGAGATCTCTTCTAGCGGTTGGCCTCTGCCTCTTCCTGTTTGCGAGCATGCGTGCCGCCGTCGATGCGCAACGCGCCGGCACGTTCATGGGATCGCCTGACGATCCGGCCATCAAGTATTCCACCGCGTCCGTCAACAACGTCGTCTCGGACCTGAACAGGAGACTGGAACAAGGCACCCTCAAGTTCATATTCGACAGCCGGAGCGGCTATCTGCGATCGGCGCTCGAGGCGCTGGAGCTTCCGCTCGATTCGCAGTTGTTGGTGTTCTCGCGTGTCAGCCTGCAGGGGAAGCGTATTTCGGAGCAGAACCCGCGCGCGCTGTTCTTCAACGACCGCGTGGCGCTCGGCTGGGTTCGCGGCGGCGATCTTCTCGAAGTGGCGGCGCACGACGAGACCGAAGGAATCGTGTTCTACACCCTCGACCAGCGCGAGGACGATGCGACAGGGCCGCCGCAATTCAAGCGCGCGTTCATCTGCCTGGGCTGTCACGTGACGGGCAACACGCTCGGCGTTCCGGGCTTGCTGATGTTCAGCACGACGCGCCCCGAGCCCACGCAGTACACGGGCCTGCCGCGGCACGTTGATCAGAGCGATTCGCTGAACCGGCGTTTCGGCGGCTGGTTTGTCACGGGCAGCACAGGTTCGCAGCAGCACATGGGGAATCAGGTCGCCGCCGTTGACGGACATGCCACTCGCGAGCTCACGTCGGTGGAAGGGCTGTTCGATGCCGACGGTTATCGCACGCTCACGAGCGATGTAGTTGCGCACCTGGTCTTGACTCATCAGGCCGGCATGACGAATCTGCTGACACGCGCGGCGTGGGAAGCACGCGCGACGGATCCCACGCTGCACGGCACGACCGCGACACAGGAACAGCAGGCGAGCATCACGGCGGTCATGAATGGCGTCGCAAGCGAGGTTGTCGATTACCTGTTGTTCATCGATGAAGCGAAGCTGACAGACCGCGTCCACGGCAACTCGGGTTTTGCGGAGCGGTTCTCCGCACGCGGGCCGCGCGACAACAAGGGGCGCTCGCTGTACGAGTTGGATCTGAATCGCCGCTTGATGAAGTACCCCTGCAGTTACTTGATCTACTCGCCGGCATTCGATGCGCTGCCCCCGCTGGCGAAGGCTGCGATCTACAAACGCATGTGGGAAGTGTTGTCAGGGCAGGAACAGGATCCGCGCTATCGGGCCGCGCTCTCACTGGCGGACCGCCGCGCCATCGTTGAAATCCTTCGCGACACGAAGAAAGATCTGCCGCCGTATTTCCAGGACGTCACCCGCTAGTTACGGTCGAGGCTGGCGGGATCGCGACACGCTCAATCAACTGACAGAGACGTCGTAGGGGATCGCGCCAATTTTTCTTGGCACGTGAAATGGTCGCGTCACGACTTGCTACAAGCGTGACGCACGTCGCGACGCTCGATTGCGCAATCTCGAATTGCGATCCACGAACTCGAATGCGCTGCGTTCACGAGCCTTGGTACGTCCGTTGCTCCGCCGCGACCGTCCCCTTCAACGGCAACACACACACGACCAATCGAGAGTCTTACGCGTCTACTCAGACGCGTACGCTTACGTGCGATGAGGATCCTGAAAGTCCGAATCGGTATCGATTCCAAGGAGGCCCAATGACACCAGCGTTCTCGACATTCGGATCACCGATCAGCTACTCACAGCTCGCGGGAACGACGCCGTACGGCACGCAGGGATTTGGCATATCCCCCTGGCAGCAGCAGATGCCGCAGCAGTCGCTCCATTTCGTGCCGCAGCAGCTTCAACAGGTGCAGTATCTCCAGTTGCAGCAGCAGCAGGTGCTTCAGCAACTTCAGCAGCTGCTTCAGGTCATTCCGCAGCAGCTCCACCAGCTTCAGCACGTCATTCAGTTTGTGCCGCAGCAGCTTCAGCAACTTCAGCAACAACTTCAGAGTCAGCAGATCCCGTTCGGTCAGCCAGCTGCAGGAATCGGTGGAGGATTCAGCAGCCCGTTCCTCGGTACACCACTGTTCGGACCGCAGAGCTTTCCGAGTCATGTGATGTAGGCGCGCGTACTCGAAAGACACGGCCCCGGCCAACTACGCGTCTGCGGGCCGTGTCGCATTGACAGGACACAGGAAGGAGCATTCACATGATGGAGCCGCTTTTCGGATCGAATCCATTGCCGCCCGGCATTTCCTCTCCGGGATTCGGCTGGTTTCAGCTCCCACTCGGTTTTGCGACTCGACCACCACTCAGTTCGGGCTCGCTGAGTTCGATCCCGAATGTGACGCTGGGACCGCAAACGGTCGCACCTTCGTTGGCGCAGGAGGTTTACGGATACGGTGGCGCGACGCCGGGAGTTGCGCCGCCCTCTTTCATCGGCCAGAGCATCGCACCAGCGACATTTGGCGTCGGCGCTCCACCTCTCGGCATTCCGGAGATCGCAACTGTTCACCGACTGTTGACGTTGGTTGCGATGCGACGGGGGCAGCCGATGGGGCCGACCAGCGACACCGAGATCGAGGAATTCATCTACGACGCGCTCGAGTACCTCCCAGCGTCGAATGAAGTGGAGGTCCGCGTCGACGGAGGACGCGCCACGTTGACTGGCAGCGTGCCTCACAAACGGCTCAAGCGCGACATTGGAGAGATCGCCTGGGCGATCCCCGCGATCAACGATGTTCAGAACAACGTGACGATCTTGCCCCGACGCCGGCGCGTGGGGCGTGAAGGTGAGCCGCCACAGAGTCCGCGGAAACAGGGATGATCAAGCAGGACCTGCGTCCTGCCAGTCTTCCAATGGATCCACGACGTACCAGCCGTGCTCGTCGTCGTAGCGGACGCGGCCGCGGAGGATGATACGTGCGCCACGCGGAGGCAGGGGCAATGGGTTCCACGGGCGGATCTCGGCAGCGCCCAGCGCGCCACCGGTCTCGCTGAGGCGCACGCGCCAGCCACCAGCGCGTCGGGCGCGCACTCTGGCGACGCGCCCGGCGACGGTCACTTTCAGCTGCCAGCTACGCATAAGCTCACAAATGTTACGGTTGAGCTTCGAGTGTAGCAGCTGCTAAAGAGACTGCGTGACTCTTTTCTTGTCGTTGTGTTTATCGCCTGACCGCTGGTTCGTGAATGCCGGTCGGTTGCAGCGAGAAGGCCTGCTCCTCCGCGACCTCGTAACAGGCGTTCTCGCTCGAATCTCCCAGCGTCGAGTCGACGTAGCGCTGCACTGTTTCCACTGACGGCGCTTCCCAGAGACATGTGACCGCGGCGCCGTCGCGGCTTGGATAGAACTGGAGCCCGCGGACGCCCTTGGGCGCTCCTTCGTTCTTGATAAGCTTTTCGCCGCGCGAGAACGCAACCTGCGGATTCTTGATTCGATGCTGCACAACCACGTACATGTCCGCACCTCCATAGCCTGCCGGTCGGCTGTCCCGGTCGTTTCGTAACGACGTAACGTAACAGTGTTGCGATAATCTGTCAAGCGTGGGCCGCCCTCGAGAACACGACGAGACGACGCGCGAATCGCTTCGCACCGAGGCCGAGCGCCTCGTGGCCGAACACGGGCTCGCCGCGCTGTCGGTCCGCGCCGTCGCGGACGCGGCACACACCACGACGCGTGCCGTCTACAGCACGTTCGGTTCGAAGGACGGGTTGATCGACGCCCTGGCGCAAACGGCCTTCGAGTTCCTCGACAAGGAAATCGAGAAGCTGCCGGAAACGGACGATCCGGTTCGCGACGCGCTCGACGTCGCCGTCAAAGTCTTCCGGCGGTTGGCGCTTGACCACCCGGTGTTGTACCGAATCGCGTTCCAGCGGGTCGCGCCGACGCTTCGCGCCGGCCCGGAAGTGACCGCGGCGCGTCAGCGCGCCTTTGCGCAGCTGCAGGCCAAGATCCGCCGGCTGGAGGAGGCTGGCCTTCTAGGACGCACCTCGCTTCACGAAGCGACCGTCGCCATCGAAGCGATGATGGAAGGGCTTGCCAACGCCGAACTGCGCGGCCGCACGCTGCCGATCCTTCCCGCCGGGAAGGAGAAGCAGGCGTGGCGTCGCGCGCTCACGACGCTGATACGAGGATTCCGCGCCTCGGACGGGTAACAGGCAACTGATCCGGACGGTTCGTGCCGATAACAGCGGGCAATGGTCCGGAATCGAGCTTTCGGCGTCTCGCCGCAACCGCAGCGTCGCTCCGGACACCCTTACGTCTTGATCTCGCGTGCCGCGAATGGCCGGCTGCGCTTCGAGCGGTTCGACGATGCCGATGCGTATCAGGAGCGGCTGAAAGAGATCGAGGGAACCGAAGTCGGTACCGTCTCAATCGACGACGTCCTCAGCTTGCTCGATAGCTAGCCCGACCTTTCGGCGACGCCCCGCTCTTCTCTTCACAAAATCCAAATTCGTACGGCGCACGTAGTTCAAAACTGAAGAACATTCAGCGGTTGACTCCCGGCCGAAAAGGAGCATCTCTGTGAAGAAAACGCTTCTCTTTGCTTCCGTCATTATCTTCCTCGTCAGCTTCCTGATGCTGACGGGTCGTGCATCCAGCCACCGTGAAGCGCCGCTCATCAGCCAGGATCCGATGGCGGACAACACGGACCTCTACGCGTTCCGAAGCCCTGATCGGCCGGATACCGTGACAATCATCGCGAACTACATCCCGCTCGAGTCGCCTGCCGGAGGACCGAACTTTCCAGCCTTCGACGATACCGTCCTGTACGAGATCAACATCGACAACGATGGCGACGCCCGCGAAGATCTGACCTATCAATTCCGATTCCACACCGAGACCCGAAACCCCGAGACGTTCCTGTACAACACGGGTCCGATCGCGTCGCTCGACGATCCGAACTGGAATCGGCCGCAGACCTACACGGTCACGCTCGTTCAACACGGTCCGGGCAACTCCGAACGGTCGAGTGTGCTCGGCGCCGATCTCCCGACGCCGCCCGACAACATCGGTCCGCGGTCAACGCCGAATTACGACGCGCTCGCGGCGGCGGCCGTACGGAATCTGCCGGGAGGGATTCGTGTCTTCGCTGGCCAGCGTGACGATCCCTTCTTCGTCGACCTCGGGTCGATTTTCGATCTGGCCGGATTACGACCGTTCAACCCATTCCACTTGATTCCCCTTCCGGTGCAGGCGGGGCGCGACGCGGTTGCGAAGTACAACACCCATTCCATCGCGATCCAGGTTCCGATCGCGCAACTCGTGCACGCGCCGAACACCAACATCGGCATCTACGCCAGTGCCAGCCGGCAACAGGTCCGCATCCTGCGCAAGGATGGCGCGAGCGACGACGGCGGTCCTTTCTTGCAAGTGTCGCGACTGGGCGAGCCGTTGATCAACGAAGTTGTGATTCCGCTCGGTCTGAAAGATCGATGGAACCGGACCGACCCCGAGGATGACGGACAGTTCGAACGCCTCTACAGTGCTCCCGAGGTGTCACGCCTGGAAAACCTGCTCTATGGGGGTGTGTTATCGCCGATCACCGTGACCGGCCGCGCGGATCTGGTCGCCATTCTGCTGACCGGAGTGCCGAATCTCAATTTCACTGGTGAGGCGAGAGCCGATTTGTTGCGCTTGAACACGGCGGTCGCGCCGACGGCGCCGGTGGGGTCTGGCAATCGCCTGGGTGTACTCGAGGCTGATCTCGCCGGTTTTCCGAACGGCCGGCGACTCGAGGACGACATCGTCGACATCGACTTGAGAGCCTTCGCGGAAGGGTACGGTTCGTTTCTCCATGGCCTGCTGGGGCTGCCGAACAAGGCTCCGAACAATCAACTGGGTGACGGCGTGAATGCCAACGATAAGGCGTTCCTGACGCAGTTCCCGTACGTGGCCGTGCCGCATCAAGGTTACGAGGTGCCGTAGCATGACGACACCAAACGCGAGCCGCGCAGCGCGGCTCGCGGCACTTCGATGGATCGCTGTCGCGATTGTCGGTGCGACCGTTGCGGCGGTTGCACCGCACGTGCTTTCGCGCGTCAACAAGGCTCCACATGCAGAACCGCTGAGCATCGGGCCAGCCGTGGGAATGCCCGGTGCACCCGCGACGTCAACCTCCGGACTGTTGCAGCGGATTGACGACATGGAAGCGCGGCTGCGAGCGCAGCCCGATGACACGGGTGCCGCCGTACTTTTAGCCGATGCGCTGCTGCGGCAAGCGCGCGCGACCAACGACGGCAGACCCGCCGGACGAGCGAGCGAGGTGTTGAACGCAGCGTTGAAGGAACACCCCGGCCAGTACGACGTGCTTCGGATGCTCGGTGCCATCTATCTTTCACAGCACCGTTTTCGCGACGCCCTGGAGATCGCGAGGCGCTCACGAGATTTGCGGCCGGACGATGCGTGGAACTACGGGGTGATGGGCGACGCGCAGATCGAGCTCGGGGAGTACTCCGACGCCTTCGACGCGTTCGACAGGATGATGGCGCTGCGGCCCAACGCAGGAGCGTACGCGCGCGTGGCGTACGCGCGTGAGTTGCAGGGAGACGTAAAGGGTGCGCTCGCCGCGATGCAGATGGCCGCAAAAGCCACCGCTCCCAACGATCCGGAGGCGCAGGCCTGGTACGCCGCGCAAACAGGCGAGCTGTCCCTGAAGCTGCACAAATTGGATGATGCGGATCGCGAGTTCCGGCGCGCCGTGTTTCTCTTTCCCAACTATCCGCTTGCGATGATCGGACAAGGCAAAGTCCGCGTCGCGCGCGGTGATCGTGAAGGAGCGCTGGCGATCTACCTGGAGCAGCTCAAACGAACGCCGACGCTCGATTTGGCGGCGCGGATCGGCGACCTGTACGCCGCGCGCGGTGACGCCGCACAGTCGAAACATTACTACCAGTTGGCGGAGGATCTCGCGGGGCCGGGCATGGTGCAGACCGAGGCGAATCTCGCGCTGTATCTGGCGGACCACGATCGCAAGACGTCAGACGCCGTGACAATCGCCGAGGCCGTCGCCGCGAAGCGACACGATATCTTTACTGAAGATGCATTGGCGTGGGCGTATTACAAGGCCGGCCGCGTCAAGGACGCGTACGCCGCGTCGCAGCGCGCGCTTCGCACCGGCACGCGCGACGAGGCGCTGCTCGCTCGAGCCGATCGGATTCGCGCCGCAACGGCCCGCGGAGCCGCGCGCGATCGTTGAATCCGATGCGGCCGGTCAGGGGATTCGTTCGGGGAATCGCGGGATGAAGCCGTCGCGATTCGGCATCTTCACCTTCGGCAGGGTCTGCGCGTTCATCACGTCGCTGGCGCCGATGATCTTGTTCTGCGCCAGGATGAATGCCGTCAACGCGTAGACCTCGTCGTTGGTCAACGACCGTGGCCGCGGCCACGGCATCGCCCGCCGCGTGAAATCGAAGAGCGTCGTCGCGTACGGCCAGAAGTTCGAGATGGTCTTCGCCGTTTCAATCCCGCTCGTCAGCGGCTGACCGCCGACGAGCGCCGCCGCGCTGGCACCCTTTCCGTTCTCGCCATGGCACACGGCGCATTTCGCGGCGAAGACCGTCGAGCCCTGTTCGGGCGTGCCGCTGCCGGCCGGCAGCCCGGTGCCGTCGGGCAGGATGCTGATGTCCCACGCCGCGACGTCCGCCTCGGAGATCGCTTTGCCCAGATGGGGCGAGTCCTGAGCAAAGACGCGCGCGTACGATCCCGCGAGCGTCGCCAGAGCAAGGGCGAAGAGAGCGCTACGCATAGACATGCGTGATCTCCCCACTTTGAGTGACGGCCCATGAGGTCGGACCGTTATAGTGCTGACTCGGGAACGCCGCCGGATTGGTGACCGGCGTCTTCGTCTGCCCACGACGCGCGATGACTTCCGCGCGCGTCGGCTGCACGTTACCCGCCTCGTCCCAGGCGCGGCTTTGCAGCACTGCCGGTCCACCGTCCCATTTCCACGGCAGGCGGAAGCGCGTGAACGCTTTCGGCAGCACCGGATCCTGCAGGGCGGCTTCCGCCCACGTCTTGCCGCCATCCGCCGTGACCATCACCTTCGCAATGCGGCCGCTGGCCGAATACGCCACGCCTGAAATTTCGTAGAAGCCGGCACCGCTCATTTTCAGTTCCGGTGATGGATGGGTAATGAACGATTTCACTTCCTGCAGGAAGTAGAACTGATAGGCCTTGCCGTTGGGAAGAATCGGCGCGTAGGTCCGGGCTTCGTAGTAACTCATCCCGGGCTGATCGACGAGCTTGATTCGTCGCAGCCACTTCACGTTCATGTTGCCTTCCCAACCGGGCAACAACAGGCGCATCGGGTACCCATTGCCAGGCATCAGCCGCTCGCCGTTCTGATACAGGGCGATCATCGCGTCGTCGAGCGCTTTGCTCATCGGCACACTGCGGCTCAGCGCCAGCGAATCAGCCCCCTCGGCGATCAGCCACTTCGCTCTGGAATCGATGCCGGCTTCTTCGAGCAGCGTCGACAGCATCACGCCGGTCCACTCGGCACACGACACCAGACCGTGCAGCGTCTGGACGCCCGCCTTCATCGGTTCGTTCGAAAACAGCGGCGCACTGTTGCCCCCGCACTCGACAAACGCCATCCGCGATTGCATCGGATAACGGCCGAGGGCATCGAGCGTGAATTCAAGGGGCCGTTTCACCAGGCCATGAATCACGAGACGGTGCTGCGCTGGATCGATATCGGGTGCGCCCGAGTGCGAGATCACGAAATGCAGTCCGTTCGGTGTAAACGTGCCGTTCACCAAGTGGTGCGGGGTGCGTGCATGCTGTGTGCGCGGCTCGCCCTTCGGATTGGTCAGCGTCCGGACGACGTGCTTCTCGAATGACGAGGGGGTGGCGTACTCGGGGATCGGTATGCCGGCTTTCGTGCTCCACGGCGCGTCGGCCAGTTGCTGCGCGGCCGCTGTGTCGCTGAGCGTGTAACCCGTTATCGCCGCAGCCAGCGTGGCGCCGCTGGTCAGAAACGCACGGCGATGGAGCAGACCATTGCCGGCGGCGAGTTCAAGACGATCGAGCGCGGGTCGCGGCTGCTGGTGTGACATAGCGCCGGGATTCTAGTCCTCGCGCCCGTTGTTCGTCTATTGTGTCCGAGCGGGCTGCGCACCGCCGGCGCTTTCGATCGTACTCGTCGCGTCGCCGGACCCAGTAGGGACCGCGACCGTCCTCGTCGCAGAGCCATTCCTCGTGCGAGACCATCGAATGATTGACAGTCAGGTCGTCATGCATTGCCATAGACTCTCCTCGAACGGCACAATCATCGCCGAAAGCTGGTTGACACGACATGGCTGACGCGCAGACAGCCGGGCCGTCTCTGCAGGCCGAAGACCTCGAACGACTCGCCACAGCCGCCTATCTGAAGGGCCGCGACGAGGAAAGCGAGGATTTCAGAGCTCGCGCCCACCGGGCGTTCCTCGATCGAGGCGACCGCGAGCGAGCTGCATGGTCTGCATTCTGGCTTGCGTTCGGGCTGCTGCAGCGTGGGGCCAGTGCTCCGGCATCTGGATGGCTCGCCAGAGCCGAACGGATTCTGGACGAAGCTCACCTCGACTCGGTCGTACGCGGATACCTGCTGATGCCTGTCGCCGTCCGGCGCGTGGTCACGGGCGACCCTGCCGGAGCCGACGCGACATTCACCGAGGCGGCCGAAATCGCCCGACGATTCGGTGATCGCGATCTGGCGTCGCTGGCCTGTCACGGACGCGGGCGCGCGATCATTCGTCTTGGCAACATCACACTGGGGGTGTCGTTGCTCGATGAGGCGATGGTTGCGGTGATGGCCGGTGACGTGGCGCCGATCCTGGCCGGCGATATCTACTGCAGCGTACTCGAGGCGTGTCAGGAAATCTTCGACGTGCGACGCGCCTTCGAGTGGACGACCGCGTTCGCACGCTGGTGTGCAGAGCAGTCGGATCTGATCCGCTATCGAGGCGAGTGCCTGCTCTATCGCGCCGAGGTCATGCAGTTGCGCGGCGAATGGTCCGACGCGATGCGCGACGCACGCGACGCGTCCGGATTATTGACGTCGACCCGGCATCCGATGGCGGGGACGGCGTTTTATCGACTGGGTGAGATCCATCGACTCAGGGGTGAGTTCACGAAAGCTGAAGCCGCGTATACACGGGCCAACGAGTACGGACGCAACCCCCAGCCCGGACTCTCGTTGCTTCGTCGTGCGCAGGGGCGTATCGGTGATGCCGCCTCGTCCATTCGTGCCGTGCTTGGCGATACGCGGGCGCGCGCGCGCCGTGTCGATCCCCTTATCGCAGCTGTGGATATCTTCGTCGCGGCCGGCGAACGCGAGGATGCGCGCTCGGCTGCCTCAGAGTTGTCCGAGATTGCCCGCGCGATCGGTACCCCGCGTCTGTCTGCCGCATCCGCGCATGCGGACGGTGCGGTTCTCCTTGCGCACGACGATGTCGCGGGAGCCTCGGCGGCGCTGCGCCACGCCTGCGACACATGGCGCGAGCTTGGGATGGGATACGAGGAGGCGCACACGCGTCTGCTCATGGCAAACATCTGCACACGCTGCGGCGATGCGGATGGCTCCGATCTGCACGTCAACGCTGCGCGACAGCTGTTCAAGCAGCTCAACGCCGCGTCATGCCTCGCACACATCGCGGACCAGGCCAGCAAGGCTCCGCGCACGCGGATCGGCGCGCTCAGCCATCGCGAGGTCGAGGTCCTTCGTCTGCTTGCCGCCGGCAAAACCAACCGTGAGACCGCGGAGGCGCTGTTCATCAGCGAAAGAACGGTGGCTCGCCATGTCAGCAACATCTTCGACAAGCTCGGCGTGTCGACCCGTGCCGGCGCCACGGCGTGGGCGTACCAACGCAATCTGATCTAACTGACGTACGCAGAACTACCCAATTTGCCGCACACGACCATTTTGGGTAGTTCGTCGGATGTCAGCCGACCATCGCTGTGTTCTTCTCAGTGCGTTGGCGACGATTCAGAGGAGGACAGCGATGTATGTGATCCGTGAGGTCCTGCACTGCAAACCCGGAAAGGTGCGCCCGATGCTCGAGAAATTCAGGAGCATTTCTGCACTCATGAAGGACACAGGACACGAACCGCTGCGCCTCCTGACCGACGTCACGGCCCAACCTTTTTGGACGATCGTCGCCGAGGCGACGGTCGCCAGCATCGAAGATTTCTTCGCCATGGAACAGAAGCTCATGGCGAATGAGGGTCTTCGCGACACGATGGCCGACTACCACGACCTCGTCGAGAGCGGCCGGCGCGAAATCTACCGGCTGGAGAGTTGAGCGGCTAGCGCGTTCCGGTCTGTGCGGTAGAACCCTTCAACATCGCATACACGGACGCGATATGAGCTTGCCGGCTCGTGTCCCATCGCTCGAACCCCTTGTAGCCGTCGAGCGTCAACGTGCGCTGAATGTCGGAAAGGCTTTTGCCGGCACCGACGCCTGCGGCAACGCCGGTTGCAAGCTCCTCCAGGTAGCGCTGCAGATCCAGCGCATCCTGCTTGCGGCCGGCAAGGGCGTGCCCAGTGAGCGCGTGGTCATAGTCGATCGCGTTGATTGTTTTCAGTGCGTCGATGTATGCGCCGACGGTCGGGGCGATGCCCTGAGGCAGCCTTTTGACCTGCAGAATGTCGGCGCTGAATACGGCGCGTTCATCCGGGAAATGCAGCACGACGCTGTCATCGGAGTGCGCGGCGCCGAGCGGGACCATCCTGACGCGTTTGCCGCCGAGCGTGATCTCGTGCACACTCGAGTAGGTGACGGTCGGGGCGTACACGTCGCTGATAGATCCGCGCGCGATCTCCGCGCTGTTCACGATGCCGTCGCGGTTGTAATCGAACAGGTCGAACCGCTGGGCAATCGCACTATTGCCTTTCGCCTCCGCCCGCTCAATGACCCCGTTGCGATTCGTATCGAGCGCTGCATCCCCTGAAGGCATCGGCGGGTTGCCTTCCGGCGGAGCAAGCCCGGCCAGCATGTTCACGTGTCCGATAAACTGCGCCGTGTCGGCGAACACGACGCCGCCGGACGCATGGTCCCAGTCACGGTGCGTGTAGACGACGTACCGCACCGGCACACGGAACCGGGTCGAGATTTCGTTCTTCAGCCATCTCGAGAAGTCGCGGTTGATAGGGTCGCTCATGATCACGCCCTCGGACGTGACCAGAAACACCGTGTAGTGGTTGTCGTTCTGCGCGCGATACAGCTGGCCCGTGATGTTGACGATGCTGCGGGCCGGCTGCTGCTGCGCGGCAGCAGTGGCGCCCAGCACGAGGACAAACATGACGGCGGCGGCGATCGGTCGGCTCATTCGAATCATTGTGGTGCCTCCCACGAGGTCGCCATCGTACCGAAGCAGCCGCGTCTTCGTGATACGGCGAGGAGGGGAGGTTGCCGTAAGCGGTGGCAGTAGCCCGCCTGGGCGGGACGTCAGTTTCGCGCGAAGCAGTAGAGGCGCCCGGCGCCGCCGCGCGGAGCAGTATTTGCGCAGCTTTCGTTGTCGTGCGATGAATTCCACGACGACAGGGCTCCCGCCGGGCTGGCTCCGGGCCCGAGGCCGTCAGAGTGACCGACGCGCGCGCTGATGGCGGACGACTGCGACGTCCAGTCGTTGCATGTTTTGTCGGGAATCAATGTCCCATCGGCGTTCGAGCCGGTGAGGATGTCGTGTTCCACAGGCGCTGGCGAGCCGGGCCACTGCCCGTTGATCCGATGGCCGGTTTCGTCGATCAAGAGCGACGCATCGCCCGTGCGCGAATGCAGCTCGTCGAGGTTCCTCGCCACGAGCACGCCGTTCGCGTTGCGCCACGGGCCGATGCCGATTCGGCTGCGGGCGTCAACGGGTCTGCCGCCGTTGGCTGGATCGCGATTGGCGCTGAGATACGCGCGCCATTCGTGGCCGCCCGCGCCGGCGGCCGTGGCCAACTGCTGGCACGTCGCGTCGGCGCCGCTCAGGCCGCCAAGATTTCCCGTCACGCTCCGCGAGCTGGTGACGAAAAAAGTCATCGGGCCGCTCGGGGTCGACGGGATCACACTCTCGCTCGCGCCGCAGCCGGCGACGAGGACACAGAACAAGACTGCGGACCGCATCTTCATTGCGCGCCTCGTGATGGTGATCTCGACGTGTTCAGTGCTCCGGTGGGCCGTACCCCGCTTCCTTCCAGATCGCCTGCGCGTCGGAGGACGCGAGGTAATCCAGGAGGGCCTTCGCGCCGGCCGGGTCGCTTGCATGCGCGGAAATGAAGCCGACAACCGGAACCGGCGCCGTGACATTTCGTGGCAGGACGCCGACGATATCGTATTTGTCCTTCTCGGGAAGCATGTCGCTCAGCATGAGCATCCCGATATCGATGTCGCCGTTTGCGAGTCGCGTCGCCGTCTTGACCGTGTTCCGCGTGGCCTCGGGAGAAATCCCCTGCGCGCCCGGGCCAAGTTCGACCTCACTTTTCGACGCGACCTGTTCGAAGATTCCGAGCTTGGTCAGCGCTTCCAAGGGCCCCTGTCCCGCGACGGTGAAGTCGGGATCCTCATAGCCAATTCGTTTGGCGGCGAGGAGCGCTTTCTTCAGTGCGTCCGCCGTCGAAATGTCCGGCTTCGGCCGACCCTTTGGCACGCCAACCGCGGTGAGGACGGTCGCAATCGGTGTTGCGCTGTTGAGGACGATGCTCCCTGAGGTGAGTGCGCCCGGGAACGGCGCGATGATGAGCGACACGTCGAGCGGCTGCCCTTTCGCAACCATTCTTCGTGTTTCGACGCCGTTGCCGTAGGTGACTTTCACTTTGCGGCCGGTCTTTGCCTCGAACCCCGTGATGATCTTCTGCGTGGGCGCACGCATCGGCCCGACGGCCAGCAGCGTGACCTCACTCTGCGCCTGAACGTGCGCGCCCGCCCAGCCGCACGCGAGCGCGATTGCGACGACCGCCGACGGAAGTGCCTTCATCGCCGCCTTCCTTACGCGACGCATTCACTGCGCGCGTCGATAGTGCTCGGTGCTGGTGCGCGGTGCGACCTTCATCGTCTTCATCTTCTTGATGTACTCGGGGTACAGCGTTTCCTCACCGCCCAGCGCGGCTTCGAGCGGGATCCCGTACTCGGTGGCAAAGTCGGCCAGGATATCGTTCTTGCCTGGCATGAAGCTCGGCACCTTGCCTGCGGCGATGATCGTGCCGTCCGGGCTGATTTCGCACGGAAACGGCGGAATGATCTGGGTGGGATCGAAGATCCAGCTCGACGCGCGGATGTACGGCGCCGTCAGATACAGCGGGTCGTTGATGATGAAGACGATCGTCAGAAGATTGCCGTAGCGATGCACCCGCGTCGTCACCGTCGCCCGTTCGCTCTTCGGCACGCCCGTGCGCGTGAGATACGCCTCTTTCAGATGCGTGGTCGTGTAGACGAGCGTGTTCCGCTCCCAGTGCCCGGTTGAAAATCCCGACCATTTGTGGGGTGCGTTCGCTGACGGCTGCGGACGCCCGTCCATATAAATCACCTGCTCCGGCTCCTGCCACGCCACGTGAAGACGCAAGCCGACCGGCTGACGTGTTTCGTTGTCCGTTTCCGTCGTAATGCGCAGCTGCGAGACGGAGACGCGCAGCCCGATATCGATTGGATGCGGACGGCACAGGTTTTCGGGAAGGTCGAGTTGATCAGGATGCCAGCTCTCCGCTCTCAGTCGCCCCGCTTCGTTGATCGGGATACCTGTGTAGTCGCCGATGTCCATGTGCGTGTTGTAAACACGCGGTGACCATTCGCCCGTCACATCGACCTGCGCGCGCGCGGGTCGGCTTGCGACGAGGAGGAGCACGAGAATCAGCGCGGTTCGTTTGCTCTGCATGGCGTCGGATCCCATCCGGATGCGTCCGGAAGTTTCTTGAAGTGCGCGTGCATGATGAGCGGCTCGATCAGGTACTGCGGATCGTTGACCATCGTCGTCACGCCGAGCCACGTGTTCTTGGTGTACGGGTCGGAAAACACGTCGAAGTATTCCTCGACGACCGCGTTGGCGCTGTAGGGGACGCCGTTCTTCTGCAGGTAGCCTGGACGCATGCGCGTCGTCACGACCTGGAGGTAATCCGCCGTTCTCTGCTGCGCCTTGTCGACGACGAGCCGGCCTTCTTTGTCCTGCACTGGTCCGCCTTGCCCATCGCGACGATCTCTGGGTTCGTCTCCGCCCCACGTGGCGGCCGAATAGCCCTGCCATGACGGCTTTTCATTGGCGGGTGGCGAGCCGCCGAAACGGAACAGGCGCGTCTGCGTTCCGGAATCCGTGTCGAGACGCAACGTGTTGTCGTCCTGCCAGGTGATGTGCAGTCGCCCGGGTACCTGCAGGAGCGCCGCCGCGCCGTACGATCGGCACGCCTCGCCGCCGGCTTCATCTTTCGCTGGATCCCACAACGCCGCGACTCGACGTCCTTCGGGGTTGAGCGGAACTTGTATGTAGTCGTTCTTGTCCGGCACCAGCATCCGGAAACGCCACTTCTCCGTGACCTCCGACACCCAGTAACCGGTGTAGTCGTCCGGCGCCGCCGCGCGTGCTGACCCTGGCGCACCAGCCTGGGCGGCGGCTGAACGCTGCGCGGCGAAACGAGCCGAGAGCAGCAGCAACGCCGCGACGGTGATCAGAACAACTCGACGCGAGTCCATGATCAGAAATTCGCGGCCGGTCCGTGATACTTGAAGCCGTCTGACGGCCGTTCGAGGACCTGCAGCAGCATCCGGTGATCCTCCGCGATGCGACCGGGATATCCGCTGACGATGACCTTATCGCCTGCGCGGAGCGTCGACGCCGTCAAGCCGCCTTCGCTGAGTTGTTGCGGCGCGGCGCCTTCGATGGTCCAGATTTGCTTCTCGCCTTTTTCGTCAGTGGCCTCGACCTTCATGAAGGAGTGCGGGTTGCGCCAGACGAACTCCTTCAGCGTGCCTTCGATCTTGACGACCTGTCCGCGGATGTAAGTAGCCGTTGCCGAATGATGCGCAAACGTCGATGAGGAAAGAACGAGCGTAAAACAGATGGCGAGCAATCCAGGTTTCATGCGAACCGCTCCTAGTTACTTGAACGCGCTCCGTTGGCGCTGAGGCTCCGATACGCGGCCTCGATGAACATATCCGTCGTCCAGCTCCCCGTGTTGTGGCCGTAGACCGGGTCGTAATCGCGCGTGGGCTTCGCGGCTTTCACCTGCTCGAGCGTCATCCCGCGCTTGATCATGTCCTGCAGCCGGTCGCGCACGATCGTCACCATCTGATGGTAGATGTCGAGATCTGCGACGTCGCTGACGCGTCCATGGCCGGGAATGATCATCGTCCCGTTTTCCATGTGGTCCGCTGGAACCGCCATCACTCGCAGCCGATTCAATCCTTCCAGCACCCCTTGCAGGCTGCCGCCGCTCTTCAGATCGATGATCGGGTATTCGGTCGGATCGAAAATGTCGCCGGTGGCAATCACGTCCGCGCGCCGGAACAGCACGATGCTGTCGCCGTCAGTCGTCGCCGCTTGATGAAAGATCTGAATGGCCTCGCCGTTGAACGACAGATTCTTCTGCGGTCCGGAGTACACGTCGTTCGGCCATCCCTGGTCGGGCAGTGACGGCTTGGAATTCGGGTCGCTCAAACGATCGAGAATCGAGCTGAAGCCGACGATGAAGACGCGCGCCTGCGCGGCTCGGGCGATGGCCAGCGGCCGGCCGAGCCTGGCGAAATTTGCGTTGCCTCCCGCGTGATCGCTGCGCT